>SLBI01000224.1 GCA_007126375.1 Paracoccaceae bacterium
GCCGGGGCTGGAGGAGACGGCCTTCTACGACCCGTCGAACTTCACCTATCCCGCCGGCGCCTATGCCTGCGAGGTCGAGGTCGACCCCGACACCGGCAAGGTCACCATCTGCTCCTTCGCGGCGACGGATGATTTCGGCAATGTCGTCAACCCGATGATCGTCGATGGTCAGGTCCATGGAGGGATCGCGCAGGGTGTCGGCCAGGCCCTGCTGGAAGCCGCGGCCTACGATGCCGACGGGCAACTGCTCACGGGAAGCTACATGGACTATGCCATGCCGCGGGCCGACGATCTGCCGTTCTATCAGGTGGATCACTCCTGTCAGACCCCCTGCACCCACAATCCGCTGGGGGTGAAAGGCTGCGGCGAGGCCGGGGCGATCGGCTCGCCGCCGGCCGTGGTGAATGCGGTGATCGACGCGCTGCACCGCGCCGGCCACACCCATGTCACCCATATCGACATGCCCCTGTCGCCGGCCCGGGTCTGGGCCGCGATCAACGCGAATTAAGGGAGGCACACCCATGTATTCCTTCGGTTTTCTAAGGCCGACGTCAGTGTCGGATGCGGCGGCCGCCCTCGGCGATGAGGAGGCACAGGCGCTCGGTGGGGGCCAGACGCTGATCCCGGCGCTGAAGCAGCGGCTGGCCAGCCCTTCCAAACTCGTCAGTCTCGGCGGCATCGCCGAAATCCGCGGCGTCTGCCGTGACGATGCGGGCCGGGTCTGCATCGGCGGTGGCACCACACATGCCACCGTCGCCCGCGAGGCGGCGGCGCATTTTCCGGCGCTGGCGGCGATGGCAAATCGCATCGGCGATCCGGCGGTGCGCAACAAGGGTACCATTGGCGGCAGTCTCGCCAACAACGATCCCTCGGCCTGCTACCCGGCCGCGGTGCTGGGCGCGGGAGCGACCGTGATCACCAATGCGCGCGAGATCGCCGCGGAGGATTTCTTCGACGGTATGTTCACCACCGCCCTGAAGCCGGGCGAGATCATCACCGAGGTGAAGTTCCCGGTACCGCAGGCGGCGAACTATCAGAAGTTTGTCCAGCCCGCATCGCGTTTTGCGCTGACCGGCGTCTTTGTGGCGCGGTTTGCCGAAGGGGTGCGCGTGGCGGTGACGGGCGCCTCGGAATCGGGTGTGTTTCGCTGGGCGGAAGCCGAGGAGGCATTGTCGCGCAGTTTCGCGCCGGAGGCGGTGAAGGGTCTTGTTGTTTCGCCCGAGGGGATGATCGGTGACCTCCATGGCACGCCGGACTACCGGGCGAACCTCGTTCGGGTGCTGACAGCGCGGGCCGTGGCTGCCGCTGGCTGAAGCCCTCTGCCCCGCTCCCCGCGCGGGGCGGGGCTCAGCGCCGCGGCGCGAGGCGGCTGCGCAGGGTCTCGATATGGGCATCCAGCGCGACGGCCACCGCCGGACCGGTTTCGGCGTTTTCGGGGCCGAGGCGGCTGCTGACAACTCCGATGACCTCGGCCTCGCCGCCACGCAGACGCAGCAGCGGTGCTCCGGAAACGCCCGGCAGTGCCTCGCAATCGGTGAGCAGAACGCTGCCGGCACGGCGCAGGATCCGGCATCCTGGCTCGATCGAGGGCTGGTCGGGCCGGTCGCGACCGTAGGACAGCACGGCAACTCTTTCCCCCGCCTGCGCCGGCTCCGTCGCTGGCGGGAAGGGGACAAGGCGTGCCGGAGCTGCCCCGGCCAACCGCACCAGCGCGATGTCGCCGCCGGGGCCGGTGGTGGCACCGTCATAGCGATAGGTCTCGGCCACCGCAACGGCCCAGCCACGCAGGCGCAGCCGGCCCGGACCGTCCCACCATCCGGGGCGGAACTGCAGCCGCGTTGCCAGCCGCGCGCGCCCCGTCTGCGGCGAGAAGAGGCAATGCGCGGCGGTCAGCACCACATCGGGTGCGATCAGCGTGGCGGTGCAATGCCCCTCCGGACCGATCTGCAGCCGTCCGACCGCCGCCCATGCCGCGCGTTGCGGCCCTTCCAGCCCTATGCGGACCGGGCCTGCGGGCTCGGCAACGGCGCCGGGCAGGCTGAAAAATGCGCAAAGCCCGATTGCGAGGCCGGCCGCGATGCGCCGCAGGGCCGTGAGGAGGCAGGAGTCGGCGGCGGGCATCGGGGTCCATCCGGGCGGCTGCTGTGCCGAAGGTGGCGCCACGCAGAACGCATCGCAAGCCCCATGTGCCGGCAAGGCGCATGTGCCGACCGCGCGCGGTTGCTCGCGCATGCCTGCGCGGTGTGGCGGGGCTCAGCTGCCGCCGCGCGGCGCCACACGGGCGCCATCGGCCACGCGGTCGCCGGGGAAGGCGACGACACGATCGCCAGGATCGAGGCCCGCGAGCACCTGTGCCTCGGTCTGGGTGCGACGGCCGATCTCGACCGGGGTAAGCCGGGCGGTGCCCTCGTCGATCCGGAACACTGCCCAGCCACCGTCGGCCCGGATAAGCGCGCCGATCGGCACCTGAAGCGCCTCGGAACTTTCCCATTCGACGATGCGCACGAAGACGCGAAAGGCATCGCCGAGGCCGGCCCGGGCCTCGGGCGGGCTTTCGAGGTCGAGATAGACCCGCACGCGCTGTTCCTCGATTCCCAGCGCCGAGACGCGGGTGAAGCCGCGCGGGTCGATCCGGCGCAGCCGGGCGGCCAGCGGGGTGTCGCCGCCCCACCGCTCCACCATCGCTGTCGCACCGGGCGCGAGCCGCACCGCGTCGGCCGACAGCAGGTCCGCCTCGATCTCGATATCCGCGAGATCGCCGATGGAGAGCAGCGGCGCCCCCGCCTGCACCAGCCGCGCGCTCTCGTTGTCGATCCAGAGCACGGTGCCCGACTGCGGCGCCCGCAATTCCACGCAACAGCCATCACTCCCCGCCGCCCCGCCCGCATCGCCTGGCGAGATGAGCACGGCTTCGGCCCGCGCAAGTGTTGCTTCGCGCATCGCCAGTTCGGCACGCGCAGCCTCGACGACAGCACGTCCCGCCTCTGCCAGCGCCCTGACATCGTCGAGCATCTGCTGTGGGATCACCCCGCGGGCAGCCAGTTCGCGGTTGCGATCCAGCCGCGCTTCGGCGTGGGCGAGATCGAGTTCGTGGCGCGCCAGCGTCACCCGAGCCACCTCCACGGCGGCGCGTGCCTCACGCCTTGCCGCCTCGGCCTCGGCGCGGGTGCGGGCGTCGAGGAGCGCCGGTTCGGCCGGGTGCAGCCGTGCCACCACGGTGCTGTCCCGCGTGACCTGCTCGCCCACCTCCACCGGGCTGCGTTCGACCGTTCCGGAGATCGGTGCCGTCACCAGATAGGGCTCGCGCACACGGCTCACGCCCTCGGCCGCCACTGTCACCTGCATCGGCGCGGCGCGCACCTCGGCCACCTCCACCAGCAGCGGCGCGGGCCAGAGCGCCCAGACGAGCCCCCCGGCCAGCGCCGCCATCCCGCCAAGCCCCAGGACCAGTCGCGCCCGGTTCATCCTCTCACTCCTTCGCTTTCAGCGCGCTGACCAGATCGATCCGGTCCAGTCGGCGCCGCACCGCCAGCGCCGAGGCAAGTGCCGCTGCCAGCACCACCAGCGTCGCAAGGCCATAGGTGTTTTTCGTCACGACGAGCGGGATCGAGACGAACTCGGTCGAAAGCCCCGCCGTCACCGCCGCAGCGAAACCATAGCCGGCAAGCCAGCCGAACGGGATCGCGACGAGGGTCAGCAGCATCAGTTCGCCCATCAGGACCCAGGCCACTTCACCACGGCCGAAGCCCAGGACCCGCAGGCTGGCAAGCTCGTGCGCGCGTTCGGAAAGCTGGATGCGTGCGGCGTTGTAGACCACCCCGACGGTGATCAACGTGCCCAGAACCGAATAGATCAGCACCATGGTCCACAGATTGTTCTGTATTTCGGCGGTGAAGCGCTCGCGCGTCTCATCCCACAGCATCACCCCCGCGACCGCCGGCGTGGTCTTCAGCGCGGCGTAGAGGTCGGGCAGGGCGTTGCGGTCGATCATCAGATTCAGCCGGTTCACCGTGGGGGCCTGGCGCATGAGCCGGTGCAGCGCTTCGGCGCTGATGTGCAGATCCTGGCCCATGCTCTGGCGTGTGAGCGCCGTGATCGGCATCAGATGCGTCTCGCGCGGGGGAACGAGGAGTTCCATCTCGACCGTGTCTCCGGCGCGCAGACCCCAGTCGGCGGCCAGCGTCGCCGGGAGCGCCAGCCCCGCGGGCGGGACCTGCACCGCGCCGCCCCCGGCCGCTATGACTCGGATCAGTTGCGCGCGCCCGTCCTGCGCCTCGAGACGGATCGTCTGCTCGCGGGGGCCATGGCGCAGCCGGACCGGGACCGAGCTGTGCCCCTCGGCCTGCAGCACCCCGGGCAGCGCACGGGCGTCCTCGATCACGCGGGTGCCCTGCGCCTGCGCGAGCATCACGGTCATCTGCGCACGGTTGGCGTTATGGAAGAAATCGTCAAGCATCACCTCCATGGCGTCGAAGGTGAACAGCGAAGAGACCATCACCGAGGTTGCGGCCATGACCCCGAAAACAGTGACCGCGGCCCGCCCGGGCCAACGGATGACGGAGCGCAGGATCATCATCGTCGTCTGCCGCAACCGTAGCAGCCGGCCGATGGCATCCGCCAGCCCGCGGCTGTAGCGCGGCGGCGCCGGCGGCGACATCGCCACCGCCGGCGCCAGCCGCACCGAGGCCCAGACCGCGCGCAACGCGCCCACCAGCACCGTGGCGATGCCGAGGGCGCCCGAGAGCGCGAAGGAGGCCGGATCGGGGCGATAGACAAGATAGGGAAAGCGGAAATACTCGGCATAGAGATTGGCCGTGCCCTGCGCCAGCCAGGCGCCGGCAGCCCAGCCGACCAGCACGCCGATCACGCCGATACCGATGCTCATCTTCAGATAGTGCAGCGCCACCGCGCCGGTGGAGTACCCCACCGCCTTGAGCAGCCCGATCTGCAACCGTTCCAGCGCGATAAGCCGGCCCAGCACCATGTTCACAAGGAAGGCCGAGACCAGCAGGAATACGGGCGGCAGGATCACTCCTATGGCGGCGAGCTGGTCCAGCTCGCCCTGCAGGAAGGCGTGGCTGATCTGGCCGTCGCGGCCCACCGCCCCGGTGCCGCCGTAGGGATCGAGCAGCCGGTCCAGCGCGGCGATCACCGCCGGTTCGCTGGCATCGGGCGTCAGCTTCAGCGTGACCTCGCTGAACGCGCCTTCCATGTCGAAGGCCGCCGCCACCGCCGCCTCTGCCATCCACAGGATGCCGTAGCGGCGGTCGTCCGGGAGCATCGTGCCGGGGCCCATGTTGTAGATGAACTCCGGCGACAGCAGCAGCCCGGTAACGGTCAGTTCGCGCTTCTGCCCGTTCAGGACGGCGGCGAAGCTGTCGCCGGGCCGCAAGCCGTGCGCCTCCGCGAAGGGCTCCGTCACCGCCACCTCGTTCGCGCGCAGCGGGTCGGGCAGGGTGCCGCGACGGAGCAACGGCAGGTTCAGAACCGGCTCGCCGGTGGCGGGCAGCGAGATCAGCCGGCCCATTGCGGGCTCTGCCATGCCCGGCATGTCGAGCATCACGTAATCGGCGATCCGCGCCTCGACCTGCGCGACCCCGTCGATTTCGGCGATGGCCGGGATCAGCCGCTTCGGCGCCCGTGTCACCCCGGCAAAGACATCGGCGAAACGGTTGCGTTCGTAATAGGCGTCGCGCGTCTCGATCAGGGTCGCCTGGGTGCCGTTGCCCATGACCAGCACCATCACGCCGCAGGCCAGCACAAGGGCGATGGCCAGCGATTGCGCCCAGATGCGGCGCAGGTCGCGCAGCAACTTCCGGTCGAGCGCCGCGATCACCAGCTCACCTCCGACGGAGGCAGCCGGGTCTCGTTCACCCGTGTCTCCGACACCTTGCCGTCCGTCAGCACGATCACCCGGTGGGCGATGCGCTGGATGTCGGCATTGTGGGTGATGATCACCGTGGCGGTGCCGAGTTCGCGGTTCACCTCGTCAAGCGCCTCCAGCACGGTGATCCCGGTCTTGCTGTCGAGCGCGCCGGTGGGCTCGTCGCAGAGCAGCACTTCGGGCCGCTTGGCGATGGCCCGGGCGATGGCGACGCGCTGCTGTTCGCCGCCGGAAAGCTCGGCCGGGAAATGGTCCATCCGGGGGGCGAGGCCGACGCGCTCCAGCGCCTCCTCGGGCCGCATCGGATTGCGCGCGATCTCGGTCACCAGCGCCACGTTTTCGCGTGCGGTCAGGCTGGGCACGAGGTTGTAGAACTGGAAGATGAAGCCGACATGGTCGCGCCGGAACGCGGTCAAGGCGGCCTCGCTTGCGCGTGTGATCTCGCGGTCGCGAAAGAAGACACGGCCTTCGGTAGGGCTGTCGAGCGCGCCGAGGATGTTCAGGAGCGTCGATTTCCCCGATCCCGAGGCGCCCAGCAGCACCACCATCTCGGCTTCGTAAAGCGCGAGGTCGACGCCGCGAAGGGCCTGCACCGCACCGGCGCCCGAGCCATAGACCCGGGTGATCGCCTCGGTCCGGAAGACCGGCTGCCGTGTCGCCGCGTCCTTCATGCCGGGCACATGCCACTCTGGGTCAGGCGCAGCCTTGATCCGGGTCAACCTCCCGTTCAGGCGACGTTCACATTCAGGATGTATTCGAATCCGGACAACAATGCCAAAGGGAATCCCTGCAATGTCTCATGAATACCGGTTCGGAGATGTCTTCGGCCTCGAGTATCGCCCTTTGTCGGGCGACGAGATCACCCGCATCGGTGCCTTGAAGGAAATGGGCATGGAGATGTTGGAGCTCATGCAGGCGACCGGCGACTCGCGCGAGATGGAGGCCGCCAGAACCCGGCTGGAAGAGGCGGTGATCTGGTCGGTCAAGCATGTCGCGCTGCATGGACTCCGGCGAAACGACGCGGGGATATGACACGTCGTCCGCAAGGGGCGTCACGACCGTGGTGGCGGTGCTCTTGTCCTTGTCGCCGCCCACGAACCCGCCGCTTGCGGTGATTTCCCGGCTCATGTCGCCGGCGGCCACCGAGGTGGTCCAGCTGCAGGCGCCGGTCGTGGCGTCGAAAACACCGGTCCCGGCGCTGGAATAGGGAATGCCGGCATAGCTCTGATGTCCCGCGTCGGCATAGTTGAAACTGCCGGACGACACGGAACAGGCGAGATCCAACCGGCTTACTGTGTCCAGACCGAACAGCAGACGCGCGCAAGCGCGTCGACCGTCTGAGCAAGGATAAGCGTCTCGGAGGTCAGGTCGAGCGCGGTGAGTCGCGTGCCGGCCCGGAGGCCGACATGCAGGCCGTTGCGCAGCCGATCGCGGCGATGGTCTTGTGAAGCATATTCACAACCTCCTCTCGGGAAACCTCCGCGAGCCTTGCGCGTGAAGTTCGCTGTGGGCGTCTTGCGGACCACCGACACCACCCAACCATGCCAGATCGTTTTTCGCGCGACAAAGAAGTTAGCGCGGACGGCGGATCGTTGGCCGGCAGCCGCGCCCGCGACCGGGGCGATCGCGCGCGACAGTCCGAGGCGTCGATGCGCCCTGCGCCGGCGACTGAGGCTCCCTGCGTTCACCCGGGGCGGGCGTGATGGGTTTCGACGACGGCCCCTTCGCCGTCAACGCGGATTCCGGCGGCGTTGGCCTCGTCGGTGTCGATGTGCATTTCGGTGAAGGCGCGGTCCGCCACCCGGATCAGCACATGGCTGAAGGTCAGCCCGCGCCCTTCCTCACCCTTCTCGCCAACATGGACCTCGACCAGCTGGCCGTCGTCGAGCCCCATCGCCGCGGCGTCTTCTGGGTTGATGTGGACATGCCGTGCGGCGACGATCAGCCCGTCGGTTTCGTATTCGCCGGCAGGGCCGATCAGCCGCACCCGCGGCGTGCCGTCGAGCTGGCCGCTCTCGCGCACCGGCGCGTCGATGCCCAGCGCGAAACTGTCGGTGCGCGAGACCTCGATCTGCGTGCGCGCCCGTTCGGGGCCGAGGATCGCCACATGCTCCAGCCGGCCGCGCGGGCCGACCAGGGTCACCCGTTCGGCGGCGGCGAAATTGCCCGGCTGGCGCAGCGGTTTCGCCTCCGTCAACCGGTAGCCCGGCCCGAACAGCGCCTCGACCGCGGCGCGCGACAGGTGCACATGCCGGGCCGAGACGGCGACCGGGATCGGCCGCGGTGCCGGGGCAGGGCGGCGCAGCGCCTCGGCCACCTCGCGCGCGATCATCAGTTGCTCGGCCGTCTCGGTCACGATCACCCGCACCCGGCTGCCCCAGCTCTGGATCTCGGGGGCGGCGCGGCCTTCCAGCCGGACCGCCTGGTTGCGGTCGTGATCGAGCCGGAGCCCCATGAAGTCCAGCCCGTCGCAGATGCGCCGGCGCATCGAGGGCGAGTTCTCGCCGATCCCGCCGGTGAACACGACCGCATCGACACCACCCATCGCCGCCGCATAGGCGCCCACATACTTGCGCGCGCGATAGGCATAGACCTCGATGGCGAGCTGGGCGTCGGCATCGCCCTCGGCGGCGCGATGCTCCACGTCGCGCATATCGGCCAAGCCGGCGAGGCCCTTCAGCCCGCTGTCGGAATAGAGCGCCGCCTCGATCTCCTCGATGCCGAGGCCCAGGGCCCGCTGCAGATAGCCGAAGGCACCCGGGTCCACATCGCCCGAGCGCGTGCCCATAACCAGCCCTTCGAGCGGTGTCATCCCCATCGAGCTGTCCATCGACCGCCCGAGGTTCACCGCGCAGACACTGGCGCCATTGCCGAGATGGACTGAGATGAGTCGCAACGCCTCCACCGGCTGGCCGATCGCCTCGGCCGCCCGCCGCGCGACGTATTTGTGCGAGGTGCCGTGAAAGCCATAGCGCCGCAGCCCTGCCTCGCGCCAGCGCGCCGGCACGGCATAGGTGGTGGACCTTGCCGGATTGGTCAGATGGAATGCGGTGTCGAACACGCCCAGTTGCGGCAGATCCGGCCAGAGGTTGCGGGCAAGGTGCACCGCCTTCAGACTGGCGGGGTTGTGCAGCGGCGCCAGGGGGGTCAGCTGCTCCACCTCGGCGAGGGTGGCGTCGTCGAGCGGCGTCGCGCCGGCGAAACGGTCGCCGCCATGTGCGATGCGGTGACCGACGGCGTCGATCCGGTCGAACCCGCGCGCCGCCAGCACCTCCGGCACTGCGGCAATGGCTGCGGCGACATCGGCATGGGGTGCGGTGCCCTCGTCGCGCCCCTCGGCCGTGCGCAGGCTCCAGTCACAGCCGCTGTCGCGGAACCGGTCGAAACTGCCGCGCAGCAGTTCATCGTCGCCGTTCGCGCTGTCGAAGAGCCCGAACTTCAGGCTGGAACTTCCTGCATTGAATACGAGTATCTTCATTGCGTCCTCTTCCTGCGCCAGCGTTCGATCATCTTGTCCGCCTCCAGCAGCAGCAGCACCAGCACGCCGGCGGCAAGGCACTGGGCCAGTTGCCAGACGTCCAGCGCGCGGGTGTCGAACAGCGCCTGCATCGGCGGTGCCCAGGTAAAGCCTGCCTGCAACAGCACCACGACGCCGACGGCCAGCAGTACCGCCGGCGTGCCCTTCATGCCTTCGAGCGTCAGAGCGCTGCGCAGCCGGTAGCGGATCGAGAAGAGGTAGAACACTTCCATCGCCACCAGTGTGTTGACGGCCATGGTGCGGGCGATCTCCACGCTCTGGCCCTGCGCGAGGGCCAGTTGGAACTGGCCGTAGATGCCGGCCGCGAACAGCGCCGAGACGAAGATCACCCGCCACAGGATGAAGCGCGTCAGGATCGGCGCCTTGGGATTGCGCGGCGGGCGCGCCATCACGTCGCGTTCCGGCGGCTCGAAGGCGAGGCTCATCGCCAGCGCGACGGAACTCACCATGTTCACCCACAGCACCTGCAGCGGCGTCACCGGCAGCATCAGCCCGAACAGCGCGGCGATGATCAGCGCGCCGGATTCGCCGCCATTCACCGGCAGCAGGAACGAGATCACCTTCTTGAGGTTGGCATAGACCGTGCGGCCCTGCCGCACCGCCTCGGCGATGGAGGCGAAATTGTCGTCTGCCAGCACGAAGTCCGAGGCTTCGCGCGCCGCCTCCGAGCCCTTGCGGCCCATCGCGATGCCGGCTTCGGCGCGTTTCAGGGCCGGGGCATCGTTCACTCCGTCGCCGGTCATCGCCACTACCGCACCCTCGGCCTGCAAGGCGGTGACAAGGCGCAGCTTGTGTTCGGGGCTGGTGCGGGCGAAAACGTCGGTGGCCAGCGCCGCACTGCGCAGCGCGTCGTCGTCGAGCGTCTCGATATCGGCGCCGGTCAGCACCTCGCCGGTGTTCGCCAGCCCGATCTGCCGGGCGATGGCGCGTGCCGTGCCCTTGTGATCGCCGGTGATCATCTTCACATCGATGCCGGCACGCCGGCAGTCGCCGACCGCCGCGATCGCTTCGGGCCGTGGCGGGTCGATCAGCCCTGCGAGGCCCAGCATGATCAAGCCATCCGCGACCTCGTCATGCCCGATCCGCTCACCATCGAAGGGCATTTCGGCCAGCGCCAGAACGCGCTGACCCTCATCCGCCACCGCCTCGGCCTCGGCCTTCCACATGTCGCGGTCGATCGCTTCGGGGCCGTCCGGCGTCATCTGCCGGTCGCAGCGGTCCAGCACCGCCTCGGGAGCGCCCTTCAGCAGCACCATCCGACCATCGTCGGTGTCCTGCAGCACCGCCATGTAGCGGTAGCGCGAATCGAACGGAATGGTGGCGCGCGGCCGGCCGTCGCGCTGCTGCTCCAGCTTGCCCGCCAGAGCCAGCAGCGCCCCCTCCATCGGGTCGCCCTCCACCCGCCAGCCGGCCTCGGTCTCGTGCAGCGCGGCGCCGTTGCATCGCGCCGCGACCCGGGCGAGCGCGGCATGGACGGTGTCGGGTACCACCGCCTCGCCATCCCTTTCCAGCCGTCCCTCGGGGGCATAGCCCTCGCCGGTGACCTCGACCGGGCCCGCGGCGGTGACCAGGGTCGCCACCATCATCTCGTTGCGTGTCAGCGTGCCGGTCTTGTCCGAGCAGATCACGCTGACCGCACCCAGCGTTTCGATCACCGGCAGTCTTCGGACGATGGCGTTGCGCCGTGCCATCGCCTGCACCCCGATCGCCAGTGTAACCGTCAGAACCGCCGGCAGTCCCTCGGGGATCGCCGCGACGAACAGCGCGACGACGACCATGAAGGCCTCGTCGAAAGCCATGCCCCGGACCAGCAGCATCAGCGCCAGCAGCGCCGCCGCCACCGCCATGATGAATCCGGTCAGCAGCTTGGCGAAGCGGTCCATCTGCCGGATCAGCGGTGTGGTCAGCACCTGAACCGAGGTCATCATGCCGCTGATGCGGCCGATCTCGCTGTCTGCGCCGGTGGCGGTGACGACACCCGTGCCGCTGCCCTCTGCCACCAGCGTGCCGGAAAAGAGCATCGAGGCACGGTCGCCAAGATCGGCCCCGGCCTCGACCGGGTCGACATCCTTGCGCACCGGCACCGACTCGCCGGTGAGGATCGCCTCCTCGACGGTGAGCCCCGCCGCCTCGATCAGCCGCAGATCGGCCGGCACCTTGTCGCCGGACTCCAGCAGCACGATATCGCCCGCGACCAGATCGGCCGCGGCGATGCTGGACTGCCGGCCGTCGCGCAGCACTCGCGCCTTGGGCGCCAGCATGTCGCGCAGCGCCTCAAGCGCCGCCTCGGCCCGGCCCTCCTGCACGAAGCCGATCACCGCGTTCACGATCACCACGGCAAGGATCACCGCGGTGTCGATCCAGTGCTGCAACAGGGCGGTGATTGCCGCCGCGGCAATCAGCACGAGGATCAGAAGGTTGTTGAACTGCCTCAGGAAACGACGCAACGGCCCTGCCCGCGGTGCCGCAGGCAGGGCGTTCGGCCCGTCCCGTTCCAGCCGTTCGCGCGCCGCCGCCGCGTTCAGCCCATCAGGCGTGCTCCCGAGCCGGTCGAGCACCGCCGCCGCCGGCTCTGCCCATGCCGGCCGTGACTCCGTGGCGGATCGTTTCTCGGCTTCACCGGTCTGCGTGGCCTGACGGTTCATTGCGAGGTATAACCGCCGTCAACCAGATGATAGCTGCCGGTGATGAAACTCGCCCGATCCGACAGCAGGAAGCAGACCAGCGCCGAAACCTCCTCGGAGGTGCCGATGCGGCCGACGGGATGAAGCCCGGCGAGGCCGTCCAGCATCTCCTGATCGAGATTATTGGTCAGAAGCGGCGTTGAAATGAAGGCCGGCCCCACCGAGTTGATCCGCACCTTGTCGCCGGCATGATCGAGCGCGGCGGCCCTGGTCAGGCCCAGAAGCCCGTGCTTCGCCGCGACATAGGCCGAGGCGCCACGGAATCCGACCGAGCCCAGGATCGAAGAGACGTTGACGATGCTGCCGCCGCCGGCGGAGATCATCGCCGGGATCTGATGGCGCATGCCGTAGAAGACGCCGTTGAGGTTGATGTCGATGACCTTCTTCCAGCCATCCAGCGGATAGGCGCCGCAGGGCTCCATCGGCCCGCCGATCCCGGCATTGTTGACTGCCAGATGCAGAGCGCCCCCCTTCTCGACGGCAAAGTCCACCAGTGCCTCCATCGCCGCGACATCGGCGACGTCGGCGCTGCGGGTATGGGCGGTGCCGCCGGCCTCGGCGATCCGTGTCGCCACGGTCTCGAGGCCCTCCTCGTCAAGATCGGAGGCGATGACCACCGCGCCGCGGGCGGCCAGTTCCTCGGCGATCGCCGCGCCGATGCCCGAGGCGGCCCCGGTGACGATGGCGGTCCTGCCGTTGAAGTCCTGCGAGATGCCCGGGTCAGCCATGACGGTTCTCCTTTGCTGAGCTCGCGACGCCGCGCCGCGGCATGAACGACAGATAACTGCTCCATACGCCGATTTTAACCGCGCCTTGCGGCCGCAGGCCAGAATCAGAAGCGGCCGGGCAGATAGGGGCGCAACGGCACCGGCGAGGCCCGGCCGGCCACCAGCGCGGCGACGATCCGCGCCGTCAGCGGTGCCAGCGTCAGCCCCAGATGGCCGTGACCGAACGCCATGAGGATCTCGTCGCCGGCGCGCGAGGGGCCGATCACCGGCACCCCGTCTGGCACCGACGGGCGCAGCCCCATCCAGCTGCGGTCGGGCGCCGGCAGGTCGGGCAGCACCGCCCGTGCGCCTTCCTCCAGTGCGATCAGCCGATCGGGCTCGGGCGGGGTCTGCAGGCCGCCGCGCTCCACCGCGCCGGCGATGCGGAACCGGCCCTGCATCGGGCAGAAATGCAGCCGGCGTCGCACCGGGCTGGTGGGGCGCGACAGCGGCGGCACGGCCATGTCGTATTCCAGATGATAGCCGCGCTCGGTCTCCAGCGGCACCCGGTCGCCGGCGGCCAGCGCCAGCGGGCGCGAATGTGCCCCCGCGGCGATCACCGCGCGGCGGGCGCGCAGCGCGAAGCCCTCGCCGCTGATCTCGACGCCGCCGCCGCGCC
>SLBI01000368.1 GCA_007126375.1 Paracoccaceae bacterium
CATCGCCCGCGCCTGCGCCATCTCGGCCGTGCTCATCTGCTCGAAATCGAGATTGCGCAGCCGTTCGGCCCCCGAGGCGGTGGCCGAGGCGTCGATCTCGATCTCGGTCTCTCCAGTCTCGTGTTCGGGCGAATGCATGTCGCGCCCGGCCCCGTCGAGCAGCGCCTCGGCGGCGCGCTTTTCCGCCGCCTCGGCCGTCCTCTCCTCCTGCGCGCCACGGATCGCCGGCAGCATCATCGACATCATGTGTTCCAGATAGCGCGGATCTCGCCAGTAAAGCCGGAAGACCTGCGCGAACACCGCCCGATGCTCGGGGCGCGAGACGAAACAGGCGTGGAGCGTCCAGTAGAAGTCACGCTTTTCGCCGAATCCTGCCGCCGCCACCGCGGCGATGGCGTCCAGCACCCTGCCCGGCCCGATCGGCAGACCCGCCCGACGCAGCGCACGGGCGAAATATGCGATGTTGTGCACGAGCCTGGGGTTCTCGGGCAACTCCAGCGCCGGATGGGCCGGCCCGCTCATGCCTCGGACGCCTCGCGACGGACCGCGTCCAGAAGCTGCCGCGCCGTGGTCCCTTCGATGCGGCGGATATCGTCCTGATACTTCAGCAGCGCCCCCAGAGTGTCCGAGATCACCTCCGGCGAAAGCGCGATCACGTCGAGCGCCAGGAGGCATTTCGCCCAGTCGATGGTCTCGGCGACTCCGGGCTTCTTGAACAGGTCCTCGCCGCGCAACCGCTGCACGAACGCGACCACCTCGCGCGAAAGCCGGGCCGAGGCTTCGGGCGCGCGGGCCTCGAGAATGGCGATCTCGCGGGCGAAGTCCGGATAGTCCACCCAGTGATAGAGGCAGCGGCGCTTGAGCGCGTCATGCACCTCGCGGGTGCGGTTCGAGGTCAGGATGACAATGGGCGGGGCCGGCGCCCGGATGGTGCCCAGTTCCGGCACGGTCACCTGGAAATCCGACAGCGCCTCCAGCAGGAACGCCTCGAAGGGCTCGTCGGTGCGGTCGAGTTCGTCGATCAGCAGCACCGGCGGGCCGCCGGCCTGGGGCCGCATCGCCTCCAGCAGAGGGCGCGCGATCAGGAAATCCTCGGAAAAGAGCTCGTGCCGCAGATGGTCGCGGTCGGCGCTGCCGGCGGCCTCGGCGGTGCGGATGGCGATCATCTGCGCCGCGAAATTCCATTCGCAGACGGCCGAGGCGGCATCCAGGCCCTCATAGCACTGCAGCCGGATCAGCCGGCGCCCCAGCGCGCCCGCCAGAACCTTGGCGATCTCGGTCTTCCCTACCCCGGCGGCCCCCTCGAGAAACAGCGGCCGGCCCAGCCGCAGGGCAAGGAACACCAGCGTCGCCAGCGCCCGGTCGGCCACATAGCCGTGGCGCGCGAGCATCCGCTCCACCGCGTCGATCGAGGAAATGTCGTCGCTCACATCGTCTGCCACGGGCACCCTCCACTGTCGGGTTCCATGCTGCACGCGTCGGCGACAGGGTCAAGCGGCCGACGGCGGGCGCTTTCCTCGCTGGGCGCGATGCGCTAAGGGCCGGGCGACCGGTCAGGGAGGCTTGCCCATGCATGATATCCGCCTCATCCGCGCGGCGCCCGAAGCCTTCGATGCCGGGCTTGCACGCCGCGGATTGCCGGCAGCCGCGCCCGAGGTCCTGCGGTTGGACACCGAGCGCCGCGCCGCGATCCATGCGGCCGAAGAGGCACGGGCGGCGCAGAACGCCGCCTCGCGCGCGGTCGGCGCCGCGAAGGCCGCCGGCGACGAGGTAGAGTTCGCCCGGCTGCGCGCGCTGGTGACCGCAAAGAAGGCCGAGATCGCCCGGCTGGAAGACGAGGCGCGCAGGCTCGATGCACAGCTGGAGGAACTGCTCCTCACGCTCCCCAACCTGCCACTGCCCGATGTGCCGGACGGCCCCGACGAGACCGCCAATGTCGAGGTCCGCCGCTGGGGCACGCCGCAGGATTTCGGCTTCGCCGCGAAGGAGCATTTCGACATTCCTGCCGCAGCGGCCGGCATGGATTTCGAGACCGCAGCGAAGCTTTCCGGCGCGCGCTTCGTGCTGCTCTCGGGCGCCATGGCACGGTTGCAGCGCGCACTGGCGCAGTTCATGCTCGAGGTCCACACGGGCGAGAACGGTCTGACCGAGACCTGGACCCCGGTGCTGGTGCGTCCCGAGATGATGCGCGGCACCGGCCAGCTGCCCAAATTCGGCGAGGACAGCTATCAGACCACCAATGGCTGGTGGCTGGTGCCCACCGCCGAGGTGACCCTGACCAACATCGTCGCCGGCCACATCGTCGAGGAAGACTATCTGCCCCGCCGCTATGTCGCCCATACCCAGTGCTTTCGGTCGGAAGCGGGCAGCGCCGGCAGGGACACCAGGGGCATGCTGCGCCAGCACCAGTTCGAGAAGGTCGAGATGGTCTCGATCACCACGCCCGAAGCGGCGGCGGAGGAACACGCCCGCATGACGGCCTGCGCCGAAGGCATCCTCGAACGCCTCGGCCTGCCCTATCGTAGCGTCGTGCTCTGCACCGGCGACATGGGATTCGGCGCCTCGAAGACCCATGACATCGAGGTCTGGCTGCCCGGCCAGAACAGCTATCGCGAGATCTCCTCGGTCTCCGTCTGCGGCGATTTCCAGGCCCGGCGCATGAACGGTCGCTACCGCCCCGCCTCGGGCGGCAAGCCCGAATTCGTCCACACGCTCAACGGCTCGGGCCTTGCCGTGGGGCGCACATTGATCGCGGTGGTGGAGAACGGCCAGACCGAAGACGGTGGCGTGGTCCTGCCGCAGGTGCTCTCCCCGTTCCTCGGCGGCCGAACCCGCATCACCCCGGAGGGTGACCTTGTCTGATCCCCGCTCCGAAACCGAAGTGCTGAGCGCACGGCCCGGCAACCGGCGCATGAAGGCCATCCTCGTCGTCGCGGCGGCTGCGGGATTCGTGGCGTCGCCCTGGTTCACTGCCGGCTTCGGCGGCTTCGCGCCCGATCTCTTTCCCCTACCGCAACGGAACCCGCCGGTTCAGCCGGCGGGCTATGCCTTCGCCATCTGGGGGCTGATCTATCTGTGGCTCGTCGTGCATGCGCTGACCGGCCTCTTCGCCCGGGCCGAGAACGACGGCTGGGACGCGACGCGCTGGCCGCTGATCGCCAGCCTCGCGGTGGGGGCAAGCTGGATCGCGGTGGCGAACACCAGCGCGGTCTGGGCGACTGTGCTGATCTGGGTGATGCTGGGCGGTGCTCTGGCGGCGCGGGCGCGAGCCCCCGGCTCGGACCGCTGGTTGGCCGCCCTGCCACTCGGCGTCTATGCCGGCTGGCTCACCGCCGCCTCCTGGGTGGCGGTGGGGCTGATGCTTGGCGGCTACGGCGTGCTGTCCGAGACCTGGGCCGCCGTGGCGGCATTGCTCGGTGCCGTGGGCATGGCGGCCATCGTCCAGCAGTCGCTGGGCCGTGCGCCCGAATACGGGCTGACGGTGATCTGGGCGCTGGTCGCCGTCGTCGTCGGCAACCTAGATGCACCCGCCCTTGCGGCCCTCGCCGCGCTGGGCGCAGCGACCGTTGGCGCAGTCATGGTGAAGACGTATCGCTGAAACGGTGCCGTCACGATCGCATTCCGCACTCGCGCCGCTTCCGCAGCTGCGCATTGCCCGCGCCGCGACATTCCTCGCGCTGCTTCCGTTTCACTGCACGGCGCAGGCGCCGCACCCCTTCCTGCGCGGTGATGCGGCGCA
>SLBI01000065.1 GCA_007126375.1 Paracoccaceae bacterium
CCTGACGCATGATTGCCCCGGAGGGGCGCCCTGACGCATGATTGCCCCGGAGGGGCGCCCTGACGCATGATTGCCCCGGAGGGGCGCCCTGACGCATGATTGCCCCGGAGGAACTGCGCGCATGACCGAGGAAAGCCCCACCGCACTGGACCTGCCCGCGGTCGATCCGCTGCCCGAGGCGACGGCGCGTTATTTCAGCATCTGCGAGGAAAAGCTGGGCATGGTGCCGAACGTGTTGCGCGCCTATGCCTTCGATATCGCCAAGCTCGACGCCTTCACGGCGATGTACAACGAGCTGATGCTGGCGCCCTCCGGGCTTACGAAGCTGGAACGCGAGATGATCGCGGTGGTCGTCTCCTCGGCCAATCGCTGCTGGTACTGTCAGGTGGCGCATGGCGCGGCGGTCCGGGCGCTGTCGGGCGATCCGGCCCTCGGCGAGGCGCTGGTGATGAACTGGCGTGCGGCGAAGCTGGACGCCCGGCAGCGGGCGATGCTGGGGTTTGCCGAGAAGGTCACGCTTGCCTCTGCGCAGATCGAGGAGGCCGATCGCGCGGCGCTGCGCGACGCGGGTTTCGCCGAGCGCGACATCTGGGATGTTGCCGCAGTGGCCGGATTCTTCGCCATGTCGAATCGAATGGCCTCTGCCACCGGGATGCAACCCAACGCCGCCTATCACGCCCAGGCGCGCTGAAGCCGCCTCAACTGTGGCGACAGATCAGCCAGACATTTGCTGCGCCTTCGCGGGCCTCCGACAGCAGTTGATGCCCGGCCTCGGCGCAGAAATGCGGCACATCCACCGCTGCGGCCGGGTCGGTGGTCACGAGGCGCAGCACCGCGCCCGGCGCCATCCCCGCCAGTCGCTTGCGCGCGCGCAGCACGGGAAGCGGGCAGATCAGCCCGGTCGCATCGACTTCGTCGGTCCATCGCATGGCTGGCAAGCTATCACCGCCGCGGCGCATGTCCATGCCCGCAATGGCTCTTCGCCGCGAACAACCCTCCACGCGGTGACCTCCGCCAATTTCAGGTCGAGGGGCTGTTGCCCGGTTTGTGCACCCGATCCCGGCGGCGGCGAAAGCTCTGGTGCGTGCCGACGGCCACGGCGTGGTCGCGCCCGCTGAGCGGCTTTTCCGGGACCTGCCGCAAGGCTTCGCACGCCGCACCCGCCCGTCGAGAGATTGCGCCGGCGCCGCCTTCACTTCGGCCTTGGCGCGGTTCGTGCCTGCCCGTGTCCGGCGTCGGGACGGCCTGCCCCCGCGCTTGGCCCGCGGGGTGGGTGCTGAACAGCCTGGCCACAGCGGGCGGCTTCGGCCAGGGCCGCTTCCGCGCCCAGGCCGAGGATCCAGCCTTCGGTGTGCAGCAGTTTTTCGGGGACCTCCGGCTGCAGCAGCGGCGCGAGCCGGCCTTCGGCAGCGAAGCGCCAGAGCGCGCGGGCGAGCAGGCGCACCTGATGCGCGTCGCGTGGTTGCGCCGGGGCCTGCCGCTCGGCCACGGCAACCGCGGCGCCGAGGATCGAGGGGAACACCTCTGCCAGCACGACCGGCGCCGCCTGCCATGGTTCCAGCGGCCAGGCGGCGACGCGGCCGGGATGGGCTGCGCGCAGCCGCCACAGCACCGGCAGCCCGGTCAGCACCTGACTGCCCACCGCACCCGGTGTGCCAAGCTTCCACACCGGCTGCGCGCCGCCGGCGCGCCGGTCGGCCTCGCGCAGCTCGGGCAGGCCGTGCCCATGCCGATCCCGCCCCCTGACCGGCAGATCGGGCAGGTCCAGTCTCGCCGGGCGGAACCAGAACGGCCCCAGCCCCGGAAACGCCCGGTTGGCCGCGGCCGCCACCCGGAAACGGTTGTTGGCATTGTCGGGGCCATCCTCGATCCGCGCCGCGAGCCATGCCCAGACCGTCAGCGCCGAACAGCGGCCGGTCAGGCCGGCTGCAAACCCCGCCGGGTAGCCGAAGGCGAAATCCGCCCCGATCAGCAGCCGCTCGCCACGCGACAGCGTCTCGCCGATCAGGCTCTGCAGCCGCGCCTCGGCGGCCCGGCGGGTGGGCAGGTTCTGCACCGTCACGCCGTCGGCTCCGGCCAGCCCCAGCCAGATCGAGTCGCGACCGAGCTTTGGCCGGCCTTCGGCCGACCAGTCCAGCACCGCGACCCGGTCCGGCTTCACGCCGCAACCGCGAACGGGATGACGCCCGCGGAGTGTTGGGGCGGCGGGGTGTCCGCGACGGCGGTCCCCGCCCCGCGCGTCGCATCGGCGACCTGCGGCCCGTCCGCTCCGGCCCGCCGGGCAGCGGCCTTGGGTCGGCGGTTTGCGCCCGGCTCGGGCATCGGGGGGTGGGGACCGTGGGGCCGCGTGGTGCGGTGCGGTTCGGGCGACGGCATCCTGCCGGTCATGCCGGACGCAGAGTCCCGGCCGATGCGAGATCCTCGAAGCTGTTGATGTTGAAAAACGGATCGACCGGCACACTCTCGAATACCGCGGTGCCGGCATCATGGGCGTCCGTCCAGAGCGTTACCTTGCGCAGCCCGCCGGTCAGTGCGGTCCGCAGATCCTCCCGCAGGGCGACCGGCCAGAGCCCGAAGGTCGGGTGGCGCTGCAACCGTCCGGCCCGATCCGGGCTGGCCGCGATCGCGACACCCGTGGAGCCGGCAGCCGCCGCGAGCCGCTGCACGAGGTCGCGCGGAAAGTAGGGTGTGTCACCCGCCACCGTGGCGATTGTCGCAGCCCCCCGCGCGGCCGCCCAGTCGAGCCCGGCCAGCACGCCCGCAAGCGGCCCGGCTTGCCCTGTCACGCTATCCGCCAGAACGGGCAGGCCGATCCCAGCGAAGCGCGCCGGATCGCCGTTGGCGTTGAGCGCGAGACCGGCGACCTGTGGCGTGAGCCTTTCCGTAACGTGATCGATAATCCGCCGGCCTGCCACGACCCGCAGGCACTTGTCGCCGCCGCCCAGCCGCGTTGCCCGGCCGCCGGCGAGGATGACGCCCAGAACCTCCGTCATCGCCGGCCCTCCTGCCGCGGGTGTCGTTGTCCGCGCCGTGCACCCGGGCGGGGCCTGCAGCGCCTGCGCGCTGCAGCCGGCCTTGCCACCGCGCGCGCGGCCGCCCGTCAGCGTTCGGGCATCAGCCCCCAGTGTTCGGGCGAGCGCCAGAGCCGCGATCGGAGCAGTTCGCGCTCGTAGATGAACTCCTTCGGCAGCCTGTCGAAGAAGCGGTGGAAATGGTTCTCGTGGTCATGCGCTTCCAGCGTCGCGGCCTCGCGGTCCACCCGCATCAACTCGTAGTAGGTCTCGCGCGGGAAATCGAGCCCGTCCCACTGGATGTCCTCGTACTGCGGCATCCAGCCCAGCGGGCTTTCGACCGGCGCGGTGCGTCCGTGCAGACGATCCACCACCCATTTCAGCACCCGCATGTTCTCGCCGAACCCGGGCCACAGGAAGCTGCCGTCCTCGCCACGGCGGAACCAGTTGACGCGGAAGATGCGCGGCGGGTTGTGCAGCCGGCGCCCGACATCTAGCCAGTGCGCGAAGTAATCGGCCATGTTGTAGCCGCAGAAGGGCAGCATCGCCATCGGATCGCGCCGCATCGCCGCCTGGCCCACCGCGGCGGCCGTCGCCTCGGAGCCCATCGTGGCGGCATTGTAGACGCCGTGGCTCCAGTTGAAGGCCTGATAGACGAGGGGCACATCCTTGCTGAGCCGGCCACCGAACAGGAAGGCCGAGATCGGCACGCCCTTGGGGTTTTCCCAGTCGGGGTCGATGGTCGGGCATTGCGACGCCGGGGCGGTGAAGCGCGAATTCGGGTGCGCCGCGAGGCGGCCCGAGTCGGGGGTCCAGTCCTGGCCCTTCCAGTCGATCAGATGTGGCGGCGGCGTGTCGGTCAGCCCCTCCCACCAGACATCGCCGTCGTCGGTCAGCGCGACATTGGTGAAGATGCAGTTGGCCCTGAGCGCGGCGATGGCGTTGGGGTTGGTCTTGTCGGATGTTCCGGGTGCGACACCGAAAAATCCCGCTTCCGGGTTGATCGCCCGCAGCACGCCGTGACGGTCGGGCTTGAGCCAGGCGATGTCGTCGCCGACGGTGGTGATCTTCCAGCCCTCGAAGCCCTTTGGCGGCACCATCATGGCGAAGTTGGTCTTGCCGCAGGCCGAGGGGAAGGCGGCGGCCACATAGGTCTTTTCACCCTCCGGGCTCTCGGCGCCGAGGATCAGCATGTGTTCGGCCAGCCAGCCCTCGTCGCGTGCCATCACCGAGGCGATGCGCAGCGCGAAGCATTTCTTGCCCAGCAGGGCATTGCCGCCATAGCCGGAGCCAAAGGACCAGATCGCCCGTTCCTCGGGGAAATGCACGATATGGGTGTTTTCGGGGTCGCAGGGCCAGGGGTTGTCGGCCTCGCCCGGTTGCAATGGCCGGCCCACCGAATGCACGCAGGGCACGAAATCGCCGTCGTCGCCCATCTTGTCCAGCACCGCCTGCCCCATCCGCGTCATGATCTTCGTGTTGACGACGACATAGGCGCTGTCGGTGATCTGCACGCCGATCTGGCTGATCTCCGACCCGATCGGCCCCATCGAGAACGGGATGACATGCATGGTGCGTCCGCGCATGCAGCCCTCGAACAGGCCCTGCAGCTTCGCCTTCATTTCGGCAGGCGGGGCCCAGTTGTTGGTCGGGCCGGCGTCCTTGCGGTTGACCGAACAGATATAGGTGCGGTCCTCGACCCGGGCGACATCGCGCGGATCGGACCGGCAGAGGAAGCTGTTGGGCCGCTTGTCCGGATTGAGGCGGATGAAGGTGCCGGAGGCGACCATCTCGTCGGTGAGACGGCGCCATTCCTCCTCCGACCCGCTGGCCCAGTGGATGCGCTGCGGCTGGCAGAGACGGGCGATCTCCTCGACCCAGGCGATCAGACGTGCGTGACGGGTGGGATGGTCGGTGGTGGTGATCGCGTTCATGCGCCGCTCCGTGTTGATACTGCGGGCCGTGCGCCGGCCGCTCCATGGCTCGGCGACGACCTTAACGCCTGCGCCGGCGGGGGTCCACCGGATGCCGGCCGAGGGCGCGCGGAACCGCCGGGAGAAGCCGCATGCGCCGATGTCCCGGATGCGCCAACGCGCAACGGCGCGGAGCCTCTCCCGGCAGCCTCCGGGGCCATGGACATGCGCTGCCAGTGGCGTGGCGACCCTCAGGGCGGGGAACAATGTCATCCGATCGTGCCGGCACCCCGGCGTTCGGTTTCGTGCGCCATCGCCCATGAAAAAATATCCTATTCGGACATATAATATCGCATAAACTTCCCTAATCCACACAGAATAATTCCAATATGCGGAACAAAATCCTATTTTCTCTGCAGGGCATGAAGCTGTTCGGGGACGGTGATGCGACATTTTCCGATCTTTCTCGACCTCCGCGGGCGCAGGGTCATCGTCTGCGGTGGCGGCGAGGTCGCCTGCGCCAAGCTCCGCACTCTGATGCGCAGCGAGGCGCGTGTGAGCGTGTTCTGCCCGGATCCCCACCCCGCGATCGAGGCTCTGGCGGCCGAGGGGCGCCTCGTGCTGCAACGGCGGTGGTTGGCCGAGGGAGACGCGCTCTGCGCCGCCATCGTCTATGGTGCGAACGGCGCGGCAGCGGAGGACGCGCGCATCGCCGGGATCGGCCGGCGCGCCGGCGCGCTGGTCAACATCGTCGACGACCTCGACGGATCGGATTTCATCAGCCCCGCCCTTGTCGATCGCGACCCGGTCGTGGTGGCGATCGGCACCGAAGGCACGGCGCCAGTGCTTGCGCGCAGCATAAAGGCCGAGACCGAGGCGCGCCTGCCACAGGCGCTCGGTCCGCTGGCCCGCATCGCCGCAGAATTCCGCAAGCGGGTCGAGGCATTGCCCCCCGGCCGGCAGCGGCGGGAGTTCTGGGCACGTTACTTCGACCATGCGGGCCCGTCGGCGTTGGCGACGGGGGGCGAGACGGCGGTCCGGAGCCGGTTGCCCGAGCTTCTGGTCGAAGCCCGGGTCGGGACGGCGGATCCCGGGAGGGTCTCGCTGGTCGGCGCGGGCCCCGGCGATCCCGACCTGCTGACATTGCGCGCGCGGCAACGGCTGGATGCCGCCGATGTGATCGTGCATGACCGGCTCGTGCCGCAGCCCGTCCTCGATCTTGCCCGGCGCGAGGCGCTGTTCATCGATGTCGGCAAGCGGGCCGGTGGGCCGTCATGGGGCCAGGACGCGATCGACCGGCTGCTTGTGGTGCATGCCCGGCGGGGCGCCCATGTGGTGCGGCTGAAGTCCGGCGATCCGGGGGTGTTCGGCAGGCTGGACGAGGAGCTGGACGCGCTGGATGCCGCCGGGATCGATTGGGAGGTCGTGCCGGGCGTGACTGCCGCGGCCGCCGCCGCCGCCGGCATCGGCCGGTCGCTGACGCGGCGCGATCGCAACAGCGCGGTGTCGTTCGTCACCGCCGAGGACAGGAATGGGCAGGCCGAACAGGACTGGCGCGCGCTTGCCGCGCCGGGGCATGTGACGGCGGTCTACATGGGGCTGCGCTCGGCGCGCTTCCTGCAGGGCAGGCTGCTGCTGCACGGGGCCGATCCGGCCCTGCCGGTCACGGCTGTCGAGAACGCCGGCCGACCCGCACGAAGGATCATCGAGACGACGCTGTCGCAATTGCCCGAGGCGCTTGCGCGAGGTGGTGTTGCCGGTCCCGCGATCCTGTTCCTCGGGCTCGCACCCCGCGCGTCCGAGGCGGTGCCGCTGCCTGCCGTGGCCGAGGCCTGAGCGATGACAATGCGCAATCTTCGGATCGTCAGCGCCAACGACCTGCTGAAGGGCGATGTGATCTATCTGGCGCAAGACGGCGGCTGGACCCGCCGGCTTGCCGCGGCGGCACTGGCCCGGACCGAGGCCGAGGCGGCGACGCTGCTCGAACGGGCCGAGGCGCAACCGCACCGGGCCGTGGGGCCCTTTCTGGCCGATGTGGCCCTCGACGGCGCCGAACCGCGGCCGTTGCACCGCCGCGAGCTGTTCCGGGCGCGCGGTCCGTCCACCCGGCCCGACCTGGGCCGCCAGGCCGAGGATCAATGATGTATCGCCATGATGAATTCGATGCGGCGTTCGTGCGCGATCGCGTCGCGCAGTTTCGGGACCAGGTTGCCCGCCGCCTGGACGGGCGGCTGACCGAGGACGAGTTCAAGCCGCTGCGGCTGCAGAACGGCCTCTACCTGCAACTCCACGCCTACATGCTGCGGGTGGCGATTCCCTATGGCACGCTGTCGTCCGACCAGATGCGCGTGCTTGCCGAGATCGCCGACCGCTGGGACCGCGGCTACGGGCACTTCACCACCCGGCAGAACATCCAGTTCAACTGGGTGCGGCTGGCCGATGCGCCGGATATCCTGGATCGCCTGGCGGATGCGGGCCTGCACGCGATCCAGACCTCGGGCAACTGCATCCGCAACGTCACCGCCGACCATTTCGCCGGCGCCGCCGCCGACGAGATAGAGGATCCGCGACCGGTGGCCGAACTGATCCGGCAATGGTCTGTCGCCCACCCCGAGTTCCTGTATCTGCCGCGGAAGTTCAAGATCGCGGTCACCGGTGCCCCGGCCGACCGCGCGGTCACCATGGCGCATGACATCGGTCTGCGCGCTCGGCGCAACGCCGCCGGCGCGCCGGGTTACAGCGTCCTGCTCGGCGGCGGCATGGGGCGCTCGCCGATGCTGGGAAAGGTGATCCGCGACTTCCTGCCCAAACGCGACCTGCTGGCCTATCTCGAGGCGATCCTCGCCATCTACAACCTGCGCGGACGGCGGGACAACAAGTACAAGGCCCGGATCAAGATCCTCGTGCATGAAGCCGGGCTGGAGGTGCTGCGCGACGAGATCGAGGCCGAGTTCGCCCGGCGCAAGCGCGCGTTCGACGGGCCCGAGGTGGTGCCCGCCGTGGCCGAACTGGCGCGGATCGCCGATCAGTTCGCCCCGCCGCCGCTGACGGCGCGTCCACCCCCCTCGACCATCGAGATGCGCGCCCGCGCTGCCGATCCGGCCTTTGCCCGCTGGGCCGACGCCAACACGCATCCGCATCGGCAGGCCGGTCACGCCGTCGTCACCGTCTCGCTCAAGACCCCGGGTGAGGCACCCGGCGATGCCAGTTCGGAGCAGATGCGCGCGCTGGCCGATCTGGCCGACCGGTACAGTCTCGGTGAACTGCGGATCAGCCACACGCAGAACGTCGTGCTGCCGCATGTCGCCCGCGATGACCTGGCGGCGCTGCATGCGGCACTCGGGCGCCACCGGCTCGCGGCCGCGAATGCCGGTCTGATCACCGACATCATCGCCTGCCCGGGGCTCGATTACTGCGCGCTTGCCACGGCACGCTCGATACCGGTGGCGCAGGATATTGCCCGCCGCTTCGCCGCTCCCGATCGGGCGCGGGAAATCGGCCGTTTCGAAATCAAGATTTCGGGCTGCATCAATGCCTGCGGGCATCACCATGTCGGCCATGTCGGCATCCTCGGGCTGGAGAAATCGGGGGTCGAGAGCTATCAGATCACCCTCGGCGGCGATCCCGGTGCGCAGGCGGCCATCGGCGAGCGCGCCGGGCCGGGTCTTGCCGCCGAAGCCGTCGGCCCGGCCATCGAGCGGCTGGTGGCGGCCTATCTGGATCATCGCGCCGGCCCCGACGAAGCCTTCGTCGAGACGTTCAGAAGGGTCGGCCCGGAGCCGTTTCGTGCGGCGATCTACGCAAGGGATGCGGTGGAGGCCGGATGACTCGCGAACTGCTCCGCCGCGCCGAGGCGCTGAACGCGAATGTCGCCGGTGGGATCGCCGCACGGTTGGTTGCCGTGCGCGAGCAGTTGCGCGGACCGATCGTCCTGACCACGGCCTTCGGTATCGAGAGCCAGCTGCTGACCCACTTCATCGCCCGCGAGCGGCTCGACATCGATCTGGTGACGCTCGACACCGGCCGGTTGTTCGGCGAGACGCTGGAGGTCTGGGCCGAAACCGAGGCCCGGTACGGGCTGCGCGTGCGCGCCCTGTCGCCAGAGTCCGGACAGCTCGACGATCTGCTGGCCGGCGACGGGCCGATGGGGTTTCGCCATTCCGTCGCGGCCCGGCAGCGCTGCTGCCATGTGCGCAAGGTGGCGCCGCTGACGCAGGCGCTGACCGGAGCGGCCGGCTGGATCAGCGGCCTGCGCCGTGGCCAGTCGCCAGGCCGCCGCGACGTGCGCTTTGCCGCGGCCGATCCCGCCCGGGGTCTGGTGAAGGTCTCGCCCCTGTTCGACTGGTCCGAGGAGGAGGTCGCGCTGCACATCCGCAGCCTCGGTATTCCCTACAACCGGTTGCTGGATGCGGGTTTCCGATCGGTCGGCTGCCAGCCCTGCACCCGGGCCACGCGCATCGGCGAGACCGCCCGCGAGGGCCGCTGGTGGTGGGAAGACAGTACGAGGGAATGCGGCCTGCACAGCGGCACCGCCGTGGCCGCCTAGAAGGGAGGAGCCCGCCCATGCCCGTCATCGCTCTGTCCGGCCACCCGCTGGCCGCGCCTCCGGCGTTCGTCGCATCGGCCGACCTGCAGGAAACCGCGCTGTTCGTGCTCGATCTCGACGCCGGTGCACTGCCGGCCGGGCTGGCGGCGCAGCTGCCCCGTGCGGCGTTGATCCGCATTGCCTTTCCCGGCTTCGCCGACGGGCGCGGGTTCTCGCTGGCCCGCCGGCTGCGCGATCTCGGCTATCGGGGGCGTCTGCGCGCCTGCGGTTGCCTCATCCCGGATCAGCGTGCCGCGCTCATCGGCTGTGGCTTCGATGAGGTCGAACTCCCTGCCCCCCTGCTACAGCGGCAGGGCGGCAAGGAGGTGTGGCAGCGCCGGGCCGATGCCGCGCCGCTGCTGCAGCGTCTGCGCGCCTCCGCCGCCTGAGCCGTGGCGGCCTTCGTTCGCCGGGGGCTTGTGGCCGCATGTCTGCCGCTCCGGCACACGGCGCCGCCAGGGGTGGCTAGCGGGCGCAAGCGATGCAGCGGCGCAGCGCCGGGTCAAGATCCAGCCGACGCCACCCGATGACTTCGCCGCAGTCTTCGCAAAGGCCGAAGTCTTCGCCCTCGATACGCGACAGCGCCGCCTGCAGCGTCGCGATCCGGCCCCGACGGCGGGCTTCCTGCGCCGCTGCCATGGCCTGTTGCTGCATCGCGTCCATGCGCGAGAGGCGCCCGACGCTCTGCTGGTCAAGTGTGACGGGGCGGCGGTCGCCCGAGCTGCTGGCCGAGGCCGCACGCAGCGTTGCGAGTTCTTCAACCAGACGCGGACGATAGCGGCCGCGCAAGGAATCCGGGGTGGAATCCTGCATGGCCGCGACTGCAACAGAGCCTGCACGGGCCCGCAAGCGGAATCGCAGCCAGGCATGCCTTCGCATGTCGAATCAGGCGGTTGACCTTCGGCCGGATGCGCTGGGTAGCCGCAGCGCCACCAAGGATCGGGGGCGTGTCGGGCGGCGCAGACCCCGATGGTCATGCCGGGCGCCGATCCCCCGGCCAACCGCGCCAGACCGGCCATCCATGATCCTGACCGAAAGCCTGAGGGAGTATACTGATCGTTTCCGCGCCGAATGGCTCGGCAACCCGAAGGCCGGACTTCTGGCCGGCGTCGTGGTGACGCCGGCGCTCATTCCCGAGGCGATCGCCTTTTCCATCATCGCGGGGGTGGATCCGAAGGTGGCGCCCTATGCCTCCTTCTCCACCGCCCTGCCGGCAGCCATTGTCGGCGGATGGCCCGGTCATGGTGGCGAGCCATACCTTCCGCCCCGTCGAACGGTTCCTGATCGGCTTCGATGGTGACCCGTCGTCACGTCGGGCGGTGGAACGGGTATGCGCGAGCCCGCTGCTGAAGGGGCCCGAAGCGCACATCCGCGCCGCTTCGGGTGACACGGGCAAGCTGGCGGCCGCCGCCGGACAGCTGCGCGCGGCCGGCTTTTCGGTGCAGGAACACGCCATCGCCGGGACTGCCGAAGAGGTCATCACCGCATCAGTTCAGGATCATGGCATCGGCATGCTGGTGCTGGGCAAAATCCGGCCATTCCCGCCTGCTGTTCATCTGCTCCACCACCCTCGAGGTGATGCGCAGTCGTCACCTGCCCGTGGTTGTGTTTCCCCGTGCGGTCGCCGTCGCGGCGGCGCTGCGCCGCCATACGCGGCCACGGGGTGAGGTCATGCTGGCCGGGCTGGGTATCGTCCGGGGCCCCCGCAAGGTCGGACCGCTGTGGCCGTCAGGCGGGCGCGATGCGGCGCAGTGCAGCGGTTGCCTCGACCAGCACGGGAGCGTTCCTCGGCAGCCGACGCACGCCGATCACCGAACGCGCATGACGACCGCGCGGACCATGCCGGTCGATGAAGACCTGCGAGGCGGCATCGGCCACCTCGGACATCTCCGCGAAGTCCTCGGTCAGGGCCACATACACGGTCAGGCGAAGGATCCGGTCCACGCCTTCGTCGTGCGCGCAGGCCGCGTCGATCCAGTGCAGCGCCTGCCGCGCGGCCAGCGCAGCGCTGTCGCGGGCGGAACGGAGGTCATGCTCGGCGCCGCAGCGCCCTGGCAGCAGGATACGGTCGGCGGCGATCTTCGGGATCTGGCCGGCGACGAACACGGTGTCGGCTTGCCGGGTGAACAACTCGTAACTGTACTGCGTGGCATGGCCCAGGTCATTCTCCGGCACGGCGGACCTCGCTGTCGGGGGCGGTGGCGCGGGGCGCCGCGAAGCGCCGCTGATAGAGCAGGATGGCGCCGAACAGGGCGAGGCCGGCGAGGCTCGACGGCAGGTTCGGATGCACCATCAGCGCGGCGATCCCGACCATCACCAGTCGCGGCACCAGCGCCAGCCGCGCCCCGCCCAGCCAGCCGATGACGAACAGCGACAGGGCGGCCAGGGCGAGCAGCGTGCGGCCGACGACATAGGCGAACTCGACCGATAGCGCCGGCGCCAGCAGGCTGCCGTTTGCGACGAACATGAAGGGCAGGATATAGATCGGCAGGCCGATGGCGAAGGCGGTCCAGCCGACGCGGTTCGCGGTCTCGCCGGCGATCGGCGCCGCGGCGTAGGCCGCCACCGCCAGCGGTGGCGTGATCTGGCCGAGAACGGCATAGTAGAAGACGAACAGGTGCGCCGCCAGCGGATCGGCCCCCAGCCGCACCAGAGCCGGTGCAACCAGCGTCGCCTGGATGATGTAGGCCGCCGTGGTCGGCATGCCCATGCCGAAGATGAAGGCCGCGAACATCGCAAGGATCAGCGCCACATCCAGCGACCCGCCGGAGAAATTGGTGACGATGGCGCTGAACTTGAAGCCGAGCCCGGAGATCTGCACCACCCCGACGATGATCCCGGCCGAGGCACAGGCGGCGGCGACGACGGCAGCCCCCTCGGTGCCCAGCCGGACGCCCTGCGCCAGCCGCAACGGGGAAATCACCGTGGACGGCCGGATATAGGGCACCAGCAGCGCCGCCAGCACGCCGAAGAAGGCACTGAAGCTGGGCGTGTAGCCGCGCAGCATCAGCCCGACCAGCAGCACCACCGGCAGCATGAAGGTCCAGCCCGCGCCAAGCACCCGCAATGTCTCGCCCGGCTGCGCACGGCCCATGGCGGCAAGGCCGTATTTCAGCGCCGCCATGTGCACGCAGATCAGCAGCGCGGTGAAGAACAGCAGGGCGGGGATGGTGGCGGCGCCGACCACCTGCAGATAGTCGATGCCGAGGATTGCCGCCATCAGGAAGGCCGAGGCGCCCATGATGGGCGGCGTCACCTGTCCGCCGGTCGAGGCGATGGCCTCGATGGCGCCGGCGAGCCGGGCGGGATAGCCGAGCCGCTTCATCAGCGGAATGGTCAGCGAACCGGTGGTGGCGACATTGGCCACCGAACTGCCGGACATCATGCCCATGAGGCCGCTCGCGACCACCGCCATCTTTGCCGGACCGCCGCGCGCGGTGCCGGTGATCGCCCGGGTGATGGCGATGAAGAAATCCCCGCCCCCCACCGTCTGCAGGATCGCGCCGAACATCACGAACAGAAAGATGTATTCAGCCGAAACCCCGAGCGCCGTGCCGAAGATCCCTTCGAAGCTGAAATACATCTGATCGAGGAACTCGGGCACGCCGACGCCACCATGCGCAAGCGGGCGCAGCGCGCTCCAGTGGCGCAGGTCGGGGCCGATGAAGGCATAGACGATGAACACGACGCAGAGCCCGGTGATCAGCCAGCCAAGACAGCGCCGGGTGATTTCGAGGACGGCGAGGATGGTGGCGATCGAGACCGCCATCTCCAGCGCGCTCGGCTGCAGCGTCCAGACCGGGCGCACCACGATCTGCTGATGATGGAGCAGGACATAGCCCAGCCCGATCACCGCGAGGACGAAGACCGGCAGGTCGAGCAGCCAGCGGCCGGCGCGTGTCCGCGCCGGCATGAGCAGCAGGATGATCAGCGCC
>SLBI01000006.1 GCA_007126375.1 Paracoccaceae bacterium
CCAATGACTGCGGCCGAGCCGCCGCCGCCACAGGGGCGCACCCCCCGCCGGGCGGCCCGGCGGCGGACGGACCCGGCGCCAAGCCGCACTGCCTACCGGCTGCACCGGCTCTGGCTGACGCCGATGGTCCGTGTGCTGGTGCGGGTGGGCCTGCCGGCCTGGCTGCTTGCCATGGGCGTGGGCCTGGTCGTCTCGGATCCCGATCGTCGCGCAGCGCTGGCCGGGGGCTGGAGCGAATTGCGCGAGGGGCTGGAATCGCGGCCCGAGTTCCAGGTCACCGGCATTGCCGTCGAGGGGGCGTCTGCCCCGGTCGCCGCAGCGTTGCGGGCAATGGCGCCACAGGCGTGGCCGGTCAGTTCCTTCCGGCTCGACCTCGAGACACTGCGGCTGGAATTCGAGGCGCTCGACGCGGTGGCGCAGGCCGATCTGCGGGTGCGTGCCGACGGTCTGCTTGAAGCGCGCATCACCGAGCGCGTACCGGCCGCGATCTGGTATGACGGCGACGGGCTGGCGCTGGTGGATGCCGAGGGCTATCGCGTCGCCCGCCTGTTGGCGCGGGCCGGCCGGCCCGACCTGCCGCTGATCGCCGGCGCCGGCGCCGGGCAGGCCGTGCCCGAGGCACTTGCGCTGTTTGCTGCCGCGGCGCCGCTTGAAGAAATCCTGATCGGGCTCGTCCGGGTCGGCGAACGCCGCTGGGACGTGGTGCTGGAGGACGACCGACGGCTCCTTCTTCCGGAGACGGGCGCGGTGGCCGCGCTGGAACGGGCGCTGGCTCAGGACGCGGCCGAGGATCTGCTCGGCCGCGACGTGCGGCATCTGGACATGCGCCTGCCCGACCGGCCGACCCTGCGGCTGAGCGAAGCGGCGGCCGAAGAGGTGCGGCGGGTGCGCGCCTCCGGAAATCGAGGCGGCAACGAGGGAGCGATGCGATGACCGATCTCTACCGCAAGCAGCGGGCGATGCGGCAGATGCGGCGGGCGGCGATGCAGCGCGGCGTGCTGGCGATCCTCGATGTCGGGTCTTCCAAGATCGCCTGCCTGATCCTGCGCTTCGACGGCCCGTCGCGTTCGCGCAGCGACGACGGGGTGGGGCCGATGGCCGGGCAGTCGCGGTTCCGCGTGATCGGCGCCGCCACGACACGCTCGCGCGGGGTCCGCTTCGGCGAGATCCACGCCATGCAGGAGACCGAGCGTGCCGTCCGGACCGCGCTGCAGGCGGCCCAGAAGATGGCGAACATCCGCGTCGATCATGTCATTGCCTGTTTCTCGGGCGCCGGGCCCCGCTCCTACGGGCTTGCCGGCGAGGTCGATGTGGAGGAGGCGACGGTCGGTGAGGCCGACATCAGCCGCGTGCTCGCCGCCTGCGAATTGCCCGCATTCGGCGACGGCCGCGAGGTCTTGCACGCCCAGCCGGTCAACTTCGCCCTCGATTCGCGTTCCGGCCTCGGTGATCCGCGTGGCCAGATCGGTCGCCGGCTCGCCTGCGACATGCATCTGCTGACGGTCGAGGAAAACGCGATCTCGCATGTCGTCCATTGCATCCGACGCTGCGATCTGGAACTCGCCGGGGTCGCCTCCTCGGCCTACGCCTCGGGCCTGGCGAGTCTGGTCGAGGACGAACAGGAGCTTGGGGCGGCCTGCATCGACATGGGCGGCGGCGCGACCGGCCTGTCGGTGTTCATCAAGAAGCACATGATCTATGCCGACAGCGTGCGACTGGGCGGCGAGCATGTCACCGGCGACATCGCCAAGGGCCTGCAGGTGCCGCACGCCACCGCCGAGCGGATCAAGACGTTCTATGGCGGCGTCGTGGCCACCGGGGCCGACGACCGCGAACTGATCGAGATCGGCGGCGACACGGGCGACTGGGAGCGCGATCGCCGCACCGTCAGCCGCGCCGAGTTGATCGGCATCATGCGCCCGCGGGTCGAGGAGATCCTCGAGGAGGTGCGCGCCCGGCTCGACGCCGCCGGGTTCGAGCATCTGCCCAGCCAGTCCATCGTGCTGACCGGCGGCGCCAGCCAGATCCCCGGCCTCGACGGCCTCGCGGCGCGCATCCTCGGCAGCCAGGTGCGCCTCGGCCGTCCGCTCAGGGTGCAGGGCCTGCCGCAGGCGGCGACGGGCCCGGGCTTCTCCTCGGCCGTCGGGCTTTGTCTGTTCGCAGCCCATCCGCAGGACGAATGGTGGGATTTCGAGGCGCCGCCGGTGCGCTACCCGGCCCGGTCGCTGCGCCGCGCGATGCGCTGGTTTCGCGACAACTGGTAGGTGACAGACAGCTATCGGCCAGATGCGGCAGGAGACGGCGAAATCATGCCGAGGTTTAGAAAAAGAGGGCCAGATTTTGTGGCGAATTAGCGATTTCTTGATGACCTCGGGTTAAACCGGGGCTACACTTGCCGGTAATTCGGCAGCAGGCGGCGCAAGCCGGAAAAGGCCCCACGGACAGGGGCGCAGGCGTTAGAAACGGGCGGTCAACCATGGCACTCAACCTCATCCTGAACGAACAGCAGCCGGAACTCACCCCGCGGATCACGGTGTTCGGCGTGGGGGGCGCCGGTGGCAACGCCGTGAACAACATGATCGACAAGGCGCTGGAGGGCGTCGAGTTCGTCGTTGCCAACACCGACGCGCAGGCGCTTGCGCAGTCGCGCTCCCGGTCCCGTGTCCAGCTGGGCGTCAGGGCCACCGAAGGGCTTGGCGCCGGGGCCCGCGCCGCCGTCGGCGCTGCCGCGGCCGAGGAGGCTCTCGAAGAGATCGTCGATCATCTCGCCGGTGCGCATATGTGCTTCATCACGGCCGGGATGGGCGGGGGCACCGGAACCGGCGCCGCACCCATCATCGCCCAGGCCGCGCGCGAACTCGGCGTGCTGACCGTGGGCGTGGTGACCAAGCCCTTCCAGTTCGAAGGCGCCAAGCGCATGCGGCAGGCCGAGGACGGCGTGGAGATGCTGCAGAAGGTGGTCGACACCCTCATCATCATTCCCAACCAGAACCTGTTCCGGCTGGCCAATGAAAAGACCACCTTCACCGAGGCCTTCGCGCTTGCCGACGACGTGCTCTATCAGGGGGTGAAGGGCGTGACCGACCTGATGGTGCGGCCCGGTCTGATCAACCTCGATTTCGCCGACGTGCGTGCGGTGATGGACGAGATGGGCAAGGCGATGATGGGCACCGGCGAGGCCAGCGGCGAGGACCGCGCGCGCCAGGCCGCCGAAAAGGCGATCGCCAACCCGCTTCTGGACGAGATCAGCCTGAATGGCGCCAAGGGCGTTCTGATCAATGTCACCGGCGGGCATGACCTGACACTGTTCGAACTCGACGAAGCGGCCACCCTGATCCGCGAAAAGGTCGATCCCGATGCCAACATCATCGTCGGCTCCACCCTTGATCCCGACATGGAAGGTGTGATGCGCGTGTCGGTGGTGGCGACGGGGATCGAGGCCGCGGTGTCGGCCGCCGACATGCCGGTGCCGCGACGCCGGCTGGCCGAGCCGCTGCAACCGCATCTCGCGGCCCGCGATGGCGACGCCGAAATGGCGTCCGAACCGGACTGGGGCGATGAAAGCGTCGCGGCAGAGCCGGAAGCCGCGGAGCCGACCTTCGATCCGGAAACCGCGGCCGCCGCTGCCTATGAGGAGGAAGAGGCCGAAAGCGACGCCGCCGTCGGCGAAGTGCCGCCGCCGGCCTATGCGGCCCGCCGCACCGAGGCCCC
>SLBI01000074.1 GCA_007126375.1 Paracoccaceae bacterium
ACCAGCGCGGCCACCGGGCCGTGCGCCGCCTCGGCCGCGGCCAGCGTCGCCCGCACCCAGTCCCAGTCGGTCACGTCGCCCAGCGCCATGTGCAGCCGCGGCAGCGGGTCGGCCGGTTCCGACAGGTCCAGGCCCAGCACCGCGAACCCCTCGGCCAGCAGCCGCGCGGCCACAGCCCGGCCGATGCCCGAGGCAGCGCCCGACACCACCGCCAGCGGGGCGGCCATCAGGCCTCCTCCTCTTCGCTCTGATGCGCGTAGTTGCGCGAGACATACCAGGCGAAATACTCCTCGAATCGGATCGGCTCGTATTTCGGCGCATCCGAGATCAGCGCGGGGTCGATCACCGCGTCGAGCGCCGGGTAGAAGAAGAAGGGCAGCGAGGTCCGTGCCCGGTCGCGCATCACCATCACCCGGTGCGGGGTGGACATGAACAGGTCGGATGTCCAGCGCGCCAGCATGTCGCCCGCGTTCACGAGGATGCCGCCTGGCACCTCGGGCGGGGCGAACCAGTTGCCGGCGGCGTCGCGGATCTCCAGCCCCGGTTCGGCCCGCAGCGGGATGAAGGTGAGAAAGCCCGCGTCGGTGTGCGGCGCGAGGCCGTAGCGGCCGCTGTCGGTCGCGTCCGAAACGGGGTAATGCGCCACCGACACCGAAAGCTGCGCCTCTGTGAAGAAGGGCGCGAGCGCGCCGCGCCCCAGCCCCAGCGCCGTCTCGTAGAGCGGCAGCAGCCCGCGCGCGAGATGCTCCATGTGCAGGATGTAGGACAGCAGTGCCGGGCGGAACCCGGGCAGTTCCGCGGGCCAGCGGTTGCGGCCGCGGAACCGGCGTTCGGCCACCACATCGGGGTGGTATTTCGCCAGTTCGTTGCGCACGAGGAAGATCTCGGTGACATCCTCCTTGCGGTTGTCGGCCACCTGCGAGGCGCGGATCACGCTGCGGCCCGCGGGCAGGTAACCGGTCTGGCTCCGGTCCATCTGGTATTGCAGCCTGGCGTCCTCGGGCAGCGCGAAGAAGCCGCGCGCGGCACCGAAGGCATCGTCGAAGACGCGTCCGGGGACGCCATGCCCCGTCAGCACGAAGAACCCCACCTCGACCGAGGCACGGCGCAGCGCCTCGGCCAGCCCCGCCGCATCGCCGGAGTCGAGATCGATCACCGGCACATCCTGGTGCAGCGCGCCCCTTGCCTTCCCCGTCATCGTCTCCTCCCCTTCAGGTCATGCGATCAGGCCAGCACCTCGCGGATCGCGGCGGCGATGTCGGCCTTCTGCGGCAGCGAGGCGGGCTCCAGCTTCGGGCTGAAGGGCTTGGGCATGCGCGGCGAGGCGACCCGGCGCACCGGTGCATCGAGGCTGTAGAACCCGCGCTCGGCCACCGTCGCGGCGATCTCCGAGGCGAGCGAGCATTCGAGGACGGATTCGTCCGCAACCACAAGCCGGGTGGTGCGTTCGACCGAGGCGAGGATCAGCTCGTGGTCGATCGGGGCGGCGCAGCGGGGGTCGATCACCTCGATATCCACCCCGTCGGCGGCCAGCTCGGCGGCCACCTCGAGCCCCTTGTGCAGCATCGTCCCCGAGGCGACGAGCGTCACGTCGCGCCCCGGCCGCTCCACCGAGCCGCGGCCGAACTCGGCCAGCAGCTCGGGATCGTCGCTGACCGGGCCGCGCATCGCGTAGAGGCCCTTGTATTCGAGGAACACCACCGGGTCGTCGCCGCGCAGCGCGGATTTCAGCAGCCCCTTTGCCGCGGCCGGGGTGCCGGGGATCGCCACCTTCAGCCCGGGAATATGCGCGAACAGCGCCTCGAAGCTCTGGGTGTGCTGCGCGCCGACACCGCGGCCCATGCCGCAGGGGGCGCGCACGATCAGCGGCACCGAGGCCTGCCCGCCGGACATGTAGCGGAACTTCGCGGCCTGGTTGATGATCTCGTCCATGCAGACGGTCATGAAATCGGCGAACATGACCTCGCAGATGACCGGCCCGCCGGCGAGCGCCGCGCCCACCCCCATGCCGACGAAGCCCGCCTCGGCGATCGGTGTCTGCAGAAGCCGGCCGGGGAATTCCTCGTCCAGCCCGCCATGCACGCCGAACACGCCGCCGCCGGGCAGGATATCCTCGCCGAGGATCAGGATCCGCGGATCGCGCCGCATCTCCTCGCGCAGCGCCTCGTTGACCGCCTCGCGGAAGGTGATCTCGCGCATCTCAGCCATGGGCGTGCGCCTTCCTCGGTGCGAGGATGTCCTCCCAGGCGTCGGCCGGGTCGGGCCACGGCCCGGCGAGCGCAGCTTCGGCGGCGGCGCGCATCTCGGCCTCGGCGGCGGCGTCGAGCGGGTCCATGTCGGCCGCCGCCAGCACGCCCGCGGCCGCGGTCGCGGCGCGGAACAGCGCCAGCGGATCGGCCTCGGCGCGCAACCGGCTGACGTCGTCGCGGCTGCGATAGGCCTGCGCGTCCATCGAGTTGTGGCCGTGAAAGCGGTTTGCCCGCGCATCGATGAAGGCCGGCCCGCCGCCCGCGCGCATGTCGGCGATGAACCCGGCGGCGCAGCCGTGCATCGCCAGCGCGTCGGTTCCGTCCACCTGCCGCGACGGCATGCCGTAGCCCGCCATAAGCCCGGCCACCGCATCGGTGCACAGGTTCTCGGACGACGGCACCCATTGCGCGAAGCCGTTGTGCTCGCACACGAACAGCACAGGCAGTTTCCACAGCACGCAGATGTTCGCCACTTCGTGCAGCGTGCCCCGCGCCATCGCGCCGTCGCCGAAGAACACCACCGAGACGTCGTCGCGCCCGGCCTGCCTGATGCGAAGGGCAGCACCCGCGGCAATGCCGTAGCCCGCGCCGACGATGCCGTTGGCGCCCAGCATGCCGACCGAGAAATCGGCGATGTGCTGGCTGCCGCCCTTGCCGCGGCAGATGCCGTCGGCGCGGCCGAAGAGCTCGGCCATCATGCCCTGCGGATCCGCGCCCTTGGCAAGCGCATGGCCGTGGCCGCGGTGGGTCGAGGTGACGTAGTCGGTCGGCCGCAGCAGCGGCGCAAGGCCGGCCGGGATCGCCTCCTGCCCGATGCAGGCATGCAGCGGGCCATAGACGTTGCCGCGGCCGGATTCGTAGAGTGCGGCCTCCTCGAAGGCGCGGATGCGGGTCATCATCCGGTAGAGGTCGAGATGCAGCGCGCGGGCGGCGTTATCGCCTGAGGCGGTGGTCATGCGGGCTCCGTCATGGCGGTCAGGCTCTCCTGCAGCGTGGCAAGGAAGCGGGCGCCATCTGCCCCGTCGAGGGCGCGGTGGTCGATCACGAGGCAGGCGGTGATCTCCTCGCGGGCAAGGATGCCGGCGGGCGTCAGCTCCAGCCGCTGCTGCAGCCGGCCAAGGCCGAGGATCGCCACCTGCGGCGCGTAGAGGATCGGGTCGAACTGATCGATCCCCAGCGGGCCGAGGTTCGACAGCGCGAAGCCCGCCGGGCTCAGATCCAACCCGCCGGTGGCGCCGCTGCGGGCGGCGGCCGCGATGCGGCGCAGCTCCTTGTCGAGATCGCCCAACGTGGCGGCGGCGCCGGCATCGATGGCCGGCATCAGCACGCCGCGCGGGGTGTCCACGGCCATGTTGATCCGCTCCGATGGCTGCGGCTGCGGCCCGGCCTCGCTCCAGTGCGCCGCCATCGCCGGGTGCCGGCGCAGGCAGCCGGCGAGATGCCACATCAGGGCTGCGGTCA
>SLBI01000206.1 GCA_007126375.1 Paracoccaceae bacterium
CATCGCCATCGCCGGGCGGCGCAGCGGCCGCCTCCGGCACGGCCGGAGCGTCGGCCGTGGCAGGCGACGGCTCGGAGGCGGGTTTCACCGGCGGGCGGCTGCGCGGCCGCTCGCCGCGTTCGGCACGATAGCCGAGGCCCTGCATCAGATCGGCGAACTGCTCCAGGGTCAGCCCGGTGATCGACAGCATCTCGGCCGTCGCCTCGAAGCCGGCCCGCGCGTCGCGCGTGCGCAGCATGTCGGCCAGCCGCTCCAGCATGTCGATCCGGATCGCCCGGGCGCCAGCCTTGTGATAGCCGGCGAGACGCAGATGACCCGCAGGCACCGCCTCGGGCGCCGGAATGGTGACCAGACCTGGTGGCGGGCTCTCGGGGAACTCCTCCAGCCCCTGCGCCAGCGACCACAGCACCAGCCGCAGCCGTGTCGGCGCGGGTTTCAGCAGCGCCGGCAGGAAGATCGTGTACTGCCCGAAGCGCACGCCATGCCGACGCAGCGCCGCGCGCGACTGCTGGTCCAGCGCCTTGGCGTCGGCGGCGACATCGGCCCGCGGCAGCACGCCCATCGCCTCGACCAGACGGTAGGCGAACCCGCGGGTGAGGCCGGTGAGGGTCTCGTCGCGCTGCAGCCCGACCAGTGGCTCGAACTGCGCGGCAATGCGACGATCGACGAAATGCTGCAGCCGGCGGCGCACCTTCTCGGCCACCTCGGGCGCGGCGATCTCGTCCACGAAGGCCTCGACCTGCGGCTTCATCGGCTCGGCGCCGGCGACGAGCTTGCCCACCGCGGCCTCGCCCCACATCAGCCCACCCTGCTCGGTCAGATCCATCTCGGGATCGGGCGCGTTGTAGAATCGGTCCGCCCGCAGATGGAACTGCGGCGCCAGCGCGGCTGCGGCTGCCTGACGCAGCGCGCGCGCCTCGTCGGGACTGCCGCTCTGGTCCGCGCGAAAGCGGAACCCTTCGATCCGGCCGACGAACTGACCCTCGACAGTCACCTCGCCCTTGTCGCTCACCTCGGCCACGAGGCCCTCCTTCTGCTTGAGCCGCCGCATCAGCACGCTGGTGCGGCGATCCACGAAGCGCTGGGTCAGCCGCGCGTGCAGCGCATCCGACAGCCGGTCTTCTACCGCGCGGGTCTCTCCCCGCCAATGACTTTCCTCGGACACCCAGCCGGGGCGCTGCGCCACATAAGTCCAGGTGCGGATATACGCCAGCCGTTTCGACAGCGCGTCAATGTCGCCATCGGTGCGGTCGATTCGCGCGATGTTGCGCGCCAGCCAGTCCGCCGGCACCCGCCCGCCGTCATGCAGGAAGCCGAAGATGCGGGCGAGCAACCCGGCGTGCTCGGTGGGCGAGATACCGCGGAAATCGGGAATGCGGCAGACGTCCCACAGCAGGCGCACGTCGCGGGCATCGCCGAGGCGCGACCGGATGTCGGGCAGATCGGCAAGCGACCTGAGCGCGGTCAGATCGTCGGCATCGCGCACGCGGGTCAGCCAGTCATCCCGCGTCTGGCGTTCCAGCGAGGAGATCAGCCGGTCGACAGTGCCGAAATCGAGCGCGGCATTGCGCCAGTGCAGCTTCCTCACCGGAGCGAAACGGTGGCTCTCGATCGCCTCCACAACCTCGGGACCGAGCGGCCGGGCCTCGCCGGTGATGCCGAAGCTGCCCGGTGTCGTGTGCCGCCCTGCGCGCCCGGCGATCTGCGCCAGCTCCGCCGGATGGAGCGCCCGCATCCTGCGGCCGTCGAACTTGGCGGTCGAGGAAAAGGCAACATGCTGAATGTCGAGGTTGAGCCCCATGCCGATGGCATCGGTCGCCACCAGATAATCCACATCGCCGTTCTGATAGAGCTCGACCTGCGCGTTGCGGGTGCGCGGGGAGAGCGCGCCCATCACCACCGCGCAGCCTCCCTTGAAGCGGCGAATCAGCTCTGCGATGGCGTAGACGTTCTCGACCGAGAACCCGACGATGGCACTGCGCGGCGGCATCCGGCTGATCTTCTTCGCACCGGTGTAGCTGAGCGTCGAGAAACGCTCGCGGCGCAGGAAGACGACACCGGGAACCAGCGCGCCGATGGCCCCGCGCATACTGTCGGCGCCGAGAAAAAGCGTCTCGTGCAGCCCGCGCGCCTGCAGCAGCCGCTCGGTGAAGACATGGCCGCGCTCGGGATCGGCGCAGAGCTGGATCTCGTCCACGGCAAGGAAATCGGCGCCGATGCCCACGGGCATCGCCTCGGTGGTGCAGACCCAGTATTGCGTGCGTTCGGGCACGATGCGCTCCTCGCCGGTGACGAGGGCGACCACCGAGGGGCCGCGCAGGGCGACGATGCGGTCATAGACCTCGCGCGCGAGCAGCCGCAGCGGCAGGCCGATGACGCCGGTGCGATGGGCGAGCATCCGCTCGATGGCGTAGTGCGTCTTGCCGGTGTTGGTCGGGCCGAGGACCGCTGTCACCCGGCCCCGTTCGCGGATCTCGTCGCGCATGGCTGACTCGTCCCGATCTCTGGTCAATCTGCGCGCCCGGCAGGCTGCGCCTTGCTGCCGCCGCGGCGGTGATCAGGTATCCTGACCGGCCACCTGCCGCTGCAGACGCTCGACAGCTCTCATTAGGATGGGCTGGTGGGGATGTATAGCGCGGGCGGCGCGATAGACCTCAAGCGCCTGGGCGCGCCGGCCGGTCTCCTCGAGGATGGCGCCCATTCCCGACATCGCCCCGAAATGCTGCGGGTTGAGCGAGAGCGCCCGCGAGATGTCGGCCATCGCCGGGCCGTAAAGTCCGGAACGGAAATATGCGGTGGCGCGGGCGTTCCATCCTTCGGCGAAATCGGGGGCGTGATCGGTCAGCGCGGTCAGATGCTCGATCGCCACCTCTGTCTCGCCTGCCGCCAGCGCATCGCGACCGCGTTGCAGCAGCAGGTCGATCGATGGCGAGCCGGATTTCGACCAGGCGGCGATCACCTGGCGCTCGACACGCTGCCAGCGCTCGGTCTCAGGATCGGCGAGCCGGCGCAGCAACTCGGAAACATCCTCGGCCTGGGCCGCGGGCACCGCCATTGCCCCGGCAAGCCATGCCGCGACGACAGCATTGAGGAAGCGAGGCATGCATACCATAACGGGGAGCATAGCGCAGGCCGTCATGAAGGCGAGAGGGTCTGCGGTCACAATGGAGCGAAGGACGGGAAGAGGCATGAGCGAGACGATCGAGGCCGCAGTGGCGGCGATGCGCGCGAAGTTCGGCGAAGGCATCGACGGGACGGCGCTGTTCGTCCTCGAGGACGAGGGCGCGGTGGTCGTGGACGCGAGCGGCGTCCGTGCCGCCGATACCGACACCGAGGCCGATGTGACCCTGAGCGCCACGGTGGAAACATTTCGGGCGATTCTCGATGGCGATCTCAGCCCCACCGTGGCCTTCATGTCGGGCCGGCTGGCGGTGCAGGGCGACATGGGATTCGCGATGAAGCTGGGTGCGATGATGAGCTGACGGTGAAGGACGCACCGCTTTTTTCCGAGGTTTCCGGAGGGCCGGCAGAAGGCCGCGCGATTTGGGTGCGCACCGATGACGGCCTGAGCCTTCGCATCGGGCATTTGGCCGCCGGCCGGCGGGGCACGGTTCTGATCCTTCCCGGCCGCACCGAGGTGATCGAGAAATACGGCCGGGTCGCCGGCGATCTTGCCGCAGCCGGCTGGGGCGTGCTCACCCTCGACTGGCGCGGCCAGGGGCTTTCGGACGGCCGGCTTGCCGCCGCGCCGGATCTCGGCCATGTCGCCCGCTTCTCGGAATACCAGGAGGACATGGCCGCGTTGACGACGGCGGCGGAGGCGCTGGGGTGCGATCGCCCCTTCGTGATGCTTGCACATTCGATGGGCGGCTGCATCGGGCTGCGCGCGCTGGACAACGGGCTCGATGTCGCCGCGGCGGCCTTTTCAGCGCCGATGTGGGGGCTGCCGCTGACGCCAGCGACACGGCTGGCTGCCCGCGCGCTGGGCCGGGCTGCGCGACTGGCCCATCGCGACGGCCGCGCGGTGCCCGGCGAGCGGGGCGACTTCTTTCTGGCCAGCGCCGACTTCCACGAGAACTGGCTGACGACAGACCGGGGCGAATTCGACCGGATGCAGACCCAGGTGCGCCGCCACCCCGAGCTGGCGCTGGGCCCGCCAACGCTGGGCTGGCTCGCGGCGGCGCTGGGCGAAATGGCGGCGCTGACGCGACGGCCCGCGCCGGCACTGCCCGCCTATGCCGGTGTCGGCAGCCGCGAGAAGATCGTCGATGTCGCCGCGATCACCGAACGCATGGCAAACTGGCCCGCGGGGCGGCTCGATACCTTTCCCGGCGCCGAGCACGAGCTGATGATGGAGGCGCCGGGGACACGGAGGCGTTTTCTCGACACGGCGCTGGCACTGTTCGAAGAGCGCACTGCCGGAATGCGGTAACCGATGCGGGCGGGCGGCCACCGACGGCACCATCCTTCAGATCTCGATCCGCCGGAACGCCTCGCGCAGCGCGGAAGACCAGTCCTCCGACATCTTCTGGAAGGCGGGATCACCGGCCTCGATCCGCCGTCGCGTGCCGATCCCGAAGGCGTCACGCTCGATCACCGCGAGATCGAGCGGCATGCCCACCGAGAGGTTCGAGCGCAGCGTCGAATCCATCGACAGCAGCACCGCCTTCTGCGCGTCCGCGAGCGAGGTGTCGGGCGTCACCACCCGGTCGAGGATCGGCTTGCCGTACTTGTGTTCGCCGATCTGCAGGAAGGGCGTGTCCTCGGTCGCCTCGATGGAGTTGCCCTCCTGATAGACGAGGAACATGCGCATGCCCCCGCCGCGGCGCTGACCGGCGACGATCATCGAAGCCGATGCGGCCTGCTTCATCGCCGTCATCTTGTCGGCGATCTCCAGCCGCACCTCGGCCAGCGTCTGGCCGACGATCTCGGCCACCTTCAGCATGGTGGGGGCGTTCAGGATGTTGCGGTGCGGGTCGGCATCGGGATCATCCGACATCGCCTCTTCCAGACGGGCGATGGTGGTCTGGGTAACCGAAAGGTTGCCCGCGGTCATGATGCCGATGACCCGCTCGCCCGGGCTCTCGAACAGATACATCTTGCGATAGGTCGAGATGTTGTCGAGCCCGGCATTGGTGCGGGTGTCTGACAGCATCACGATGCCGGCCTTCAGCAGAAGCCCCACGCAATAGGTCACATCAGATCCTTCCGATTGGCCCGGTTGGCCGCTACTGCTGGGCGATTTCTACGGCAACGGCGACATCGAGGCTTTCTGCCCCGGCGCCGCGGGCGATGCCGCGGATCGGCGCCGCACCGCGCGAATCCAGCCCCGAACCAAGACGGAGATAGCGCGCATCCGGGCAGCAGGCGTTGGCGGCGTCGAAACCGACCCAGCCAAGCCCATCGACCCAGAGTTCGGCCCAGGCATGCGCCGCCTCGTAATCCGTTGCGACCCCCTGCACCTGCTGCGGCTCGGCCCCGATCATGACCCCCTGCACTTGTGACTGCGACTGCCCGTCGGCCAAGCCCATCGCCAGATACCCCGACACATAGCGCGCCGGGATGCCCTGACTGCGGGCCGCGGCGATCAGCGCATGGGCATGATCCTGACACACCCCCTCGCCCAGCCCCAGCGCCTCTGCGGCGGTGGTATGCGCATGGGTGGCGCCCGGCTGAAAGGCGATCGCGGCATGGACCGCGCCGGCCAGCCGGTGCGCGCGGTCGAGCGCGTCGGAGGCCCCCGCCAGTGCGTCGCGGCCAAGATCGGTCAGCGCAACATCGGCGCGGGTGGGTGGTGTCTCGCGCAGAAAGGCCTCGGGCGGGATGCGTTCGCGGTGACCGCGCAGGACGCCGGCAAGGTCGGTCGTCTCGACCCGGCCGCGCACCGTCACGGTGATCGCCGACAGCGGGCCGTGCGCCGAGTGGCTCTGCACCCAGTCGCCGGCTCCGTCACGGAACCCGCCACCGGCGACGCCGTCGGACACTGCCACGTCCCAGTCAAGCACCCGCTGACCGCGGGATCGGGCGGGCGTCAGCCGGTGGCTCTGCACCACGCCGCGCACCGGCGGATCGTAGCGGTAAGTGGTGGCATGGAACACCGTCAGGATCATCGCATGTCCCCGCTGAGATAGGTCTCGGCGACGAGGCCGCCCACCGTCGCCACCTCGCCGATGTAACGGGTGAGGAACTCGTGCAACCCTTCCTCGAACACGTCTTCCACCGTCATCTCCACCAGTTCGCCCAGCAACGCGCGCGCCTTCGACTGTACCGAAGTGGTGCGCTGATAGCCGCGTGCCAGCCGGTCGAGATGGTCCGACATGCCCTGCGTGCAGCTTCGCAGGGATCTTGGGCATTGCGGGTTGAGAATCAGGAAATGCGCGATCTTGTGCGCAGTGACATCGCCGCCATAGGCCCAGTGAAAGGCGCGGTGCGCCGACAGCGCCCGCAAAAGGGTGGTCCATTGGTAGTTGTCGAGACCCGAACCCACGAAATCGATCCGCGGCAGCAGCACGAAATACTTCACGTCGAGCAGCCGCGCAGTGTTGTCACCACGCTCGATGGAATAGCCGAGGTGCAGGAAGTCATAGTTGTCGTTGCGAAGTTGCGTGGCGTCGATCGCACCTCGCAGCTGCGCGGTGTGCCTGAGCGTCCAGTCCACGAGCTGGCTCAGCGGCAGTTCCGACCGCGGCGTCCGCTGCAGTTCCTTCAGCTCCTGGAAGGCGGTGTTGAGCGCGTCCCAGACCTGGGTGGTCAGCGCTGTGCGCACGATCCGGCCGTTTTCCCGCGCCCGGCCGATGCAGGATGCGATGGAGGACGGGTTGTCGGTGTCGAAGAACAGGTAGCTCTCGATGTTGCGCTGAACCGCGTCGCCGTATTTCCGGTCGAAGCCTTCGGCGGTGCCGGCGGCCAGCAGCAGCGCGTCCCACTCGTTGCGATAGCCGTCGGCGCCCCCGGGCATCAGCGAGATGCGGCTACCCACTTCCAGCAGACGCGCGGTCTTTTCGGCCCGCTCCATGTAGCGGGCGAGCCAGTAGAGGTTCTCGGCCGTCCGGCTCAGCATGGCCGCCCCGCCCTGCCGGCATCGTGGCTGCTGCCCCGTATCATTCGGCCAGCACCCAGGTGTCCTTGACCCCGCCGCCCTGGCTGGAGTTGACGACCAGGCTGCCCTCGGTCAGCGCCACCCGCGTCAGCCCGCCGGGCACCAGTTCGATCCGCTCGCCCACCAGGCAATAGGGGCGCAGGTCCACATGCCGCGGTGCCACCCCCTCGTCGACGAAGGTCGGACAGGTCGAGAGCGCCAGCGTCGGCTGGGCAATGTAGTTCGCGGGATGCGCCACCAGCCGCTCGCGAAACGCCGCCACCTGCTCGGCCGTGGCCTTGGGGCCGACCAGCATGCCGTAGCCGCCCGAGCCATGCACCTCCTTCACGACCAGTTCGGGCAGATGTTCCAGCACGTATCTGAGATCGTCGCGCTTGCCGCATTGCCAGGTGGGCACGTTCTGCAGGATCGGCTCCTCGCCCAGGTAGAAGCGGATCATCTCGGGCACGAAGACATAGACGGCCTTGTCGTCGGCCACGCCGGCGCCGGGGGCAGAAGCGAGCGTCACTCCGCCCGAGCGGTAGACGTCCATCAGCCCGGCCACACCCAGCATCGAGTCGGGGCGGAAGCAGAGCGGGTCGATGAAGGCGTCGTCGATCCGCCGGTAGATCACGTCGACCTTCTTCGGCCCCTGCGTGGTCCGCATCCAGACGTATTCGCCCTCGACGAACAGATCCTGCCCCTCGACCAGCTCCACCCCCATGAGATCGGCAAGGAAGCTGTGCTCGTAATAGGCCGAGTTCAGCGGCCCCGGAGTGAGGATCACGATGGTGGGCTCGCCGCTGCATTTCGCCGGCGCCACCGAAGCCAGCATGCGCCGCAGCGACTCGGAGTAGCCGTCCACCGGCTCGATCCGGTTCTCGCGAAAGAGGCCCGGGAAGAGCCGCATCATGATCTCGCGATTCTCGAGCATGTAGCTGACCCCCGAAGGGGTGCGGCAGTTGTCCTCGAGCACGAAGAAATCCTCGGGTCCGGTGCGGACGATGTCGATGCCGACGATGTGCGAATAGACCCCGCGCGGCGGCCTGATGCCGGCCACCGCCGGCTCATAGGCTTCGTTGCGCCAGACCAGATGGCCGGGGATGCGCCCTGCCTTCACGATCTCGCCGCGGTCGTAGACATCGGCAAGGAATGCGTTGAGCGCGCGCGCGCGCTGCACGATGCCACGCTCCAGGCGGCGCCACTCACCCTGGGTGAAGACACGGGGAAACATGTCGAAGGGGATCAGCCGATCGGGATCGCCACCTTCGCCGTAGACGGCGAAGGTGATGCCGATCCGCCGGAACAGAGCCTCCGCCTCGGCCTGCTTGAGCCGCTTCAGCTCCTGCGGCATGGACTCCGTCCAGTCGCCGAGTCGGGTGTAGGGCGGCCGGATTCGTTCGCCCTCGAACATCTCGTTGAAACTGTCTGTCATCGACCCCCTGCCGCCTTTGCCGAAGGATAACCGGGGTTGACCACCAAGGGAAAGGGGCTGCCGGGGAAGGAACGCCGCGCCAGCGCAGGAATGCCGCGAAATCCGGCGATCCCGGCCGCGATGCCGTTGCGGCAGATGTGGCCCCTCCCGCCGGCGCCGCCGTCGCGCTATGGTCGGGGCCGAAGCTTGAGGGAGACGACACATGCCACTGACGCTGAAGGAGATGATCGAGGCCGCCAATGCGGTCGTGCCGAAGGTGGACCGTGCCGCAACAGAGGCGCTGATCGCCGAAGGTGCGCTGGTGGTCGATGTGCGCGATGCGCCGGAGCTGGTGCATGACGGCATGGTGGCCGGTGCCCGCCATGTCTCGCGCGGCATGCTGGAGTTTCGCGCCGACGCTGCCTCGCCGTTTCACGACCCCGAGTTTCGGCCGGATCGGCCGGTGGTGGTCTACTGCGGCGCCGGCGGGCGTGCGGCGCTTGCCGGAAAGGCGCTGAGAGACTTGGGCTTCGCGCAGGTCTACAATCTCGGCGCGTTCAAGGACTGGGTCGCGGCCGGAGGCGCAGTCGACCGGCCGCTCGAAAGCGGGATGTGACGGGGCACCCCTGCCGTCCCGGCGCCACTTGGCGCAATGCCGTCTGCGGCCTTCCCATGCTGGCCCGTTCCGGCTACACTCATGCCATATCGGCCGAGCGGCGCGCACGGGCAGGCGCTCCGGTCCCCTGACGCCCATCGGGCGGCAGTCGGCAGGCCGGCACGAATGGGGCAGCGCGGCGGACAACGAACCGCGCCACCATGGGGGCACGGATGGCAGGAAACGGACGGGGCGGCACCCCCGACGACGCGCAATCGGTTCGGCAACGGATGTCGGCACGGCAGCACCTGCGCCTTGCCGGCGGCGCCGCGGTGCTGGCGCTGGCCCTGGCAGGTTGCGAACAGACGGTGACAGGCGGCGGCGAGGCCGAACGGCAACCGGCTGCGAGCCGCGCGACACAGATCGTCGAGCGCGATGTCGAGGCACCGGAAGTGTTCCAGATCGACGATCGGGGGCTGTGGGATGGCCGGCCCTCGCTGGGCGGCGTATGGATTGCGCATGCCGAGGTCACCGATCCGGAACGGGTGATCATCCGCAACGAGGCCACCGGCGAGTTCGTCATCGGCGCGCTGTTTCGCAGGGAGCGCGAGAATCCGGGGCCGAAACTGCAGGTCTCGTCGGATGCGGCAGCGGCGCTGGGCATGCTGGCGGGCCAGCCGGCGAGGCTGAACGTGACCGCGCTGCGTCGCGAGGAGGTGACCCCGGAACCGCCCGCGTCGCAGGCGTCTCCCGAGCCGGACGCCGAACCGGAGCCGGCCCCGGTGGCGGTCGCCGCAGCCGAGCCGGCATCGGCAGCGGCCGACGGCCCCGCAGAGGCGCCGGAGTTGGCTTCGGCAGCCTCAGACGCACCGGGCGCCAGCTCGGAAAACGCTGCCAGCGAGCGGCCGCGCGGATTGGCTGCCCTGTTCCGCCGCCGGGCCCCGGAGCCGGAGATTTCCGCCGAGGCGGTCGCAGCCGGGGTGGAGACAGGCACGATCGAAACGAGAGCGCTGGAGAACGTTACCGCCACAGCCGCCGCCGCGCTGGACAGGGCCGAATCGGCTCCGCCTGCGGCGCCTGCCTCGACCGGGGCACGCAACGTCTCGGCCCCCGGGGCGCCCGACCGCCCCTTCGTGCAGGTGGGCATCTTCAGCGTCGAGGCCAATGCCGAACGCGCCGCCGCGATCCTGCGCGGCGACGGCCTGACCGCGACCATTAGGTCGGGGGAAACCAACGGGCGCAGCTACTGGCGGGTCACCGCCGGGCCCGCAACCGACGGCGCCGAGCGCGACCGGCTGATCGCCGCCGCGCGGCGCCTCGGCTTCGACGATGCCTATGCAGTGCGCCGCTGAGACGCGATCGACGGCGCGCGCAATTCGCAGGGCCCGGGGCTGCCGCCGCCACGGCAGGCTGTTCGTTGACCGGCCCGCCTGACGGCGGGCGATGCGCCGAAGGAGGTAAGCCGATGCTGCGCAACCACGCACTGGCTTGGACGGCAAACGCACCGGGCGGGATGGCGTGGCCCGTAGCCCGGCTTTTCGGGGCGGTATGGCTGGGGCTTGTGGTGCTGACCGCCAGCCCGGCGGCGGCGGCTTTCGAAACGCGGGCAGCATCCGCCATCGTCGTCGATTTCAACACCGGAACGGTGTTGCTGGAAAAGGAGGCCGATATACCGCTGCCGCCCGCGTCGATGTCGAAGCTGATGACGCTGAACATGCTGTTCGAGGCGCTGGACGATGGCCGTGTGACGATGGAAACGACGTTTCCGGTCTCGACCCGCGCGCGTCTGATGGGCGGCTCGCGCATGTTCGTCGAGGAGCGCCATCGCCCCACGGTGGAGGATCTGATCCGCGGCATCGCCGTGCTGTCGGGCAACGATGCCACGGTGGTCGTGGCCGAGGGGCTGGCCGGCACCGAGGAGAACTTCGCCCGGATGATGACAGAGCGCGCACGCGCCCTCGGCATGAGCAACACGACGCTCGCCAACGCCTCGGGCTGGCCGCACCCCGATCATCTGATGTCGAAGCGCGACCTCGCGATCCTGTCGGAACGGCTCATCCGCGAGTTTCCGCAATACTATCCCTATCTCTCGGAGCCGAGTTTCACCTGGAACGACATCACCCAAAACAACCGCGTGCCGCTGCTGGAGGCCGGCATCGGGCTCGACGGCCTGAAGACCGGCTTCACCTCGGCGGCCGGCTACAGCCTTGCGGGGTCTGCGCGGCAGGGCAACCGGCGGGTGATCTTCGTCATCGGCGGGCTGGCGGACGAGCGCGAACGCGCCGAGGAGGCCGAACGGATCATCAACTGGGCGTTCCGGCAATTCTCGCAACGCACGGTATTGGCGGCCGGATCCCGGGTGGCAGACGCCGAGGTCTGGCTGGGGGAGACCGCCCGTGTCGGGCTGGTGGTGCCCGAGGATCTCGTGGTGCTGGTGCCGGCGCTGCAGCAACTCGACAGTGTCGCCGCCGAAGTGATCTATGACGGCCCGGTAGAGGCACCGGTCGCCGCCGGCCAGCCGCTGGGCGAACTGGTGCTGGACCTGCCCGACCTCGCGCCGGTGAGGGTGCCGCTGGTCGCGGCTTCGTCGGTGGCGCGGGGCAACTTCCTGGTCCGGGTGCAGACAGCGGCCGGCATCCTGCTGCAGCGCGCGATCGGCGCGGTGAGCGAGCGGGCGGCGGGTTTCTGAGCATGGCCGGCGGGCCGGCGGCCAAGGGGCTGTTCCTTACCCTTGAAGGGATCGACGGCAGCGGCAAGTCGACCCAGGCGCGGCGCCTGGCCGCCGCGCTGGAGTCGGAGGGGCTGGCAGTGCAGCGCACGCGCGAACCTGGCGGATCGCCCGGCGCCGAGGAAATCCGCCGCCTTCTGGTCGAGGGTCCCGCCGGGCGCTGGTCGGCAGAGACCGAACTGCTGCTTTTCACCGCGGCGCGACGCGACCATCTGGAGCGGACGATCGCTCCGGCCCTGGCCAGGGGTGCGGTCGTCATCTGCGACCGTTTCGCCGATTCGACCCGGGTGTATCAGGGGCTGGCCCGCGGCGCGCTGCGGGCCGAGACGGACCGGCTGCACGCTGCCTTCATCGGCATCGAGCCGGCGCTGACCTTCGTGCTCGACATGGACCCCGAGGTGGCGCTGGCCCGCGGCCGAGCCCGCGGCGGCGCCGAACACCGGTTCGAGGCGATGGGATCGGATTTCCAGCACCGGTTGCGGGCGGGCTTTCGGGCGCTTGCGGCGGAATTCCCCGACCGATGCCGGCTGATCGACGCCGGCCGGGACGAAACCGAGGTGGCCGAGGAGATCGCCGCGCTCGCGCTGGCGGCCCTTTCCGGCGAGGCGGCGCGATGAAGCCGGACGGCGAAGCGACATGCGGTGGCGCGGAGGTGCCCGGATGACCGAGCCGCGAGAGCCTGACCGGATCGAGGGCGCGCCGCATCCCCGCGAGACGCCGCTGCTGTTCGGGCAGGAGGCCGCCGAGGCGGCGTTTCTGGAGGCGTTTCGTGGCGAGCGGCTGCATCACGGCTGGTTGCTGACCGGACCGCGCGGCGTCGGCAAGGCGACGCTGGCCTGGCGGATTGCACGGTTTCTTCTGGCGCAACCGACCGGATCGGGCCTGCTCGCCCCGCCACCCCCGGCCAGCCTCGATCTGCCTGCCGAGCATCCGGTGGCACGGCGTGTGGCGGCGCTTTCGGAGGGCCGGCTCCTGCTGTTGCGCCGCGCATGGGACCACAAGAGCGGCCGGCTGCGCACCCAGATAACCGTGGACGAGGCCCGCAAGCTGCGCGAGTTCCTCGGCCTCTCTGCAGCCGATGGCGGCTGGCGCGCGGTGATCGTCGATGCCGCGGACGAGCTGAACCCGAGCGCCGCCAATGCGCTGCTCAAGCTTCTGGAGGAGCCGCCGGCGCTGGTGTTGCTGCTGCTGGTGTGCCACCAGCCGGCGCGGCTGCTGCCGACGATCCGCTCGCGCTGCCGGCCGCTGCGGCTGTCGCCGCTCGGGGCGGGCGACATGGCCCGTGCCTTGCAGCAGGCCGGGATCGAGCCTGATGATCCGGCAGCGTTGGCCGAACTTTCGGGCGGATCGGTCGGGGCGGCGGTGCGGCTTGCCCAGCTCGACGGGCTCGCGCTCTATGCGCGGCTGATCGGGCTGTTCGCCTCGCTGCCGCGGCTCGACCGCACCGGGATCCTGGCTCTGGCGGATCTCGCTGCCGCCAAGGGCGGCGAAGAGCGGCGGGCGCTGTTGTTCGAACTCTGCGATCTCTACCTCGCGCGGCTCGCCGCCGCCGGCGCCGGCCGGTTGCCGGCGGCCGAAGCCGCACCGG
>SLBI01000158.1 GCA_007126375.1 Paracoccaceae bacterium
CAGCTTCGCAACGGGCAATCGACCGTTACCGCAGACGATGTCCTCGAAACCGGAGCGGCACCGGCCCGGACCGGCCGGACCACCGCCGCCTCTACCGGCGCGGCACCCGGCCGGTCCGGGAGAAAGGCGGATGACATCGGATCGGGCCTTGCGTGACCTTCTGTCGCCACGCCGGCTGCGCGGGACGGATCCTCCCTCGTCGGACGGAAACCGGGCGAGGCATGGCCTTCGGGGTCCGGCGCCTCAGACGAGGAGCGGAAAGGGATTGGCCGGCCGGCCGCCGAACGCGCGCCAGCGCGGGCGGTCGCTGGCAAGGCCGGGCACCGCCGCGCGCAGCACCGGCACGCCGAACTCCGGGCGCGTGAGATCGAAAAGCGTTGCCGGCAGACCCCGTGCCGCGAGCCGGTCCAGCCGCAGGGTGATTTCCGCAGCGGCATCGGGTTCGGCCCTGGTCGGGCAGCGACAGACCGCTGTCGGCGCCAGCGGGCCGCGACCGGCACGCACCCGCGACAGCCAGAGCCGCGCCAGCGGATCGCCCAGCGCTTCGCGCTGTTGCAGGCCGAGCTCCGTCTGCAGCATCTCGATCGCGGCATCGCGCGCGGCCTCCGCAGCGCTGCCACGCGCAGCGAAGCCGAGCGCAACACGACAGCCATCCGGGTCGGCCGAGGCTGCAGCCACCACCACCCCTCCGGGATCCGATGCCGCCGCCCGCTCTGATGCGGGCGCGAGCCGCAGGAACCGCGTGTGGCGGGCGCGGTCACGCAGAAAGCCTCCCATTTCGGCGTCGAGCTCGGCGCAGCGATGCGGCAGCGTCGGAGCCGGCTGCATGGCATGCCACCATCGCCCGACCGCATCGCGTTCGGCCAGTTCGCGCAAGGCGTGCAGAAGCGCCGCGTCCGATGTTGCGCCTGCGGCGCATCCACGGGTGTCGGCGATGCCCACCGCCTCCGGATCGGACGGGCTGCGGCCGATCAGCACCAGATCCGCCGGCGCCCAGCGCAGGGCGCCACTGTGTGCATCGCGTCCGGCGATCCAGTCGATCGCGCGGGTCGGCGCAAGCGGCGCCGGCCGCCAGTCGGCCATGCCGAAGCGCGCGGTGTTCCAGCGTTTCCGGGCCGCCATCTGCCCGCGGGTCAGCCCCAGCCATTCGTCCGGCAGGATCGCCTCGTCCGGTGCGAAATCGGCGGCGCGCCCACGAAGCACCGTCTCGTCGCCCCAGCGACAGGACGAGGCCAGCTCGACTGCCTCGCCGAGGCCGCCGCTCAGGCATGCCACGGCCGTCCGGCCACGCCCCGCCGCGGCGCGGCCGCTCTCGGGCCGGGCCGCGTCCGGATAGCCCGGCCATCGGCGCAGGGCTTCGGCGCCCGGCAGCACGAAAGCGAAATGTGCCGGCCAGCCCGGCGGGCTCAGATCCATCACCTCGAAGCTGCCCAGCAGCCCGGCAAGCGGCGCCGGGATCATTGCCGCCGCTTCGTGCTATGCTGCCCCGAACGCAGCCCGAAACGACGGAAGCGGGAATGGCAAGCGAGAGACCGGAGGCAGGTGCCGAACACGCCGTGGGCCGCCGCGCCCTGCGCGCGGTGCTCTTTGCCGACATGGTCGGCTTCAGCCGCCATGTCAGCGGTGCCGAGGCCGCGACGATCGCCGCGATGACCGACTGGATCGCGCGTTTCGAGGCCGCCTGCAGGGCCGATGGCGGCGCGCTGGTCAAGACGACGGGCGACGGGGTGCTGGCGGTGTTTCCGAGCGCCTCGGCGGCGCTCGACTGTGCTGCGGCGGTGCAGCGCGCCGCCAGCGAGGGCCCCCAGCGATTCCGGATCGGGATTCATTTGGGCGAGGTTACCTTGCGCGAGGGCGATGTCCACGGTCACGCCGTCAACGTCGCCTCCCGGCTCGAGGCGCTGGCGGAACCGGGCGGGATCTGCGTCTCGTCCGAGGTGATGGCCGCGGCCCGCAGTACCCCGGGCCTGCGGTTCGAGACGATGGGCCGCCGCCGCCTGCGCAACATCCCCGGATTGGCGATGCTCTACCGCGTGGTTCCGGCGCCGGTTCCGGCCCTGCCGAGGGCGGCCACCCGCCCGGCGGGGATCATCGTCTCCGACGGGCTGCGGCTGACCGCCCCGGATGGTGTCACCGTCTCGCTGCGCTCCGACCGGCTGCGCGGGCTGGCCGCCTGTCTTGCCCTTTCGCCGGATGCCGCCGAGCCGGTCGACCGGCTGGTCGCGCTGCTGGCACCCGAGTTGCAGCCCGAAGATGGCCGGCGCCGGGTGCTCGAGGCGGCGCGCCGGTTGCGCACCCATCTGGGCGAGGGCGTGATCATCGCCGATGGGCGGATCGCGCTTGACCCGGCGCAGGTGACCATCGACGCGGTCGAGCAGATTTCCGATCTGCGCCGCGGCAGGGTCGAACGGGCCTGGCTGCGCGATGGTGTCTGGCCGGATCGGCTGGCCGCCGGGCTCGACCGCCTCGGGCCCGCCTTCGCCGCGTGGCTGGCCGTGATCCGCGCCGAATGGCGCGCCCTTGCGGCCGAGGCGCTCGAACTCGAACTCGACAGGGCGGACCATCCTGCAGATCCGGCATTGCGTGATGCCGCAACGGCCCTGCTGCGGCTGGAACCGGCCCATGAGCGGGCAGCGCGGGCATTGATTCACCACTATCGCGCCGTCGCCAATCCCGCCGCCGCGCGGGACGTCTATGCGGCGCTCGCCGAGGCGATGCAGCAGCGCTGCGGGCTCGCGCCGGGGCCCGAGACGGCGGCGGCGCTGGTCGGACGCTCGACGGATCCGGCAGGAAGCGTCCGGCGCCCTGGCGCGGCCGAACCGCTGCGGATCCAGCTGCGTGACTTCGCGACGGGCAAGGCCGCGGCGCGTGCCCGGCTGGCCGCCTTTCGCACCGAACTGATGGCCGGTCTGGCCTGTTTCCGGGGATGGTCGGTGGTCGAAGGCACGCAGGGGCCGCGCGGCGGCCCGGACTATGCCCTCGACACCGCGGAGGGCGACGCGGACGGCGGTGTCCGCCTGACCCTGACCGAGGCCCTCACCGGCCGACTGGTCGGCAGCTTCCCGCTGGATCTGTCCGCGCGGGCCCTCGGCCGCGCCCGGCGCGAGGCGGTCGGCCGGATCGCCGCGACGCTGGAGGTCTACATCGGCACCGACCGTGCCGCAGTGGCGCCCGATCCCGCACATGAGGCGGTGGACGCCTGGCTGGAGGGCGAGCGGTTGATTACCCGCTGGAGCCCGGAGAGCCATGACGCCGCCGCCGGGCTGTTCGCCGATCTGATCGCCCGCGCGCCCCGCTTCGCGCCCGCCCATGCCAGCCTTGCCAGCCTGCTGAACGTCCGCCATATCGTGCGGCCCGGCGCGCCGCGCGATCCTGAGACGACGCGGCGGGCGCAGGAACACGCCGACCGGGCGGTGGAGCTCGACCCGCTCGACGCGCGCAACCAGCTGGCGCTGGGCTGGTCGGCGGCGCTGGCCGGCCGCTTCGACAAGGCGGCGCTGCACATCGACATGGCCGCGCGGCTCAACCCGCACGGGCCGCGCACGCTGACCTCCTGCGCCATGGGCTTCGCCTTCTTCGGCGCGCCGGAGCGGGCGCAGGAACTGCTGGCGCGCAGCCTCGCCTGCGCGCCGATGCTGCTGGACTATCAGTGGTGCTATGCCGCGGCGGTGCATTTCCTCTCCGGCGACG
>SLBI01000159.1 GCA_007126375.1 Paracoccaceae bacterium
AAGCGCGCCGGCCGCCAGATGTGCCGCGCCAGCGCCGCCTTGCGCGCGGGGCTGGTGGCCAGCCCCGCAACCGCCGCGGTCAGGAGGCCCATGTCGCCCGTGACCGGGCGCAGGCCCAGGGGGGCGAGCGCCTCGGCGAAGAGGGCGAAGACCTCGGCATCGGCTGCGGCCGGGTCGGTGCCGTCGAAGAGCTCGAAGCCCACCTGAAGGTATTCGCTGGCCCGGTCGCCGCGATGCTCCTGCCGGCGGAACACCGGACCCATGTAGGTGTAGCGGGCCGGCCCGGCGTCGCCGTCGCGGTTTTCCGGCGCCATGTGTCGCAACACCACCGGGACGGTGAAATCGGGCCGCAGCATCATCTCGCCCTGCACCGGATCGGCGGTGACATAGGCGCGGGCGCGGATGTCCTCGCCGTAGAGGTCGAGCAGGGTTTCGGCCGGTTGCAGGATGTCGGCCTCGACCGGCGCCGCGCCCCGGGCGCGGAACCAGGCGAAGAGCCGCTCGGCCTCGGCCCGCTCGGTGGCGCGGTCGGTCATCGTGCGAGGATGCGGCGCACCGCGGCGACGAGATCGGCGCGCGGCACCTCCTGCTGCGCTGGCTGGGATTTCCATTCCTCCAGGCTCGCGTTCTCGGCGATGCGGGCGCCGAGGATCAGATCCTTGAGCTGCACCGCGCCGCGCGCGGCCTCGTCCCCGCCCTGGATCACCGCCACCGGGGCGGCGCGGCGGTCGGCGTATTTCAGCTGGTTGCCGAAGTTCTTCGGGTTGCCCAGATAGACCTCGGCGCGGATGCCGGCGGCGCGCAGTTCGGCCGCCATGGCGAAATAGTCGGTCATGCGGTCGCGGTCCATGACGGTGACGACCACCGGCCCCTCGGTCGCGCCCTTGAGCCGCCCCTTGGCGCGCAGCGCGGCCAAGAGCCGGTCCACGCCGATGGAGACGCCGGTGGCCGGCACCTCCTGCCCGGTGAAGCGCTTCACGAGGTCGTCGTAGCGCCCGCCGCCCGCGACCGAGCCGAACTGCCGCGGCCGCCCCTGCTCGTCGAGGATCTCGAAGGTCAGTTCCGCCTCGAACACCGGCCCGGTGTAGTAGCCGAGGCCACGGACGACGGAGGGGTCGAGCGTCACCCGATCGGCTCCGAAGCCCTGCGCCGCAAGCAGATCGGCGATGGTCTCGATCTCCGCGACACCTTCGCGGCCGATGGCCGAGGCGCTGACCAGATCGCTCAGCCGCGCGCAGGTTTCCGTCTCCGTGGCGCCGCGCGCGGCCAGAAATCGCATCACCACCTCGGCCTGCTCGCCGGAGAGACCGGCCCCGCGCGTGAAGTCGCCGCTCTCGTCCTTGCGGCCTTGGCCCAGCAGGGCGCGCACGCCGGCCTCGCCCAGCCGGTCCAGCTTGTCGATGGCGCGCAGCACGATTCCGCGCGCCTCGGCGTGGGCGTCGGGATCGTCGAGGCCGACGACCTCCATCACCCCGTTGAGCACCTTGCGGTTGTTGATCCGCACCAGATAGTCGCCGCGGGGGATGCCGACCGCCTCCAGCGTGTCGGCGAGCATGGCGCAGATCTCGGCATCGGCCGCGACGCTGGCCGCGCCCACCGTGTCGGCGTCGCATTGGGTGAACTGGCGAAAGCGGCCCGGCCCGGGCTTCTCGTTGCGCCAGACCGGTCCCATCGCATAACGGCGATAGGGGCTTGGCAGGTCGTTGCGATACTGCGCCGCCACGCGTGCGAGCGGTGCGGTCAGGTCGTAACGCAGCGCCAGCCAGTCGCCGCCTTCCTCCTCCATCCAGGCGAAGACGCCGGCATGCGGGCGGTCCACGTCGGGCAGATACTTGCCCAGCGCCTCCAGCGTCTCCACCGCGGGGGTTTCCAGCGGGTCGAAGCCGTGCCGGTGATAGACCGCGGCGATGGTGTCGAGCATCGCCTTGCGCTCGGCCAGCTCGGCGCCGAAATCGTCGCGGAATCCCTTCGGCGCCTCGGCCCGCGGCCGCCGCGGCCCCTTCGTCTTCGCCATGCTCCTGATCCCCTGCCGGGTTGCGCCGCCCGTCTAGCCGAAGCCCCCGGAGGGGGCAAGGCAAGGCCGGATCGGCGCAGCCCGGGGCCGGATCACTCCGCCGGGCCGACGTCGAGCGAGTAGACAAGGAGCGCGCCGCGCCCGGTTTCCTCTTCCGCGCCGAGCGCCAGCGCGCCACGGGTCATCGGCGCCTCGGCCACGTCGCGCAGCAGGCCGCGCAGCCCCGAGGCGACCCCGCGCGTGGCGCCGAGGCCGCGGCTGGCGATGCCGCCCTGGGCCAGGAAGGACAGGTTCAACTGCGGCGCCTGTGCCTCCTCCTCGGCCAGCGCCACGACGACCCGTTCGCGGCCGAAGCTGGTATCGGAGATGGCGAAGAGGCCCCTCAGCAGCGTGTTGCCGGGTTGCAGGCGCTCCGGACGGTTGGCGGCGACGATCGAATAATCCGTCCCGATGAACAGCGCATGGGCATCGACGGCGACCGAGGAATTGTTGACCACCTTCAGCCAGATCTGATCGCCCGGACGGGCCGCGGGGACGGAGGCGGCCGACAGCGGCATGTCCTCTTCGCCGCGACGCAGCAGCAGGTCGACCGTCACCTGCCGGCTGCCGGTCAGCTGGTCCTCCACCGTCAGCCGCGACAGCTGGATGGCGCGATAGACCTGGATCATGGTCTCGCGCAGCCAGGCCATCTGCTCTTCTGCGTCATTGGCGGCCAGATCGAGCGAATAGGGGGTGAGCCCGCTGCGCAGCGACAGCGATGCACCGGCGTCGAGCAGCCAGAGTTCGGGCGCGGTCCGGGCCTCGGCCGCGCGCATCTCGGCCTCGGGCAGGGCGCGCGGCCCTTCCTGCGCGCGCATCAACGCCGCCACTTCGGCGCGCGACAGCACGTCTAGCCGCAGGTCGGCCGGGGCGCCGGGCGGAACCAGCCGCAACCGGAACGGCGCCGCCTCGTCGGCGGCAAGCGCCTCGATCATCCGGCCGATGCCGGCGGTCGCCTCGGGGTGGGCGGTCTCGCCGGGCGTCGCCACGGTCAGTTCCATCTCGATCACGCGTTCGACCATGCGCAGCCAGACGGTGCCCGGCAGGGTTTCGGGCACGAGGCCGGGCAGCGCCGGCGCGTCCTCGTCCGCGGCCACGGTGAGCGGGCCGATCCGGCTGCGCAGGCTGGTCGCCGAAACCACCTCGACCAGGCCGATGGCGTCGGCGATGTCGTCCTGCGGTCGTTCCATCACCGCAAGCCGGCTGCCACGGGTGAGGCCGTGCAGGCTGCCTCCGGCGATTTCCCAGCCGTCATCGCCGGCGATCAGCGGCCATTGCGGCGTGTAGCGTGCGACCTCGCTGCCCAGCACGCGGGTTTCCATCGCTTCCTCGTCGCCCTCGAACATCGGGATCGGGCGGGTACGGTTCATCGCCGTGTAGCTCTGCAGCACCGCCTCGCCCAGCTGGCGGTAGGTCATCAGCGGGTTCTCGGCCAGCCGGCTCAGCACCGTCCAGGTGAAGAGGCCCATCTGCACCCGGTCCTCGGCGCCCGGCGGCAGCGGCAGCTCGAAGGTCGGCTCGATCGTCTGGCTGGCGTAGAAGGCGACGAGGCCTCCGGGCTCCACCCCCGCCGCGGCCGGGGCCGGCGCGACGGCCGCGGCCGCACCCAGCATGGTCTGGCGCGGCGTG
>SLBI01000361.1 GCA_007126375.1 Paracoccaceae bacterium
TCGACCTCTTCGAAGCCCTGAGCCTGAAAACACCCTTCTGAAACGGCCTCGTTGTGGCAAAACCGGGCTCCCGGCCTAAACAATATCAATTACTTGCGCTTCTAGCTGTTGAACTTGGGGGCGCCGTGTCGCCATGAAGCCCAGCAGACCGAAACCGCCGAGCATCAGCGGCAGGGCGCCGGGCAGGGGAATGACCCCGACATCGTCGTGGGTACGCACGCCGAAGGCGACCTCGCCGATGCTGCAGCCCTGGAAGCCGGTGCCGCCGGGCTGCGGGCAGCCGCTCAGCTCCATCCGGAAGAACCGCCCGGTGAAGGACAGGTTGAAGAACTCGGCCGGGTAGTCAGCGTTGACGGGGTTGGGGGCCGGGGACAGCGTGCCGAGCCCGGTGTAGGCGACGTCGTCGGTCGAATAGGCCACATCCGCGGTCCCGAAGCCCGCAGCGTCCTCGTTCCAGAGTGCAAAGCGCGTGACATCGAAGACCGCCCCGAGGTCGTAGGTGACCGTGGCGGAGGTGACATCGAAGGCGCTGAACCACTCGTTGTTCGCGGCCAGGAACGAATGCAGCGGGGTCTGGCTGAAATAGGCGTCGAAGTCGGTCACGCCGCTGGTAAAGCCGATCGAGAGCCCGGACTGATCGATGGTGTTGTCGATCTCCAATACCGCCGTGTTTACGCTGCTGGCGGTCGCGGCCACGGGGCTGAGGATGACGGTGGAGGCGGCGGCGGGCACGGCGGTGACGGCCAGGCCGGCGGCCACGGCGACGGTGCGGATACGCATGACAATCCCTCCAATAGATCAAGTTAAGTGTCTCTTCGGGAAAAGGGCCCTGTCAATGAAGATCTGCGGCGATCCGCGCGGGCGGCCTTCGGCGCCTCTGCGGCAGGGGCGCGGCGGGGCATGCGGGCGCGGACGGCTCGCACGACGCTGGCGGAGGCGGGAACGCAAGACCCCGCCGCGATGCCGCGGCGGGGTCCGAAACGGTGATGCAACGGCTACTCAGCAGCCGTAATACATCTGGAATTCGACCGGATGGGGGGTGTGCTCGAAGTTGTAGACCTCTTCCCACTTCAGCGCCATGTAGCTTTCCAGCTGGTCCCTGCTGAAGACGTCGCCGGCGAGCAGATAATCGTGGTCGGCCTCCAGCGCCCCCAGCGCCTCGCGCAGGCTGCCGCAGACGGTGGGGATGCCGGCGAGTTCCTCGGGCGGCAGGTCGTAGAGGTCCTTGTCGGCCGGATCGCCCGGATCGATCTTGTTCCTGATGCCGTCGAGGCCGGCCATCAGCAGCGCCGCGAAGGCGAGGTAGGGGTTGGCCGAGGGGTCGGGAAAGCGGGCCTCGACACGCTTGGCCTTCGGGCTCTCGGCCCAGGGGATGCGGAAGGAGGCCGAGCGGTTGCGCGCCGAGTATGCCAGCAGCACCGGCGCCTCGAAGCCGGGGATCAGCCGCTTGTAGCTGTTGGTCGAGGGGTTGGTGAAGGCGTTCAGCGACTTGGCGTGCTTGAGGATGCCGCCGATGAACCACAGCGCCTCCTGGCTGAGGTCGGCATACTTGTCGCCGGCGAAGACCGGCTTGCCGTCCTTCCAGATCGACATGTTGACGTGCATGCCGGTGCCGTTGTCGCCCTTGACCGGCTTCGGCATGAAGGTCGCCGACCGGCCGTAGGCGTTGGCGACGTTGTGGATGATGTACTTGTATTTCTGCAGCTCGTCGGCCTGCTTCAGCAGCGAGCTGAAGATCAGCCCCAGCTCGTGCTGGTTCGAGGCAACCTCGTGGTGGTGCTTGTCCACCTTCATGCCGATCTGCTTCATGGTGGACAGCATCTCGTTGCGCATGTCCATGCCGTGGTCCGTCGGGTTCACCGGGAAATACCCGCCCTTCACCCCGCCGCGGAAGCCGAGGTTGCCGGTCTCGTATTCGGTGTCGGTGTTCCAGGCGCCGTCAACGGCATCCACGTGGTACGAGACCTTGTTCATCGCCACCGAGAAGCGGACGTCGTCGAACACGAAGAATTCCGCCTCGGGGCCGAAGAAGGCGGTATCGCCGATCCCGGTTTCCTTGAGATAGGCCTCGGCCTTGGCCGCGATCGAGCGCGGGCAGCGGTTGTAGGCCTCGCCGGTGTCGGGTTCGGCCACCGAACAGTGCAGGCAGAGCGTCTTTTCGGCATAGAACGGGTCGATATAGGCGCTCTCGGTGTCGGGCATCAGCTTCATGTCCGACTGTTCGATGCCCTTGAAGCCGGCGATGGACGAGCCGTCGAACATGAAGCCGTCGTCGAGGAAATCCTCGTCCACCTGATCGGCCAGCACGGTGACGTGCTGCAGCTTGCCGCGCGGATCGGTGAAGCGGATGTCGACATACTGGACATCCTCATCGGCGATGGTCTTGAGAACCGCTTCCTTGCTCATCTCGCTGTCATCCCTTTCGTCGGTCAGCCTTGGGTTCTGGCGCGGGCAAGGCCTGCGCATCTTGTCTTGCGGCCGCAGCCCGGCACGGCCGGGGCACGGCGGGGCGGATCAGATCGCCTCCTCCCCGGTTTCGCCGGTGCGGATACGCACCACCTGCTCGACCGGGGTGACGAAGATCTTGCCGTCGCCGATCTTGTCGGTCCGGGCGGCGGCGATGATCGCCTCCAGCGCCTGATCCACCTGATCGTCGGGCAGTACGACCTCGATCTTCACCTTGGGCAGGAAGTCGACGACATATTCGGCACCGCGGTAGAGTTCGGTGTGCCCCTTCTGGCGACCGAAGCCCTTCACCTCGATCACGGAGAGCCCCTGCACGCCGAGATCCTGCAGCGCCTCCTTCACCTCGTCGAGCTTGAAGGGTTTGATGATCGCCTCGATCTTCTTCATGAGTTGATTGCTCCCTGCTTGCCCGCCTCCGCGCCGGTCTGACCATGTCCGTCGGAAGGGCACAATCGCAGCCGGGGCACGGCCCGGACGGGCGGATTGGTTTCTCCAGTGCATGCCTATCTTTTCGGCATGTCGCACGCAAGACAGGCAAAACTGAATCCAAGGTTGCCGCAAGGGGTGAACATGCTGCTGACATCTGCACAAATGCGCGCCATCGAGGGGGCGGCGATCGACAGCGGCGCGGTCACCGGTCTGCAGTTGATGGAGCGTGCCGGCCGCGGCACGGTGGCGGCGCTGCTGGCCGAATGGCCCGACCTTGCGGCCCGGCCGGGGCGGGCGGTGGTGCTGTGCGGCCCCGGCAACAACGGTGGCGACGGTTTCGTCATCGCCCGCCGGCTGCACGACCGCGGCTGGACGGTCGAGGTTCTGCTGCTGGGCGATCCGGCGCGGCTGCCGGGGGATGCACGGCGCAATCACGATCTCTGGGCCGCGGCGGGGCCGGTGCGCCCGCTCGCGCCGGAAACGGCGGCCGAGGGGGTGCGGCCCGATCTGCTGGTCGATGCGCTGTTCGGCACCGGGCTGTCCCGTGCGATCCCCGACGCCGCCGCGCAGGGCCTGCGGGCGGTCCGGCAGCGGCCGGCGGATGCGGCGGCGGCGGCGCTGCGTGTGGTCGCGGTGGACTGCCCGTCGGGGCTGAACTGCGACAGCGGCGCGCTGCTGCTGCCCGCGTCGCCGGGGATCGGGCCCGAAACGGTCGCCGCCGAACTGACGGTGACCTTTCACCGCGCCAAGATCGGGCATCA
>SLBI01000008.1 GCA_007126375.1 Paracoccaceae bacterium
CCTGATGGCCACCGCCGGGGCCGGTGTTGCGGCCGGCGCGGCGGCGGCCGCCGGAAGGGACGGCGACAGCACCGACGAGACGCGCGGCGCGCCGCCGGCCGCACCACCGCCGCCGGAGAAGAGGCGCGGCGGCTTCTTGCCGCTCGTTCTGGGCGGGATCATCGCTGCCGGACTGGGGGCCGGAGCGCTATGGTATCTCGACCGCGAGGGCATCCTGCGACTCTCCGGCGCCGGGATCGAGGCACTGGAGGCCGGGCTGGCGGATCAGGACGCGCGGATCGACGATCTTTCGGGGCGCACCGATGCGCTTGCCGAGGGGATGGAGGGGCTTTCGAGCGATCTGGGCGCGCAGGCGGAGCGGATCGCGGCGGTCGAGGCCGAAGCGGACGCCGCTGCTCCGGCCGAGGCGGTGGACGCGCTGGGTGGACGGGTGGACGGGCTCGAAGGGTCGCTGGGCCGGATCGACGCGCAACTCGAGGCGCTGCAGGCGCTGCCGATCGCGTCGGATCCCGAGGCGATGGGCATCCTCGAGAGCTACCGCACCGAGGTGGCCGGGCTGCGCAGCGAGGTCGCCGCGGTGCTGGAGCGCAGCGACGCGCTGATCGCTGCGGCCGAGGCCGAGGCCGAGCGCGCGGATGCGGCCGAGGCACAGCTTGACGGCATCGCCGCCGAGGCCGAGGCGGCCGAGCGGCGCGGTCGCGCGCGCTCGGCGTTGCGTCTGGTCGAGACCGCCTTTGCCAATGGCGGCCCCTTCGCCGCTGCGTTGGAGGATATCGGCGCCGCGGGGATCGAGGTTCCGCAGGTCCTGGCCTCCTTGGCGGACGAAGGGGTGCCTACCCATGCCGCGCTGCAAGACGCCTATCCCGACGGAGCCCGCGCCGCGCTGGAGATCGCCTTGCGCGACGTTCAAGACCGTCCGCTGGCCGAGCGCATGACCGCCTTCCTGCGGCTGCAGTTCGGCATGCGCTCGCTGACCGCCCGCGAGGGCGATGACGCCGATGCGGTGCTCTCGCGCGCCGAGGCGGCGCTCGGCGAGGCGGACCTCGACGGCGCACTTGCCGAACTCGACGCGCTGCCCGAGGCGGTGCGCGCCCCGCTCGCCGGCTGGATCGCCACGGCCCGGACCCGCCGCGCCGCCGAGGCCGGTCTGGCCGAGCTGACCGCCGAAGTCGAATCGCTCTAGGGATAGTCGCCATGTTGTGGACGCTACTGAAAATCCTGCTCTTCGTGGCGGCAGTCGCCGGTCTGACCTTCGGCGCCGAACGGCTGATGAACGCCGACGAGGGCATCCGCGTCGCCGTCGGTGGGATGGAGTTCTCGCTGGGTCCGCTTCAGGCGGTGATTGCCGCGCTGCTGATGCTGGCGGCGCTGTGGCTGCTGCTGAAGCTGATCGCGCTGATCGTCGCCTCGCTGAAGTTCATCAACGGCGACGAGACCGCGCTGTCGCGGTTCTTCTCCCGCAACCGCGAGCAGCGCGGCCTGCAGGCGCTGAGCGAGGCGATGACGGCGCTGGCCGCCGGAGAGCCGAGGGTGGCGATGGCGCGCGCCGGCAAGGCCGAGAAGCTTCTGGGCAAGCCGGCGCTGACCGGGATCATCAGCGCCCAGGCGGCCGAGATGCAGGGCGACACCGCCCGCGCCGCCGGCCATTACAGGCGCCTGCTGGAAGACCGGCACACCAAGTTCGCCGGGGTCCGCGGGCTGTTGCGCCAGAAACTGGCGACGGGCGACGGCGAGACCGCGCTGAAACTGGCCGAAAAGGCGCTGCAGCTGCGGCCCGACCACGAGGAGACGCAGAACGCGCTGCTGGCGCTTCAGGCGAAGCGGCGCGACTGGGCCGGAGCGCGCAAGACGCTGCTCGCCCGGCAGCGGTCGGGCGGGCTGCCGCGAGACGTGTATCAGCGGCGCAACGCCGTGCTGGCGCTGCAACAATCGGCTGATCTGGCCGAACAGGGCGAAACCGCCCGTGCCCAGGAGGCAGCAATCGAGGCCAACACGCTCGCACCCGCGCTGGTGCCCGCTGCGGCCGCGGCGGCGCGGGCCTATGTCGCGCAGGGCAAGGAGAAATACGCCGCCAAACTGCTGAAGAAGGCGTGGCAGGTCGGGCCGCATCCGGACCTCGCCGCCGCCTTCGCCGAACTGTCCGCCGGGGAATCGGCGCAGGCGCGGCTGGCCCGCTTCAAGCCGCTGCTCGATCTGCTTCCCGATCATCCCGAGACGCGGATGCTGAAGGCCGAACTCATGATCGCGGCCGAGGACTTCCCGGGTGCGCGGCGGGCGATCTCGCCCCTGCTCGACGGTACGCCGACGGCACGGGTTCTGACGATCATGGCCGCTGTGGAACGTGGCGAGGGCTCGGACGACGCGGTGGTGCGCGGCTGGCTGACCAAGGCGCTGACCGCCCCGCGCGGGCCGCAGTGGGTCTGCGACAGCTGTCAGGCAGTGCATGGCCGCTGGGTGGCGATCTGCGACAACTGCGGCGCCTTCGACACGCTGACCTGGCGCGCGCCCGCCGAGACCGCCGCGCCATCGGCGACGCAGACCGAAATGCTGCCGCTGATCGTCGGCCGCCCGGCGAGTGCCGGCCGGTCCGAGGCGATGGCCGATGCGGAGGAGGACGAGGCCGTGGCAGCCGCCGCGGCGCGTCCCGCAAATTAGGGCTACACAGCCCCCCGGCGCGGTGCTACAGACGCGGCCGATCGCGTTGCTCCGACGGGTTTGGCGGAGCTGTTGTGATCGGGGTTGCCGGTGTAGCTCAGCTGGTAGAGCACGTCATTCGTAATGATGGGGTCGGGGGTTCGAGTCCCTTCACCGGTACCAGAAATTCCCCGCAAGCGCTTGAATTAATTGCCGAAAAGGCAAGAGCGCTTGCGGGGCATCCACCCAATTATACACCCTGAGCCCTTCGATACCCCGCCCGTTCGGCGTTCGCGGTCCAGAGATACCGCGACGTTTCGCTGCACCCCGCGCGACAAGGCAATTGCTATTCTGCCTCGGTGTGGACGCAGGGGAAGGTTTCGTCATGTCGCTTCGCTTTTCAATTGGCAGCCTTGCTGCCCTCGTCTTGTTCTCCGCGGCGGCGGCGCAACCTATCACTTTTGAAAGCGATGCGGAGATCCTCGTCGTCCGCGTCCATGAGCTTATGCCGGGGATGGCTGTGGCTGACATTATCGGGCCGCGTAACGGCACCGTCTTGTGCATTGCGATGGACAGCGAGGGTAAGCCGATTGCGACGACGACTGCCTTTGTCGAAGTTGGAAATGCCATGTTCGCCAACCTTGCGGCTAGCGACGTCGCAACGGTGGCCTGCCGCTACAACTGAGGTTCGATTGGTAAAGGGTCAGACCGCGAACCTCTCACGTGCCCATGCCGCCCAGCCGTCCAGGTCGAGAGGTTCGCCCGCAGCTTCGGCCAGCGCGGGCCAGTTGATGCCCTCGAAGCCCTCGGGGTCGATCACGTCCGGGTCAGCCTCGGCCGCCCAGGGCCGCAAGCCGGCCTCGCGCGCCACCTCGGCCACAAGTTGCAGCACCGCCAGGCGCATCGCCTCGGCCGTGGCGAAGGCGGCCCGGCAGGGTGCCCCGGACGCCACCGCCAGCGATGCCACCGCGGGCGGCAGGCGATAGGCCAGCATCATCAGCGCCAGCCCGGCCAGGGC
>SLBI01000025.1 GCA_007126375.1 Paracoccaceae bacterium
GGGGGCGGGGAGATGATGAGCCGCGTCGCGATGGGCTCGGACGGCGCGGCAGTGGCCGCAGACCCGTCGGTGGCGATCAGGTCGGCGGCGATGCCCTGCGGGACGAAATGGTTGCCCATCGCGACGGCCGGGTCGGCCGCCACGGCGGCGCCGTCCGAGCCCATCGGCACGCGGCTCATCATCTCCACGCCGCCGGCAACGAAGCCCGCAGCGGTGCCGGCGGCAAGCTGTGCCGCAGCCAGGTTCACCGCCTCCAGCCCCGAGGCGCAGAAGCGGTTGATCGACACGCCCGGCACATGGTCGGACAGCGACGAGGCGAGAACGGCGGTGCGGGCGAGGCATCCGCCCTGCTCGCCGATCTGGGTGACATTGCCCCAGATCACATCGTCGACGGCATTGGCGGCGAGGCCGTTGCGCGCCGCCAGATCGTCGATCACCCCGGCCGAAAGGCGCACGGCGGTCACCTCGTGCAGCGCCCCGTCGGGGCGGCCCTTGCCGCGCGGGGTGCGGATCGCGTCATAGATTAAGGCGTCCATCACTGGCTCCTGTCACTTGTCTCGGGCGTCGGCCCCGGGAAAACTCCGGGGCATCACGTCGTATGGGTGTTGCCAGCCGGGCAGCGCCGCCAGCCGGTCGAGCCAGGCGTCGATGCCGGGCCACAGCGCGCGCTCCACGCCATGTGGCTCGGGATACCACAGATAGCCGCAGAGCGAGAGATCGGCGACGGTGGGCGCGCTGCCCACCAGCCACTCGCGCCCCGCCAGATGCGTATCGAGCACCTTGCAGGCCGCCTTCACCCGGCCCTCGAGGAAGGGAACGGCCCCGGCGGGCCGTTTTTCCTCCGGAAGGAAGGCGGTGAGGAACCGCAGCGGGCCGATCTGGCCGGTGAACTTGTGATTATCCCAGAACAGCCAGCGCAACACCTCGCGCCGCTCGGTCGCGCTGCGCCCGGCGAAGCGGCCGGTCTTCGAGGCAAGGTAATCGAGGATCACGCCCGACTGGCTGAGCACCGTGTCGCCATCGACCAGCACCGGCACCTCTCCCATCGGATTCAGGTTGCGAAAGGCCGCGCTGCGGGTCTCTCCGGCGAAGAAAGCCACCTTGCGCAGCCGCCAGTCGATGTCCATCGCCTGAAGCGCGAAGGCCACCTTGAACGCGTTGCCGCTCTCGCCGAACCCATAGAGTTCCATGGCCTGCTCCTATCGCTTGCGGTCGGCGAGTTCGCTGTTGAACAGGCGCAGCCGGTGGGTGAGGTTGTCATGGTCGGTGACACTGTCGAAATGCTCGAACAGGAACGACAGCGCCTCGCCCTCGTCCAGCCCGGCCTCGGTGGCGAAGCGGCGCAAGCGCCGATAGCCGTCCTCGGTCATCGCCACCGGAAAGCGGCGGGTCAGGCGCAGACGCTTGGGCATGCTCTCCTCCTTCCGCGCCGTGCTGCAGGCCGCGGCCCGCGGGGCGCGGCGCCAGCCTAGAATGCCTCCGCCTCCAGCGCCATGACCGTCTCGCCGCCGGCGCGGATGCGGGCGAGCAGCAGCCCGGTCTCTGGCAACGCCCGGCGCATGTAGTGCCGGCCGGTCACAAGCTTGGCACGGTAGAAATCCGCGTCGCCGCCGCCGGCGGCCAGGCCGGCGGCGGCGGCGCGCGCCATCCGGGCCCACATCAGCCCGAGACAGACATGCCCCATCATCCGCAGGAAATCCGCGGCGCCGGCAAGCGCCTCCTCCGGCGATTTCATCCCGGTCTCCATGAAGACCCCGACGGCGACCTGCAGATCCTTCGACGCGGCCTTGAGCGGTTCGTGGAAATCGGCACGCAGGCGGTCGTCAGCCTCGGCCCTGGTCTCGGCACGGATCTGTTCGAAGAAGGCCATCATCGCCTTGCCGCCGTTCTGCGCCAGCTTGCGGCCGACGAGGTCCAGCGCCTGGATGCCGTTGGTGCCCTCGTAGATCATGGCGATGCGGGCGTCGCGGGTGAACTGCTCGAAGCCCGCGCTCTGGACATAACCGGTGCCGCCGGGCACCTGCTGCGCGCCGACGCAGGTCTCGAAGCCGCGGTCGGTGAGAAAGCCCTTGAGCACCGGCGTGAGCAGCGAGATCAGCGCTTCGGCGTCGGCATCCTGCGCGCGGTGGGCCCGGTCGATCAGCGTTGCGCCCCAGCAGGCGAAGGCGCGGGCGCCTTCGACGAAGGCGCGCTGGTCCATCAGCATCCGACGCACGTCGGGGTGCACGATGATCGGATCGGCCGGGCCCTCGGGGTTCCGCGCCCCGGTGACGGCACGGCCCTGCAGCCGGTCGCGGGCAAAGGCGACGGCGGCCTGATGGGCGCGCGCGGCCACCGCATAGCCCTGCAGTCCGACGCCGAGGCGGGCCTCGTTCATCATCGTGAACATCGCCTTCAGGCCGCCATGTTCCTCGCCCACCAGCCAGCCGCGCGCACCTTCATAGGCCATCACGCAGGTGGAGGCGCCGTGGATGCCCATCTTCGATTCGAGCCCGACGCAGGCCACGCCGTTGCGTGTGCCGAGGCTGCCGTCGTCGTTGACGAGGAACTTGGGCACGACGAACAGCGAGATGCCCTTGGTGCCCTTCGGCCCGCCGGGGATCTTGGCCAGCACCAGATGGACGATGTTCTCGGCCATGTCGTGCTCGCCGCCCGAGATCCAGATCTTCTGGCCGGTGATGGCATAGCTGCCGTCGTCCTGCGGCTCTGCCCTGGTGCGGATCAGTCCCAGATCGGTGCCGCACTGCGGCTCCGTCAGGTTCATCGTGCCGGTCCAGCGACCGGCGACCATGTTGGGCAGGTAGCGCGCCTGCTGGTCGGGCGTGCCATGCACCTGCAGCGCCGAGATCGCGCCATGGGTCAGCCCCTGATACATGTTCAGCGCCATGTTGGCCGCGACGAACATCTCGCCGGTGGTGCAGTTCATCAGATAGGGCATGCCGGTGCCGCCGAATGCCTCGTCGCAATCGAGCGCGATCCAGCCGCCTTCGGCCAGCTTGCGGAAGGCTGCAGCAAAGCCTGTCGGGGTGAAGACCTCGCCGTTTTCCAGCCGGCAGCCTTCGGTGTCGCCCACGGCGTTCAGCGGTGCGAGCACCTCCTCGGCGAGTCGCGCGGCCTCGGTGTGGATCGCTGCAGTGGTCTCGCGGTCGAGTGCGTCATAGCCGGGAATGCCGGCGTGGGAGACGTCGAGCACCTCATGCAGCAGGAAGTCGAAATCGCGCAGGGGGGCGGTGTAGGCGGTCATCAGCTCTCCTTTCGGCGCCCGGCGGGCGAGGCGCTGCATTCGCGGTCGGCGGCGGCGAGCACCGCGGCGGCGCGGTCGAGTTCGGTACGAAGCTCGGCGATCGCCTCGTCGAGTTCGGCGCGTTGGCGTTCCATGTCCGCCAGCCGCGCCTGCGCCACCTCATGGGTGCGGCGCAACTGGATCAGCTGGCGGTCGTCGTGGTCGTAGAGATCGAGCAACTGCCGGATCTCCTCAAGCGAGAAGCCGAAGCGCTTGCCGCGCAGGATCAGCGTCAGTCGCGCCCGGTCGCGCCGGGTGTAGAGCCGTTGCTGACCGCGCCGGATCGGAGCCAGCAGTTCCTTCTGCTCGTAAAAGCGCAGCGTGCGCGGGGTCACGCCGAAGGTGGCGCACATCTCGCTGATGCCGGCGTGGCGCTCCTCGGGCGGCGAAGACGCCGCTGCAGTGGCGCGGGGGCCGGCAGCTCGGGGCGGGCTCATGACGGGCGACTCCTCGGCAGCGCGCGCAAATGGGTCACGGGTGAAGTTACATCAGATATGACGTTTACGTCAACGTCACTTCGGCGTGAGGATGGTGGCGCGCAGGCAGGGATGACTTGCAGCGCAGCCGCTGCGGCGCGATGAACGGCTGGCGGCAGCGGCGCGACGGGCGGAACGGAGGCAGCATGACCGGGACCGGACACGGCGGCGGGATGGCGCAGCAGTTCCTGCAGATGATCCCGCATGCCCGGGCGCTGGGCATCCGGCTCGATGATCTGGGCGAGGGGCATGCGGTGCTGTCGATGCCCTATGATTCGCGCTTCGTCGGCGATCCGCGCACCGGGGTGATCCATGGTGGCGCGGTCTCCGCGCTGATGGATACGTCAGGCGGGACCGCGGTGCTCAGCCTGCCGGGCGCGACGGGTACCGCGACCATCGACCTCAGGATCGACTACATGCGCCCGGCCACCCCGGGTCAGCGGATCACCGCGCGGGCGGAATGCTATCACGTGACCCGCTCGGTCGTCTTCGTGCGCGCCACCGCCACCGACGAGGACGCGCGCCGCCCCGTCGCCACCGCCACCGGTGCCTTCACGGTGGAACGGGGGGCGGGCGGCCCGGCCGACCGGATGCCGCGATGACCCGCAAGCCGGAGCCGGTGCAGGTGATCAAGCAGCGCCGCGACGCGGTGCTGGCGGCGCTGGTCGCCGGTGTGCCCTACATCCGGTATCTCGGCATTTCCTTCGACCGGCGGGGCGACGAATTGACCGCGGTCATGCCGTTCGACGACAAGCTGGTGGGCAATCCCTTCCTGCCGGCGATCCACGGCGGCGTCACCGCGGCGTTTCTCGAGGTGGCGGCGATCATCGAGCTGAGCTGGTCGCTGCTGTGGGACGAGATGGAGGGGGGCGGGCTCGATCCGGCGCGGCTGACGCCGGAGACGCTGCCGAGGCTGCCCAAGACCATCGACTTCACGGTGGATTACCTGCGGTCCGGCCTGCCACGGGATGCCTATGCGCGCGCCCGGGTAACGCGCTCGGGCCGTCGCTACGCCTCGGTGCAGGTCGAGGCCTGGCAGGACAACCGCGCCCGCCCCTTCGCCCAGGGCATCGGCCATTTCCTGATGCCCGGCCCCGAGGGATAGCGCGTGACGCTGCCGCCGCCCGGGTCCGCGCCGCCACCGCAGCCGGCGGAACGCGCGTCCCACTTGCCCCACCAAGCCCCGCCCGCCGGCTGCGGCGCGGGCATCCATGCCCGAGGGGCCTGATCGTGCCGGCCGAAACCCGCGCTGCGGCGGCAGGCGAACTCTCGATCACCCATGCCAGGGTGTTGCGGATCGCGCTGCCGATCCTGCTGGCCAATGCCACCGTGCCGATCCTCGGCCTCGTCGATACCGGGGTGGTCGGCCAGATGGGCGAGGCCGCGCCGATCGGCGCGGTTGGCGTCGGCGCGATCGTGCTCTCGGCGGTCTACTGGGTGTTCGGCTTTCTGCGCATGGGCACCACCGGGCTGGTGGCACAGGCCGCAGGCGCCAGCGACGCGGCCGAGAGCGGCGCCATCCTCGCCCGGGCTCTGGCGCTCGCCGCGTTGGCGGGGCTGGGCCTCATCGCGCTGCAGACACCGATGAGCTGGGCCGCCTTTCGCCTCGCGCCCGCCAGCGATGAGGTCGAGGCGCTGGCGCGTGGCTATCTTGCCATCCGCATCTGGGGGGCACCTGCCACGATAGCGCTCTATGCCGTCACCGGCTGGCTGATCGCCACCGAACGGACGCGGGCGGTGCTGGGGCTGCAGCTCTGGATCAACGGCCTCAACGTCGCGCTCGACCTGTGGTTCGTTCTGGGGCTGGGCTGGGGGGTCTCCGGTGTGGCGGCGGCGACGCTGATCGCCGAATGGACCGGGCTCGGCCTCGGGCTGTGGCTGTGTCGCGGCGCCTTTGCCGCGGCCGGCTGGCGCGATCCGGAACGGCTGGCCGATCCGGCGCGCCTTGCGCGCATGCTTGCGGTCAACGCCGACATCATGATCCGCTCGGTCCTGTTGCAGGCGAGCCTGGTCGCCTTCGTCTTCGTCGGCGCCGGCTTCGGCGACGTGGCGCTTGCGGCCAATCAGGTGTTGCTGCAGTTCCTGAACGTCGCGGCCTATGCGCTGGATGGCTTCGCCTTTGCCGCCGAGGTTCTGGTGGGCCGGGCAGTGGGCGCGCAGAGGCTGGCCGCGCTGCGGCGGGCGGTGCGGCTGACGGGGCTGTGGGGCGGCTTGACCGCGCTTCTGCTGGCCGCCGGCTTCGCGCTGCTCGCGCCCTCGCTGATCGGCATCATGGCTCGGGACACGGCAGTGCAGACGGCGGCGCTGGCGCTGCTGCCCTGGCTGCTCGCCGGAGTGCTGCTGAGTGTCGCGGCCTACATGCTCGATGGCATCTTCATCGGCGCGACGGAAACGCGGGCGATGCGCAACGCCATGCTTGTCTCTGCCACGGTCTATGCCGCTGCCGTGGTCCTGCTCGCGCCGGTTTTCGGCAATCCCGGCCTATGGGCGGCGCTGCTGGTGCTCAACATCGCCCGCGCCGGCACACTTGCCCGCGCCTATCCGCGCATCGAGGCGCGGCTCGCGGGATGACCCCGCCGGTGCCAGCAGGCCCGGGCGACCTCAGACCAGCCCGTTCTCGATCAGATGCCGCGCGCTGGCGCGCAGGGCCTGTTCGGGCGGGATGAACGCCATGTCCATCTCGGACACCGCGCGCAAGCCGGAGGCCAGCTTGAGCGTGCCGAGGGCCGGCAGGATCGACCGGACCTCGCCATCGACGAGGGCAAGCAGTCGCAACAGGGGTTTCGGCGCGGTGCGGGTGGCGATGCGGCGGTCGGGATATGCGGCCTTCAGAACCCGGCCCATCTCGGTGAACCACATCGACCCGGCGGAGGCGATGTAGCGTTTGCCGGCGGTCTCGGGGCGGTCCAGCGCGCGCAGGTGCATCTCGGCCACGTCGCGCACATCGACCACCGGCAGGCCGAGTGCCGGCAGCATCGGGTCCTTGCCCGACAGCAACCGCTTCACGAAGCCGACGGAGCTGCCGAAACGCGTGCCCAACGGTGGGCCCAGCACAAAACCCGGGTTGATCACGCTCAGCGCGATGTCCGGATCGGTTCCGGCCACGAAGTCCCAGGCCGCGCGCTCGGCCATGGTCTTGGATCGGTCATAGGCGGTGGCGGCCGGATGGGCCGGATCGGTCCAGTCGTCCTCGTCGTGGCTGTCGCGTCCGGGGCGAAGCGGGCTGTGGATGATCGCCGCGACGGAAGAGGTCAGCACCACCCGCCGCACGCCCGCGGACTGCGCCGCCCGCAGCGCCCGCAGCGTGCCATCCACCGCCGGACGGATCACTTCGGCCTCGTCCTTTGGCTGCGCGATGGGAAAGGGCGAGGCGGTGTGCAGGATCGCGTCTACCCCCTCCGCCGCCTCGCCCCAGCCGGTGTCTCCTGTCAGATCGAGCGTGACGACCTCGAGCCGCGATGCCGCGGCTTCGGGATCGGCCAGATGCCCGGAGAGGCTGACCCGCAACGCCTCGCCGCGGCGCGTATCACGGACCGAGGCGCGCACGACATGGCCGGCGTCCAGCAGCCGCGCCGCGATGTGTCGTGCAATGAACCCGGAGGCCCCCGTCAACAGAACCGTCTGTGTCACGACGCCCTCCAGCGAAGGAACCTCCGTTGCCGGGCGACCGGTCAGGCGCCCTGCGGCCCGCTGCCGCGCCACCGACCGCCCGTGCTGCGCGGCCTATTCCGCCGTTTCGCGACGGGCGGCCTGCAGACCCTGCATCGCCTTGTCGACGCCCGGCACAAGGCCCGCGAGCTCCATCGGGAAGGGGAAGATGATGGTGGAGTTCTTCTCGCCGGCGATGAAGTTGAGCGAGGAGAGATAGCGCAGCTGCATCGCGCCGGGATCCCGGGCCATGATCTGTGCCGCCTCCAGCAGCTTCTGCGCCGCCTGCTGCTCGCCCTCGGCGTTGATCACCTTGGCGCGGCGCTCGCGCTCGGCTTCGGCCTGCCGGGCGATGGCACGGATCATGCTCTCGTTGATGTCCACATGCTTGATCTCGACGTTGGAGACCTTGATGCCCCAGGTGTCGGTCTGCGCGTCCAGCAACTCCTGGATGTCGCGGTTGAGCGTGTCGCGCTCTGACAGCATCTCGTCGAGCTCGTGCTTGCCCAGCACCGAGCGCAGCGTGGTCTGCGCCAGTTCGCTGGTGGCCTGCATGAAGTTCTCGACCTGGATCGTGGCGCGTTCGGCGTCCATCACCCGGAAATAGAGCACCGCGTTGACCCGGACCGAAACGTTGTCCTGGCTGATCACGTCCTGTGACGGAACGTCGAGCACCTTGACCCGCATGTCCACCCGCACGGCCTGCTGGATGCCTGGTATGACGATGATCAGCCCGGGCCCCTTCGTTCCGGTGTAACGACCGAGCGTGAAGATGACGGCACGTTCGTATTCGCGCAGGATCTTGATGGCCGAGGCGATCAGCGCGATCAGGAAGATCGCGAGAACGCCGTAGAAGCCGATGTCAAAAAGGAAGTCCATGCTTGCCTCCTGGGCCGCTCCGCGCGGCCGGTTGCGGCGGCGCGCGGCCGCCGAAAGGGGAAGGGGCCGGGCTCAGCCGGCCGGTTCGATCCGCAGCGTCAGCCCCTCCACGCTGACGACGCGCACCCGCGCTCCGGTGGCCAAGGTGGTGTCGCCTTGCGCGCGCCAGCTTTCGCCATGCACCCACACATGGCCGCTGCCACCCTGCCAGTCCTCAACCCGGCCGATCGCTCCGATCATTTCCTCGGTGCCGCTGACGACCCTTGCGCGGAAGGATCGTGCGGCCAGTCGCGCGACGATCAGCGTGGTGATCACGCCAGCCACCGCCACCCCTGCCACGAGGGGGATCGAGATGGCGAGGCCCGGGACGTCGGTGTCCACGAGGATCACGGCACCGAGCACCAGGGCGACCGTCCCGCCGATGCCGAGAATGCCGAAGGAGGGCGCGAAGGCCTCGGCCACGATGAGCGCGAGTCCGAGCAGGATCAATCCGATCCCGGCATAGTTGAGCGGCAGCAGCGCCAACGCATAAAGGCCGAGGATCAGGCTGATCCCGCCCACCGTGCCCGGCACCAGCACGCCCGGATTCAGGAACTCGAAGATGATGCCGTAGACGCCCACAAGCATCAGGATGAGGGCGACATTCGGGTTGGTCAGCACGGTCAGCAGGGCGGTGCGCCAGTCGGGCTCGACCGTTTCGTAGGGGATGTCGGCCGTGGCGAGTGTCACCTCGGTTTCGCCAAGTGTCACGGTGCGCCCGTCGGCCAGCGCGAGCAGTTCAGGCAGACTTGCGGCGACGAAATCGATCACTCCCTGCTCGGCGGCGTCGGTGGCGGTCAGGCTCACGGCCTCGCGCACCGCGCGTTCGGCCCAGTCGGCGTTGCGGCCGCGCAACTCGGCCAACCCGCGGATATAGGCTACGGCATCGTTGACCGCCTTGGCTTCCATCGCGTTGCGCGGGGCTCGGGCAGGCGGATCAGCCGTCGCCGGTTCCGCCTCCTCACCAGCGTCCGGCGCGCTCTCGGCATCCTCCGGGGTCTCTTCCGACGCCTCGCCCCGACCCGGCTGTCCGAAGGGGAGCGGGCTCGCTTCGTCGCCGCCGCCACCGCCGCCGATCGCCACCGGCGTGGCCGCGCCCAGGTTCGTCGCCGGCGCCATGGCCGCGATGTGGCTGGCATACATCATGTAGGTTCCGGCGCTCGCCGCCCGCGCGCCCGAAGGCGCAACCCATGTCGCCACCGGCACCGGCGAGGCGAGGATCGCCCGGATGATCTCGCGCATCGAACTGTCGAGCCCGCCGGGCGTGTCGAGCTTGAGAACGACGAGCGGCGCACCGCGATCGGCCGCGTCATCGAGGTTGCGGCGAATGTAGTCCGACATCGCCGGCGACACCGCCCCCTCCACCGTCAGCACCAGTGCCGGGCCGGATGGCGGGGATGCTTCCTGCGCCGCAAGGCCCAGCGCCCCGGCGACCAGCAGCGCCGCAACCCCCAGCCGGCGCAGTGCGCGCCACGTGCCGGCAGGTCCTGCGGGACGAAAAAGACCCATGCTTCTCTCCCTGACGCGACCGGCCCCGTCATGTTTGCCGCGCATGGCGATCCGCGGGGCACGCCGGCCGTTCCTGCTGCAGAAGGTGGGGTCGTGCCGTGTCGGATCAAGCCGCGATACCGCTTCGCGGCGGTTCGCGCCAGCCTCTGCGTCATTTCCGGATGGCGTGCCTGGGCTCAGACCGCTACCGGCCGCGGCGTCTGCGCCCCCACGCCGAACACCCGGCGATAGCGCTCGATCTCCGCGGTCGGCCCCATCGCCTTGTTGGGGTTGTCGGAGAGCTTCACCGTGGGCCGGCCGTTCGCCGCGGCCGCCTTGCACACCAGGCTGAAGGGGGCGAGCCGGTCGCCCTGCACCAAACCGCGGAAGTCGTTCGTCAGCAGCGTGCCCCAGCCGAAGCCGACCTTCACACGCCCGTGGAAGCGTGCATGCAGCGCCTCGATGACCTCGACGTCGAGCCCGTCGGAGAAGATGATGCGCTTCTCGGACGGGTCCTCGCCGCGGCTCTGCCACCAGCGGATCGCAAGCTCCGCCCCCTCTACCGGATCGCCTGAATCGACCCGGATCCCGGTCCAGCCCGACAGCCAGTCCGGCGCGTGCGCGAGGAACTGCTTGGTGCCGAAGGTATCGGGCAGGATGATGCGCAGATTGCCGTCATGCTCCTCGTGCCAGTCGGCGAGAACCCGATAGGGCGCTTGCGCCAGTTCGGCATCGCTGTCGGCCAGCGCGGCATAGACCATCGGCAACTCATGCGCGTTGGTGCCGATCGCCTCGATGTCGCGACGCATGGCGATCAGGCAGTTCGAGGTGCCGGTGAAGGCCTCGCCCAGCCCCTCGATCATCGCCTGCACGCACCAGTCCTGCCACAGGAAGGAATGCCGCCGCCGCGTGCCGAAATCGGCGATCGACAGACCGTCGAGCCGGCGGAGCCGCTCGATCTTCTCCCAGGCGCGGGTCATGGCGCGGGCATAGAGCACCTGCAGTTCGAAGCGGCGCATCCGGCCCAGCACGGCGCGACCGCGCAGTTCCATCAGCACCGCAAGCGCCGGGATCTCCCACATCATCACTTCGGGCCAGGGTCCTTCGAAGACGAGTTCGTACTGATCTCCGCGGCGCTCCAGGTGATAGGGCGGCAGGCGCAGGTTCTCGAACCACTCCATGAAGTCTGGCCGGAACATCTGCCGCTTGCCGTAAAAGGTGTTGCCGCGCAGCCAGGTGGATTCGCCCCGCGCCAGCCGCAGTGTGCGGATGTGGTCAAGCTGTTCGCGCAGTTCGCCCTCGTCCACCAGCCTCGCCAGCGGCACGTGGTCCGAGCGGTTGATGAGGGAAAAGGTGACATGCGTGTCGGGCCTGTTTCGGAACACCGACTGGCACATCAGCAGCTTGTAGAAATCCGTGTCCAGCAGCGACCGCACGATCGGGTCGAGCTTCCAGCGGTGGTTGTAGACGCGGGTGGCGATATCGACCATGCGCGGATCTCCTGGCGCCGGGCGGATCGTCAGCCCGGGGGTGGCGTCAGCCCAGCGTCACCCCGGCCGCCCGCATGGCGTCGCGGGCCGCGGTTAGCGAGCCCTCATGGTCTATGGCGCGGCAGAACTCCTCGCGCACCGTGACCGTGAAGCCCAGGCCGGCGGCGTCGAGGGCAGAGTAATTGACGCAGAAATCGGTGGCGAGTCCGACCAGCGTCACCCGCTCCACGCCCCGCGTGCGCAGATACCCCTCAAGCCCGGTCGGGGTGCTGCGATCATTCTCGAAAAAGGCCGAATAGCTGTCAACGGACCGGCGAAAGCCCTTGCGGATGATCAGCTGCGCCGGGTCGGTGCGCAACTCCGGATGAAACGCCGCGCCCGGGCTGCCCTGCACGCAATGGTCGGGCCACAGCACCTGCGGGCCATAGGGCATCTCGGTCATCTCCATCGGCGCCCGCCCCGGATGCCGGCTGGCGAACGAGGCGTGGTCGGCCGGATGCCAGTCCTGCGTCAGCACCACGGTGGCAAAGCCGTCCATCAACGCATTGATGCCGGGGACCACAGCATCGCCCTCGGGCACGGCCAGCGCACCTCCCGGGCAGAAATCCCGCTGCACGTCAATGACGATCAACGCATGGCTGTCGGGCTGCATCCGTGCCTCCCTCGGGCTGCTTCATCCATTGGCTACGCTGCGACGCGCCGCCCGTCAACGCGCCGCGCGCGGCTGCGGGTGCGGTCGCACGGCGCGGGCAGGGCGGCGTTCGCGCCGGCGGGCCGGGTCACAGCCGGCGCAGCAACTCGCAGAGATCCGGTTCGCACACCAACCCGGCGGCGACTCCGGCGGGCATCCAGCGACGGTGACGCTGGCCAGCCTCCGGGAAATCATCGGCAAGGTCCTCGACCCGCACACGGAACACCTGCACCCGACAGGGCAGCGCGCTGCCGTCTTCGGTGACCTTCTTGGCCCGGTAGCTGCCCAGCGGTTCGGCCTCGGCGCGGCCGCGCACGCCGGCCTCTTCCCAGGCCTCTATGGCGGCGGCCTCGGCAAGGGTGCGGCCGGTCATCGGCCAGCCTTTGGGCAGGATCCAGCGCCCGGTCCCCCTGCTGGTCACCAGAAGCACCTCGCTTGGCCCCCCGCCCTGTCCGGCCCGTGTGCAGAGCGCCGCCACCTGCACCAGCGGCTGCGGCGCGCACGGCGGGTCGACGGGGGGCGGGGCGATCTGGCGGGATGGCATAGACGGCGTCCTCGCGGCAGGGCACGTCATCGGACGAACCGGGATGAGCAGGTAATCGTAATCATTACCCGTGAAGAATCAATGACGTTTGCGGAGTTCCTGATGCGCTCGAGTGGTGCGGACGGCGGGGCTCGAACCCGCACTCTCCTCCGGAGAAGCAGATTTTCGTACCACTTCGGCTTTCGCCGCCGCCGCGCCCGACCGGGCCGGCGTTCGTGGTCTGGACTATCCCTTCGCCCTAGCCCCGGCCTGCGCCGGGCGCCTTAGGCGCCGCCCGTCTAGTCTCTACACCTTCCCGGGCGCGCCCGGGCTTGGCTCGGGATCGGCACGGGCGCGCGGCCCAGAGCTTTCCCCGAATTTGAGCGGTTCTGCACCGGCGGTTTCCCGCCGGGCACTCCAATGAAGTCTGCTGCGTCTACCCGTTCCGCCACGTCCGCACGGCTCACCTGATGCCACATCGGCGCCCCCGGCGCGAGCCGGCTCATGCATCCGTGCCGTCGCGTGTGGCGCCGGGCACGCTGTGCGGACTGGGCAGTGGCGCCACGCGTGCTAGGCTGCGCCGCGGCAGCGCATGACGGCGTTGCGGAGACTGTCGGAGTCTGCCTTGCCTTGTGACCTGGCCTTGCCTCGGGAACTGCGATTCGCACCGCAGCCGGCGACGGCGACGGCGACGGCGA
>SLBI01000003.1 GCA_007126375.1 Paracoccaceae bacterium
CCGCTGGCGGCGATCGGCATGCTGAACCCGATGATCGCGGGTGCTGCTATGGCGTTCTCCAGCGTCAGCGTCGTCCTCAACGCGCTCCGGCTCCGACGTTTCGGTCGCGACACCACCGGCGCGAGGCCGGCTCCCGCCCGGACTTGACGGTTCCTTGAGGCGTCCTTGCCGCTGCCCACACCAGCCACCGGCATCATCGTGTCGTCAGCGATTGCGGTGCGAAGGGAGCGAGCGTGGAAGCCGAGGCCGGGAGTGTCAGCGGCCGCCCGTGGTGGGCGTTGGCGGTGTCGGTGACGGCGCTCGCCGTCGCGGTCTGGCTCGTCGGTGCCCCCCCAACGCAGGACGAGGCCAGCGATCACGAGGCGCCGCAGATGCTGCAGGTCGCACCCGGCGGCGAGGTCGAGCTCGCGTCCCTGCCGGCCGAGCACCAGGTCCTCTACGAGGCGGCGGTCGCCGACCGTGAAGCGTTCACGCAGGTGCGCTGCTACTGCGGGTGTGAGGACTTCCTCGCCCACCGGCACCTCCTGGACTGCTTCGAACGGCCCGAGGGCGGTTGGGAGCGGCACGCCACCGGCTGTGCGGTCTGCCTCGCCGAAGCCGAGGAGGTCGTCGAGCAGCGTGCTGCCGGCACCCCGCTGGACGAGGCCACGACGATCATCTTGCGCAAATGGAAGGAGGCCGGAGACTTGGATATTCCGATGCACGGGCGGCCGACCCACGCCACCGTGGGCGATAGCTGGGATGCCGGCGCGGGCTTCCGCGAGAAGGTCATCTCCGGCATCTGCGCCAAGCTCGACCCCAAGGGCGAGCACTCCGCCCTTGCCCGCGACGGCGCGCGGATGACGCTCGCCGAGGTCGCGATGCAGGCCTGCCGGATGCAGGGGCTGCGGCCGTTCAACGAGGTCGAGGCGGTGCGCATGGCGACGCACAGCACCAGCGACTTCCCCCTGATCCTGGAGGGCGCCCTCGGCAACACCGTGGCCCGGCGCATTCAGCAACGGATGCCCGATCTGGCGCGCGCCTCGCACCGGGTGGACCGCTTCGATTACCGGCCGGGCCGCAGCCAGACCCTGTCGGAGACCGGGATGCCGGCGGAGATCGCCGAGGGCGGTGAGATCGAGCACACCACGATGGAAGAAAAGGGCGAGTTCCTGCCGCGCGTCCGCGACTTCGCGATTGGGATCAACCTGAGCAATCAGGCGCTGACCAATGACGCGACGGCCGTGGGGGCGCTCAACCAGATCGTCAACCGGATGGCCGAGGGCAACGTCGAGCGGCTGCGCGCGGTGCTGCTGGAGCCGCTTCTCGCCAATGCGGGGCTGGGTCAGACGATGGCAGACGGGCAGCCGATGTTCCACAGCAGCCACGGCAACGTAGCGGCGTCCGGCGCGGCGCTGGACATCACCACCCTGTCCGCCGCGCGCCTCGCCATGCGCCGGCAGAAGGGGCTCAAGGGCGCGATCCTGTCGGTCGAGCCGTGGGGGCTGATCGTGCCGCCCGAGCTGGAGACGACCGCGCAGAAGCTGCTGGCCGACATCGACGCGACCAAGACCAGCGACGCCAACCCCTTCGCCGGGGCGCTGGAGCTGATCGTGGAGCCGGGGTTCACCAGCGCGACCGCCTGGTATGTGTGCGGCGATCCGGGCCGCTATGACGGGCTCGCCCACGCCTTCCTGGACGGCGCTGCCGCCCCGCGGATCGAGAGCCGCGCCGGCTGGAATACGCTGGGCATGGAGTTCCGCAGCGTCTGGACGCTGGACGCGAAGTTCGTCGAAACCGCGACCTGGTATCGTAACGCCGGCGGGTGATCCGACTTCGCCCGCGCGATCTGGTGTTCTCCTGCGCGGGCCGGCCAGCGGGCGGTGCCGGCAAACACCCGCAGCGGCGGCCGGGCATGTTCACCCGGTGACGCCGCCAGCACCCCCGCCGGCCACCTTCCGGCCGGCGGGCCACCACCCGCCGGAGGCAACTGCAAAAATGAACAACACGCCGGACCTGGGGCCAACAAGGCGGCTAGTGGCGGCTGAGGCCGACCGGCTGGCGGCCGAGGCCGGTATCTCGCCCGCTCAGGCAACAGCTTTCGTCGCGCTCGCGGCGCTCGCGGCGTTGAGCGCCGGGGCGGGCGTGAGTTTCGACGTCGCCAGCCCGCCTGGCACAGCCGAGACGCCGGGGCGCGGCGCCGACGCGGATCGGCGGCCAGCTTTGACAGTGCTGCATGGGCGGGGCGACAATGGCTGAAAAACGGCTGAGCGTCCGCTTCACGACCGACGGCGCGCGCCGCGTCCAGACCGAAATGGAAGGGCTGGGCGAGGCCGGCGGCCAGGCGTTCGGGACGCTGGCCGACCGCGCCCGCGAGATGGGCGAGGCGGTGCGGACGTCGATGCTTGAGGCCAGCCGGCAGATGCGCCGCGCCGGCATCGCCCTGACCGCCATCGGCGCGGGCGTGACGCTGGCCTTGCGCCAGCAGGTCAACGCCGCCGACGAGCTGGGCAAGGCCGCGTCTCGGGTGGGCATGCCGGTCGAGGCGCTGAGCGAACTGCAGTTTGCCGCCGAGATGAGCGGATCGAGCCTGGAGGGGCTGGAACGCGCGCTGACGTCGCTGTCGCGGCGCGCGGTGGAGAACCCCGGCGATTTCGAGGCGCTGGGAATCGCCCTGCGCGATGCCGACGGCGAAATGCGTTCGACCGAGGACCTGCTGGGTGACGTCGCCGATGCGCTGGCGGCCATACCGGAGGGCGCCGAGCGGGTCGCCGCCGCGCAGAAGTTCATGGGCCGCACCGGCGCCGATCTGTTGCCGATGCTGGAAGCCGGCGCCGCCGCGCTGGCCGAGTATCGGCGCGAGGCGCGGGAGATGGGACTGACCGTGAGCGGTGAAGCCGCCGCCGCGGCTGCCAAGTTCAATGACAACCTCGCGCGCCTGCAGAAGACCGGCACGGCGCTGGCGCGGGCGGTGTCCGAGTCGCTGCTGCCGGCGCTGATCGGGCTGACCGAGAAGGCGCTGGAGGTCGTCAAGGCGGTGCAGGCGCTGCCACCCGAGGCGGTGGAGTGGTTCGCCAAGCTGGCCGGCATGGTCGTCGTCGGCGGGCCGCTGCTGCTCGGGCTGGCAGCGGTGACGAAGGCGGTGGCGCTGCTCGCCTCGCCCTTCGTGCTGGCCGCCGCCGCCGTGGGGCTCCTGGTGGTCGGGCTGGTGGCGGCCTGGCCGCATCTGATGCGGTGGAAGGACGGGCTGGTCGACTGGGCGCGGGGGCTGGCCGACACGATGGGCGAGAGGCTGAGCGAGGCCCGCGACCGCGCCGCCGAGTTCGTGGCCGACATCGCCGATGCGTTCTGGTCGATGAAGGAGTCGATCGAGGTTGCCGTCGAGCAGGCGCTGACATGGGTGCGCGAGCGCTTCGACGCGATGGTGGACTGGTTCCGCGAGCTGCCCGGACGGATGGCGCAGGTCGGCCGCGACATCATCGACGGGCTGCGGCAGGGCCTCGATGATGCGTGGCAGGACCTCAAGGACTGGGCCTGGCAGAAGCTGCCCGAGTTGCCCGGCTGGGCCCGGCGCATCTTCGAGACGCAGTCGCCCTCGCGCGTGTTCGCCGCCATCGGCCACGACCTGATGGACGGCATGCGCGTCGGCATGGAATCGAACATGGCCGCGCCGATGGGCACGCTGTCGCAGATGGCGCAGCAGATGAAGGGCAGCTTCGAGGCCGCCTTCGTCGGGATCGTGACCGGCACGGTCAAGGCGCGCGACGCGATCGCCGCGCTGGCGCGGGACATGGCGCAGATGCTGGCGCGGCGGGGCTTCAACATGCTGCTGTCGTCGATCTTCGGCGCCTTCTCCGGCCCGACTCTGGTTTCGGGGCCGTCGCTGCCGGCGATCCGGCCGATGCCGCGCCCGTTCGAGGGTGGCGGATTCACCGGCTACGGCCCGCGATCCGGCGGGCTGGACGGGCGCGGCGGCTTCATGGCGATGCTGCACCCCAACGAGACCGTCATCGACCACACCCGCGGCGACGGCGGCGGGACGGGCCGCGTAGACATCTACATCCACGAGTCCCCGGCCTTCGCCACCCGCGTCGAAACCGTCGCGCAGGGCGTTGCCGTCAACGTCACGCAGCAGGCGCTGGGCGCCTACGACCGGCAGGTGCTGCCGTCTCGCGTGGTGCAGATCGGCCGGCAGCCGTATCGGAGGGGCTGAGGCATGGACGGTACTGCCAAGCCCAAGAAACCTAGGACGCCGACGCCGCTGTCGGAGCGGATGCCGACGAAGGCGGATATCCAGCGCGTGCTGGACCAGGCGCGCGCCCTCGGCCTGCCGATCGAAGGCTTGGAGGTTGCGCCGGGCAAGGTCGTGCGCGTCAAATTCGCAGGGGCGGCTGAGTCGGACGCCGACGCGGAGCTGGAGCGCTGGCAGAAGGGGCGTCGCGGTGCGGGCTAGGATGAGGGGCATCAACACCGTCCGCAAGCGGCTCGCCGGTGGCCGCGTTGCCGTGTACCACTACCACCGCGCGACCGGCCTGCGCCTGCCGGGCGACCCCGGCTCACCCGAATTTGTCGCCGCACTGGCCGCGGCCGAGGCCTCGCGCCCGGCGCGCGCTGCGACGCTGGCGCACGAGCTGGGCAAGTATCTGCGCAGCCCCGCCTACGCGAAGCGGGCGGACAGCACGAAGCGTGAGTACCGTCGCCTGGTCGGCAAGCTCGAGGCCGTCTTCGGTGACATGCCGCTGCGCGCGCTGGGCTCGCCGAGGGCGGCCGGGGTGTTCCTCGACTGGCACGAGGAGCTGGCGCTCGACACCCCGCGCGAGGCCGACAACGCGCTGGCGCTCCTGGCACTGATCCTGAAACGGGCGAAGCGCCGCGGACGCATCCCGGCGAACCCTCTGGCCGAGGGATTCGAGCGGCAGCACCATGGTGACAGGTCGGAGATGATCTGGACCGAGTCGGACGTGGCGAGGTTCATGCGCGTCGCGCCACTGGAGCTGCAGCGGGCCATGATTCTGTTCATGCACTCTGGCCAGCGCTACGGCGATGTGATCCGGATCCGCTGGGAAGACTATGACGGCGCATCGCTGCGACTGACCCAGCGCAAGACAGGCGAGCCGGTGCATATCCCCGTGACCGACGCGCTGCGGCGGATGCTGGACGGCATGTCGAGGACGGGACCGTACATCCTAACCCGCGCCGATGGCCGGCCCTGGTTCACGGAGCAGGACGACAAGGCGCTATCCAAGGCCTGGGCGGCGCACATGCGGGCGGCTGGCCTGTGGCGCGTCGATCCGTCCGAGCGGCTGCAACTACGAGACCTGCGCGGCACGACCGTCACGTTGCTGTTCGAGGCCGGGGCCGAGCTGGGCCAGATCTGCGCGATCACCGGCCACACGCTCAAGAGCGCCGCTTCGATCCTCGATCGCTACCGCAAGCGGACTCGGGCTGCAGCGGTGGCAGCAATCCGGGCCTTTGAGGCGTCGCCCAGCGCCGCATTTGCAAACCGCCTGCAAACCGCCTCTCCGGCCGTTTCGGGCGCGATGGTGAAACCGAAAGGAGAACAGGATGTTGGATGGTACCGCCTCCCCGGCTCGAACGGGGGACCCCCAGATCCACAATCTGGTGCTCTAACCAACTGAGCTAAGGCGGCACTCGCAGCGGATGTATCGCCGGGTCCGCGCGATTGCAAGACCGGAGCCATCGCCGGCGCTTGCATCGGCGCGGCGGCGGCGGCATAGGCGAAACGCGGACAGCACGGAGGCGGTCATGGGGATCGACAGCGAGAGTGACATCGCGGCGGATCTGCAGATCGGCCCGACAACTCTGGGCAAGGTACGCATCTACATCGCCGCCGAAGGGGTCGATCTGCCGCTCGACTTCGAGCCGGACGAGGCCGAGGAGATCGCCGAAGAACTGCGTGCCGCCGCCGAGCGGGCCCGCGCACTTGCCGCGGCGCCGGCAACGAAGGGCGGCAACGGCAGGATCAGACGTCGGAAGCGCTGAGACCGGCGCGGATCGCCGCCTCGGGCCCGGGATCGCGCAACGCCTGCAGCCGCAGTGCGGCAAGCCGGGCAAATCCATGCGCCAGCGCCTTGCGCCGGGCCGGCGCGAGACGACGCTCGGGGCCGATGCGCAGGATCTCGGCATCGAAGGCATCGGCAAGGATCAACCCCGTGTCCCCGGGCAGCAACTCCTGCGGGAAATCCGGCGCCACCGCCCAGAAGAAGCGGTCGCACCAGTCGAGATAGCCCTGCCACTTGCGATCTGCACGGAAATCGGCCGGGCCCGACTTGCATTCCACCACCCAGAACTCGCCCTTGGCTCCCAGCGCCATGACGTCCACACGCAGACCCGGCGCCGGCACCATCTCCTCGACGCAGGCAAATCCGCGGGCTGCCAGCGCCCGGCACACACCGCGGGCGAGGCGCTGTCCGGGGGTCAGGCGCAGGGGGGCGCAGGGCGGCACGAGCATGCCCGGAAGCATGAACGGTGCGGGAACACCGTGCAACCCTTGCGGAACCCGCCGCAGCGCCCTAGCTTGTGCGCTGGCGGGTGCTGCTCTTCTCGTGCGAGGCCCTTTTTCCAGTGGCCGATAAGCATTTCCGAGGGGGCTGGCTCTGCCGGGGCCCTGGCCCCGGTAATTCCGGCTCCCACCTGGTCAGTCCAGGCTCTCGGGAAAATTCAGGCCTTCACGGTCGCTGCGGGCCCGCCACCCATTCAGCGCCGAGACGCGTGTTCGTCCTGGACCGGGATGCGCACCGGCTCGGGCGCGAAGATATCCGACATGGGGATGCGCGGTGCGGCACCGCCGCCATGATCGGGCTTCTCCGCCATGCCCATGACGGCGATGGCGAACTGCACCCCGGCGAACAGCAGCCCGTTGAAGAAGAACAGCAGGAACACGGCCAGCGCCCCACCCGAAGTGTTCAGCACCAGATGCTGCAGGTTTGCCACGTTCAGCCACAACAGCCCCGCGGTGAAGGCCCCGGCTATGGCGAAACCGATAAGGCAGTGACGAATGTAGAGGCGGACGAGTGCGGGCATGGGCGGCTCCTTTGGCTGCTCACACATAGGTAGGGCGGCTGCCGTGGGAAAGCAAAGCCGGGGTGAAGGTGGCAAGGTCGCACCGAACGCGAGCGCGCAATATCATGGCACCGTCCGGATCGGACGTGTCCCGGCGCATGCCCGGGCCGGCGGCCCGCATCCGCGGCACGGCCGGGATCAGAACGCCTCGGGCCGCGCCTCGCGGGCCATGTGATCCAGCACGGCGTTGACGAAGCCCCCCTCGCGACCTTCGGGAAAGAAGGCGCGTGCCACCTCGACGAACTCGGTGATGACGACTTTCGGCGGCGTTTCGTTCTCGACCAACTCGGCACCGGCGGCGCGAAACAGCGCCCGCAGCGTCGGGTCGATCCGCGCGATCGGCCATTTCTCGACCAGCGCGCGGTCGGTCATCTGGTCGATCCGCGCCTGCCATGTCACCGCAGCACCGGTCAGCTGGCGAAACAGCTCGATGTCGGACTCGATCGCTGCGCCGCCCTCCTCCTGCGCCTTTCCGATGCGGTGATCCTCGAACTCGCGGATCACGGCGTCGCTGCCCTGCCCGGCAGCCTCCATCTGAAACAGCGCCTGCACGGCATGCAGCCGCGCGGCGGAGCGGGCGCGCCGTCGGGCGTCGCGGCGGTCCTGCGCGGAGATGGTCCCGGGCGTGCTCATGCGCGGCCCGTCTCCCGATCGGCGATGCGGAACTCGCCCTCGCCGGGGCGAAAGCCGACGTTGCCGCGTGCCGATGCCCATCGACGGCCCAGCGCGATCAGATGCAGCGCCGCGGCCGCCGCGCCGCCGCCCTTGTCCTGCCCCTCGGGGTCGGCACGCACCACCGCCTGGTCACGGTTTTCGACGGTCAGGATGCCGTTGCCGATCAGCGCCCCGTCGAGCCCGAGCAGCATCAGCCCGCGCGAGCTGTCGTTGCACACCGTCTCGTAATGCGTGGTCTCGCCGCGGATCACGCAGCCGAGCGCGACGAAACCCTCGTAATTCGCATGAAGATGCGCCAGCCGGATTGCCGGCGGGATCTCCAGCGCGCCGGGCACCTCGATCAGGTCGAGGTCCGCGCCGACGCGCGCGGCGGTGGCTCTGGCTCCGGCGATCAGCGCATCGGCGATGTCGCGGTAATAGGGGGCGACGACAGCCAGCAGCCGCGCCGGACGGTCGAGGGCGGGAAGCGGCAGGCTGCAGTAGGCTTCGGTTCCGGCCATGGGCTCAGTCCTTGTCAGGGGGGGCCTTGGGGATCGGGCAGGTGCCGGTGATCGACAGCCCGTAGGCGTCCAGCCCCACCACCCGCGGCTGCGGCGAATTGGTGACCAGCGTGATCGCCTGCAAACCCAGCGCGGCAAGGATCTGCGCGCCAAGGCCGTATTGCCGCAGCGTCTGCGGCGATCCCTCGCCTTCGAGCGCCAGCTTCATGTGGATGTCGCGCAGCAGCACCACCACGCCCCGGCCGCGCTCGGCGATCACCCGCATCGCGCCCTGCAGATCGCCGGCATGGGTCGGGTCGATGCCCAGCAGATCGGCCAGAGGATCGAGCGCATGCATCCGCACCAGCACCGGCTCGGGCCCGGTCAGATCGCCCTTGGCCAGCACGATGTGCTCGGCGCCCTGCGTCTCGTCGGTGAAGACGCGCATCAGCCACTCGCCGCCATGGGCCGAGACCACCGGGCGCACCGCGCACTCGGCCACCAGATTGTCGTGCCGGCGGCGATAGGCGATCAGCTCCGAGATGGTGCCGATCTTCAGCCCGTGCCGCTGTGCGAAGCCGACGAGGTCAGGCAGCCGCGCCATGCTGCCGTCCTCGTTCATGATCTCGCAGATCACGCCCGAGGGGTTGAGCCCGGCCAGCCGCGCCACATCGACCGCCGCCTCGGTATGCCCCGCCCGCACCAGCACGCCGCCCTCGCGCGCGCGCAGAGGAAACACATGCCCGGGCGTGGCGATGTCGGCCGCGCCCTTCGTCGGGTCGGTCGCCACGGCAATTGTATGCGCGCGGTCATGCGCGGAGATGCCGGTGGTCACCCCCTCGCGCGCCTCGATCGACAGGGTGAAGGCAGTTTCGTGCCGCGACGTGTTCTTGGCGCTCATCAGTGGCAGGCCCAGCGCGTCGATGCGGCTGCCGGGCAGCGCAAGGCAGATCAGGCCGCGGCCATGCATGGCCATGAAGTTGATCGCCGCCGGCGTGGCCATCTGCGCCGGGATCACCAGATCGCCCTCGTTCTCGCGGTCTTCGTGATCGACCAGGATGAACATGCGCCCGTTGCGCGCATCCTCGATGATCTCCTCGATCGAGGAGATCGCGTCGCGGTAATCCGCGCGCTCCGGATCGGGAAGGGAAGGTTCGGCCATGAGCTCCTCGCGACGCTGGCGGCGGAGATAGAGCATCGCGGCCGCAGGGGAAAGAGGGCGTGTCCCTGACAGGCTCGCGCGCGCTGCCGCTTGCCGAAGCCCGCCCTGCGGTCCACACTGAGCCCCTCGCCCGGGAAACGCCATGTCCGACAGCTTGACAGACGCCAGGCACGACTCACGCCGGATCATCGACGATCTGTCGCACCCGTTCCCGCAGGCGGCGAACGGCGCATGCTGGGAACTTGTCACCGACGGGGTGATGGGCGGGATCAGCACCGGCGGGCTGGCGCGCGAGACCCTGGCCGGCCGGCCGGCGCTGCGGCTGACCGGCAAGGTCAGCCTCGCCAACAATGGCGGCTTCCTGCAGATGGCGCTCGATCTCGCCCCGCGCGGGCAGGTGCTGGATGCGACCGCCTGGGACGGCATCGGCGTCGCGGTGCTGGGCAACGGCGAGCGCTACGGGGTCCATCTGCGCGACGATACCACCGCCCGGCCGTGGCAGTCCTGGCGCCAGGAATTCGCCGCGGGGCCGAAGTGGCGCATCCTGCAGCTGCGGTTCGGCGGTTTCCGGCCGCACCGGATCGACCGCCCGCTCGATCCGGCCCGGCTTCGTCGGCTGGGTCTGGTGGCGATCGGCCGTGCGTTCACCGCCGATCTGGCACTGGGCGGGCTGTGGTTGTGGCGCGACGCCGCGGGCGATGCCGGAGGTTGACACCGGCGGCGGTGGCTGGCCACCTGCGGGGTGACCAGGACAGGGAACCCGCATGGCACGCCAGCTTCTGATCTACGACAAGGTCGCTCCGCTGAACCGGACGACCCACCGCAACCTTTCGGTGCGCCAGACGACCAGCTTCGGCTTCGCCCGCGGCACCAATTCGGTGCCGCTGGTGGATGTGGAGTTCGCCCGCGCCGCCGCCGAGATGCCGGTCGTCTTCGCCCGGACCGACGGCGGCCTCGTCTGCGTCGCTCTGCTCGGCGTCGAACGCGACAGCAATCTCTTCGTCGCCGCGGACGGCAGCTGGGACGGCCGCTATGTGCCTGCCTTCTTTCGCCGCTATCCCTTCGTCTTCGCCACCCAGCCCGACAGCGACCGCCTGACGCTGTGCATCGACGAGAGCTTCGAGGGGGTGAACGACAAGGGTCTGGGGGAGCGGATGTTCGATGCCGAGGGCGTCGAGACCGGATACACCCGCAACGTGCTGCGCTTCGCCGAGGAATACCAGGCTGTCTTCGCCCGCACCGAGGCCTTCTGCAAGCGGCTTGACCAGAGCGGCCTGCTGGAGGAGGCGCGCATCGACTACACGCTGCCCGGCGGGCGCAAGGGGTCGGTCACCGGGTTTCTGCGGGTCTCGGCCGAACGGCTGCGCGGCCTGCCCGACGAGCGCGTGCTGGCGCTGTTCCGCTCGGGCGATCTCGATCTGATCCAGGCGCATCTGATCTCGATGAACCAGATCGAGGCGCTGATCGCCCGTCACCGCCCGACCGACGAGGCTGCAGACGCCCCCCCTGCTTCCGGCGCCAACGGTGCCGCCAGCCCCGAGGACACCGAGCCGGCTCAGGGCTGAGGGACGCCGCTGCCGGCCACTGCCGCGCCTGCGTGCCACGCTTGCCTGCGCCGTCGGCAGGGACCAATGTTGCGGCGCCATGCTGGACCGTCATCTTCGCCCCCTGATCGACCCGCCGCTGGATCGCCTGGGCCGCCAGCTGGCCGCAGCCGGGGCGTCGGCGAACGGGGTAACGCTGGCGGGTCTGGCGGCAGGGCTCGCCGCCGCCGCAGCGGTGGCGGCCGGCGCCTTCCTTCTGGCGCTCGCGCTGATCATCGTCTCGCGGCTGCTGGACGGGCTCGACGGTGCGGTGGCGCGCGCCCGCGGCACAAGCGATTTCGGCGGTTATCTCGACATCACCGCTGATTTCCTGTTCTATGGTGCCGTTCCACTCGGTTTCGTGCTGTTCGATCCGGCCGCAAACGGGACCGCGGGCGCGTTCCTGATCCTGACCTTCTATGTCAACGGCGCCAGTTTCCTCGGCTTCGCGATCCTGGCCGAAAAACGCCGGATGCGGACGCAGAGCCACGGGGTGAAATCGCTCTACTTCACCGCCGGGCTGCTGGAGGGTTCGGAAACAATCCTGTTCTTCGCCGCGCTCTGTCTCTGGCCCGGGCACTTCGCGCCGCTCGCGTGGATCTTCGGGGCACTCTGTCTCGTCACCGCCGCCGCACGCGTGATGCTGGCCCGGCGGGTCTTCCGCGATTGACACCCGCGCTTGTCCGGCTGCGGCGCATCGCCTAAGCCGCGTGCGCACCCCGAGGCGGAGCCTGCCCCATGCGCCACATCCTTTTCGTCACCGGCACGCGTGCCGATTTCGGCAAGCTCGAACCGCTGGCCGTCGCCGCCCGTGACGCCGGCTTCCGCATCGGCTTCTTCGTGACCGGCATGCACATGCTCGACCGCTACGGGCTGACCAAGCTCGAGGTGCACCGCATGGCCGGCGTCGAGGTGGCCGAGTTCCTGAACCAGCGCGAGGGCGATCCGCAGGACATGATCTTCGCCAAGACGGTGATCGGGTTTTCCGATTTCGTCCGCCAGGCCCGGCCCGACCTGATCGTCGTGCATGGCGACCGGGTCGAGGCGATGGCAACCGCCTTCGTCGCCGCCACCAACGGGCTCAGATGCGCCCATGTCGAGGGCGGCGAGGTGTCGGGCACCATCGACGAGGTGTTCCGGCACTGCAACACCAAGCTCGCCACCATGCATCTGGTCAGCTCGGACGCCGCGCGCGCGCGGGTGCTGGCGATGGGCGAGGATGCCGCCGCCGTCGCCGTGATCGGCTCGCCCGAGCTTGACAGCCACGCCCTGCCCTCGGGGGTGACGCTCGACGCGGTGCGCGACCGCTACGCCATCCCCTTCGCCGACTACGGCATCGCCACCTTCCACGCCGTCACCACCGAACAGGACAGCATCGCCGCGCAGGCCGCCGCGTTCTTCGGCGCGCTGGAGGCGTCGGGGCGGCAGTTCGTGGTGATCCATCCCAACAACGACCCCGGCTGCGACGCCATCCTCGCCGTCATCGCCACCCTGCCGGCGGCGCGGTTCCGCAGCCTGCCCTCGATGCGTTTCGCCTGGTTTTCCGAGCTTCTGCGCAACGCCGCCTGCCTGGTCGGCAATTCCTCGGCCGGGGTGCGCGAGGCGCCGTTTCTGGGCATCCCCAGCCTCGATGTCGGCACGCGCCAGACCAACCGCGGCGGCGGGCCGTCGCTGCACCGCGCCGACGCCCACGACCGCGCCGCCATCCTGCGGTTCCTCGCCGAGGAATGGGGCCGGCGCCATCCCCGCGACACCGGCTTCGGCGCCGGCGGCGCCGCGGCCGCCTTCGCCCGCCTGCTGCAGTCCGATGCCTTCTGGGCGCAGCCGCTGCAAAAGCGGTTCCATGACCCGACGCCGGCCGGCTAGGCGGCCCGCAGCCGCGGCGCCAGCAGCGGCCCGAAGTCGATCCGCGCCCGCAGCCGGTGCGCCAGCAGATAGACCCCGCCCAGCTTGCGCTGCAGGAACAGCGTGTCCATCGGCGGCACATGGTCCAGCCCCTCGAGCCCGCCCTCGGCGCTCAGCCCCAGACCGCCGGCCAGCGCCATGTCGCCCAGCTTGCGCACGATGTCCTCGGCCGCCACGTCGAACGGCCCGTCCCGGCGCAGCGGCGCGAAGGCCGCCTCGGCCATCGCCAGCAGCAGCGCCCGCCGGTCCGGGGCAAGCCCGGGGCCGATCAGCCCCGCCACCGCGGCCGCCGTCATCACCCGGTCGCCGTC
>SLBI01000288.1 GCA_007126375.1 Paracoccaceae bacterium
AGACCTCCGGTGTCGCTCGGGAGCACGTCGCCGGGATCTGCCGGGGCGCTGCTGGTCGGGCCCCGCTGCACTTGAAGGCCTGCGCGGTGCGCTGTGGGGACGATGCGCCGAGGTGGGCGAGGGGAAGGAGGCGCCATGAGCGGGCATGAGGTGCTGCATCCGGCTGGCTGGAAGCCGGCGGCAGGTTACGCCAACGGTGTGTCGGCGCGGGGGCGGATGCTCTTTCTGGGCGGGCTCATCGGCTGGAACGGTGCGCAGGAGTTCGAGACCGACGATTTCGTCGGGCAGGTTGACCAGTTGCTGCGCAACATCGTCGCCGTGCTGGCCGAGGGTGGCGCCGGACCGGAGCATCTGGTGCGCTTGACATGGTATGTGACCGACAAGCGGCTTTACCTCGACAATCTGCGCGAGGTGGGGCGGGTCTATCGCGCCGTGATCGGGCGGAATTTCCCGGCGATGGCGTTGGTGCAGGTGGCGGCGCTGGTCGAGGACCGGGCGCTGGTCGAGATCGAGGCCACTGCGGTGGTGCCGGACTGAGGCGTGCGGGCGCGCGGGCGCTGCCCGCGCAAGGCAGGGGAGGGCGCTATGCAACTGGGACCGAGTGCGCATGTCGACAGTTTCGCCCGCGACCGGCTGCCGCCGGCGGATCTGTGGCCGGAGCTGCGTCTGCAGGGTTTCGATTACCCCGAACACCTCAACGCCGCGGTGGAGCTGACCGACCGCATGGTCGAGCGCGGTTTCGGCGACCGCACCGCGCTGGTGGGCAACGGCCGGCGGCGGACCTACAAGGAACTCGCCGACTGGACCAACCGGCTGGCGCGTGCGCTGGTCGAGAATTACGGCGTGAAGCCCGGCAACAGGGTGCTGATCCGTTCGGCCAACAACCCGGCGATGGTGGCCGGTTGGCTGGCCGCGACCAAGGCCGGCGCTGTTGTCGTGAACACCATGCCGATGCTGCGCGCCGGCGAGTTGACGAAGATCGTCGACAAGGCCGAGATTGCGCTGGCGCTCTGCGACACGCGGCTGATGCAAGAGATGGTGGCCTGCGCCAAGACCTCGCGGTTCCTGCGCGCGGTGGTGGGCTTCGACGGCACCGCGAACCATGACGCGGAGCTCGATCGCGCCGCGCTGGACAAGCCGGTGACCTGGGAGGCGGTGCGCACGGGGCGCGACGACGTGGCGCTGCTGGGCTTCACCAGCGGCACCACCGGCCTTCCAAAGGCGACGATGCACTTCCACCGCGATCTGATGATCATCGCAGACGGCTATGCGCGCGAGGTGCTGGGGGTGAACCCGGCGGATGTGTTCGTCGGCTCGCCGCCGCTGGCCTTCACCTTCGGGCTGGGGGGGCTGGCGGTGTTTCCGCTGCGCTTCGGCGCCTCGGCGGTGCTGCTGGAGAATGCTTCGCCGCCCAATCTGATCGAGATCATCGAGAAGTATCGCGCCACCGTCTGCTTCACCGCGCCGACCGCCTATCGGGTGATGCTGAAGGCGATGGCCGAGGGGGCGGACCTGTCCTCGCTGCGTGCGGCCGTCTCGGCCGGCGAGACGCTGCCGGGGCCGGTCTGGGAGGAGTGGATGGAGAAGACCGGCAAGCCGATGCTGGACGGGATCGGCGCCACCGAGATGCTGCACATCTTCATCACCAACCGCTTCGGCGATTCGCGCCCCGCCTGCACCGGCAAGCCGGTTGCCGGCTATGAGGCGCGCATCGTCGGCGAGGACATGGCCGAGAAGCCGCGCGGCGAGGTCGGCCGGCTCGCGGTGCGCGGGCCGACCGGCTGCCGTTATCTCGACGATCCGCGGCAGGGGGATTACGTCAGGGATGGCTGGAACCTGACCGGCGACAGCTTCTGGCAGGACGCGGAGGGGTATTTCCACTTCGCCGCGCGGTCGGACGACATGATCCTGAGTTCGGGCTACAACATCGCCGGGCCGGAAGTCGAGGCGGCGCTGCTGGCGCATGACGACGTTCTGGAATGCGCGGTGGTGGGCGCGCCCGATCCCGACCGCGGTCAGATCGTCGAGGCGCATGTCGTGCTCGCACCCGGCGTCGCCCCGTCGGGCGACACCGCCACGCGGCTGCAGGAGCATGTGAAGGCGACCATCGCCCCCTACAAGTATCCCCGCCGGCTGGTCTTCGCCGAGGCCCTGCCCAAGACGGCGACCGGAAAAATCCAGCGATTCCGGCTGCGCGACGGCTGAGCGCGACTTCCGGGGGCGTTGCAAGCGCGGCGGGCGCTGGCTATCGGGCGGAGGGCAAGGCGTGGCGGGACCGGAGGGCGGCCGATGCATGCGGAGGGCTGGTGCCTCGTGCTCGCGCTCTGGGGCGAAGGCTATGGCGTGGCCGAGGTCAACCGCCTGGCGCGTGATGCGCGGGCGCTGGGGCCGGGCTGCCGGGGGATCGTGCTGTTCTCCGACCGGCCCCGCGACGGGCTGGATCCAGGGATCACCGCACGGCGCTTTCCGCCCTTCTTCGCCCGACCCGAGTGCTTCGGCTGGGGCCATGTCGCCAAGCTCGCCGTGTTCTCGCGTGCCGATCTGCCGGCGCGGATGCGCTGCATCTATCTCGACCTCGACAGCGTGATCACCGGCGACCTGGGGCGGCTTGCGGCGCTGGTGGAAAGGCCGGGCGACATCTTCATGTTGCCGCCGGGAAATCCGGTCGGCTTCGGCCGGCTGCGACGGCTGACCTTCCGGATGACGCGGGGACGGCGCTATGCGGTCGGCAACTCCTCGATCATGGCATGGAGTTCGGCGACCGAGCCCGACCTTGCCGAGCGGTATCGGGCGCTGCATGCCGAGGTGGGCGCCGAACCGCGGCACATGCAGATCGACGACCTGTTCATCTCCTGGGCGGCGCAGGGACGGCCGCGCGGTATCCCGCGGACGCTGGGTGTGTCGTTCCGGCGCGAGTTCCTGTCGCGGCTGGCGGCGGTGACCTGGGCGCGCCGGGTGCTGCCGCATGTGCGGCGGCGGCGGGCGGGCATCGTCGCGGTCACCTTCAACGGGCCTGGAGTGAAGCCGGAACGGCTGGCCGGGCTGCCGGAGGGCGCGCGGATCGCCGATGGGCGCGGCCGGACCGGCATCTGGAGCGCGGCCGATCTGGGGCCGCTGCAGGCGCGGATGCAGACACGGGCGGCGCTGCGGGCAACGGAGTGATGGCTCAGCGGCCGCGGCGCGCCACCAGCGCATGGACGGTGGTGCCGAGCACCGCGCCGATGCCCGCGCCGATGGCGTTGGCAAGCATGTCGGCGGCCGACCGTTCGCGGCCGACCAGCGGCTGCAGAAGCTCGATCGCCGCGCCGTAGGCCACGGCCGCCGGCAGCAGCCAGAGCGCCGCGGCGGGTCGCGTCGCCAGCGCCGGGAACACCAGCACCGCATAGGCCAGCATGTGCTGGTTCAGCGCTGCACGGGTGCTCTGCGGTTGCGCCGGGCCTGGCAACTCGGCAACCGGAATGAGGGAGAGCACGGCGATCGCTGCGGCGATCACGGCGCACAGAAGGAGGGCGGGACGGTGCAGGTCGGTCGGTCGCATGCGGCTGTCATAGGGGGATGGGCTGCCGCCGTCACCCATCGGTTTCGTGTTCGGCCGCGGTGCGGGGCGGGCCGGAGGCGCT
>SLBI01000337.1 GCA_007126375.1 Paracoccaceae bacterium
CGACGGAAGAGGACATGCTGTCGTGGCTTCGTCTCATTCGCTCCCGCCGGGTTGGCCCCGGCACCTTCCTGCGCCTGCTGGCCGAGCATGGCAGCGCCGGTGCGGCGCTCGCCGAGCTGCCGGCCATCGCCCGCAGCGCCGGTGTCGCCGATTACGACCCCTGCAGCCGGACCGCTGCGGCCGCCGAGCTTGACGCCGGCCGCGCCGCCGGGGCCGTGCTGCTGCCTTTGGGCGATCCACGCTATCCCGCTGCGCTGGCCGAAATCGCGGACCCGCCGCCGCTGATCTGGTGTCGCGGCGATACCGGCGTCCTGGCCCGGCCCGCCGTGGCGCTTGTCGGCGCGCGCAATGCCTCCTCGCTGGGCCAGCGCACCGCTCGTGCGCTGGCCGCCGGGCTGGGTGCGGCAGGGCTGGTCGTCGTCTCCGGGCTTGCCCGCGGGATCGACGCGGCCGCTCACGCCGCTGCGCTGGAGGGCGGGACGATCGCCGTCATGGCGGGCGGCATCGACATCGTCTATCCGCCCGAGAATGCGCCACTCGCCGCGGAAATCACGGCACGCGGAATGCTGATCTCGGAACAACCCATCGGCCTCGCGCCGCAGGCCCGGCATTTTCCGCGTCGCAACCGGCTCATCTCGGGCCTTGCCGCCGGGGTGGTGGTGATCGAGGGCGCAAGCCGGTCCGGCAGTCTGATCACCGCCCGCGACGCGCTCGATCAGGGGCGCGAGGTCATGGCGGTTCCGGGGCACCCGTTCGATGCCCGCGCCGCCGGCTGCAACACGCTGATCCGCGAGGGGGCGACGCTGGTACGTGACACCGCTGACATCCTTGCCGCGCTGCAAGGAAGTCCGGGCGCGCCCGCCGTGCCTGCCCGCTGCAAGCCACCGCCGAGGCCGCAGGCGCGGCCCGATCTGCAGGCGCCGGCGTCGCAACCGTCCGGAGCCGACGCCCCGGAGCCGGCGGCGCATGCGCCGGTTGCCCGGGCAACCGGCGACCGGCTGCAGCAGGCGATCCTCGCCTGTCTCGGCCCCAGCCCAATGGCCGAAGATCAGTTGATCCGCGATCTGGCGTTGCCGGCGGCACGGATTGCCCCGGAACTCCTTCAACTCGAGCTTGCCGGACGTGTGATTCGCCAGCGCGGCGGCCTGCTCGCGCTGGCGCAGTGACAGGCGCCTGCGGTCCCACCCTGCCTGCCGCCCTGACGGCGCATTGACATCACGCGCCCTTGTCGCCGACGCTGCGCCGCCATAGCTACAACCATCGTTGTGCAGTCCCCGCGGGAGGTTCCATGCCGGTCGTCGTCGTCGAATCCCCGGCCAAAGCCAAGACGATCAACAAGTATCTTGGCGACGACTATACCGTTCTCGCCTCATACGGCCATGTCCGGGACTTGCCGGCCAAGGACGGCTCGGTCGATCCCGAACAGGGGTTCGACATGACCTGGGAGGTTGCCGCAGACAGCCGCAAGCACCTCAAGGCCATTGCCGAGGCATTGAAATCCGATCCCGAACTGATCCTCGCCACCGACCCGGACCGCGAGGGCGAGGCTATCTCCTGGCATCTGACCGAGGCTTTGGCCAGGTCGAAGGCGCTGAAGAAGGACACACCGGTTCGCCGCGTGACCTTCAACGCAATCACCAGGGCGGCGGTGGCAGAGGCGATGGCGCATCCGCGCGACGTCGACATGGAACTCGTGCGTGCCTATCTCGCGCGCCGAGCGCTGGACTACCTCGTCGGCTTCAATCTTTCGCCGGTGCTCTGGCGCAAGCTGCCGGGGGCGAAATCTGCCGGCCGGGTTCAGTCGGTCTGCCTGCGCCTTATCGTCGAGCGCGAGATGGAGATCGAGGCGTTCCGGCCGCAGGAATACTGGAGCGTGGCAGCCATGCTGCGCACGCCGCGCGGCCAGAACTTCGAGGCGCGACTCGTTGCCCTCGCCGGAAGGAAGCTCGATCGCTTCGACCTCGCCAGCCAGCCGCAGGCGGAACTGGCCGTGCAGGCGGTCAGCGCTCGCGCGCTCACTGTGCAGGCGGTGGAAGCGAAGCCGGTCAACCGCTCGCCGGCGCCGCCCTTCATGACCTCGACCCTGCAGCAGGAGGCGAGCCGCAAGTTCGGCATGGGGGCCAAGCAAGCCATGAGCGCGGCGCAGAGGCTCTACGAAGCCGGCCACATCACCTACATGCGGACCGACGGGATCGACATGGCGCCCGAAGCGGTCGGCGCCGCGCGCAAGGCCATCGAGACTTTGTTTGGTGCCCCCTATGTCGCTGAAAAACCTCGTATATACAAGAATAAGGCAAAAAACGCTCAGGAAGCGCATGAGTGCATCCGGCCGACCGACATGCTCGCCGCGCCGGAAAGGCTCCGCCTGACCGATGCCGACCAGCGCCGGCTCTACGAACTCATCTGGAAGCGCACGCTCGCCTGCCAGATGGCGGCGGCCAGGCTTGAACGCACCACCGTCGACATTGCCAGTGCCGATGGCGAGGTCGGGCTGCGCGCCACCGGCCAGGTGGTTCATTTCGACGGCTTCCTCAAGGTCTACGAGGAGGGCCGCGACGACGACGGAGACGAGGACGGCCGCCGCCTGCCGCAACTCACCGTGGGCGAGACGGTCGGCGCCGTGCCCGGCGCCTTTTCCGCTGCGGAGGGGGTGGTGACGGACGCGGACGGCGGGGTGCAGGGGGTGCAGCATTTCACCCAGCCGCCGCCGCGCTATACCGAGGCCACGCTGGTCAAGAAGATGGAGGAGATCGGCATCGGCCGCCCCTCGACCTACGCCTCGATCGTGTCGACCATCCAGGACCGCGGTTATGTGCGCAAGGACAAGAACCGCCTGATCCCCGAGGACAAGGGGCGGCTGGTGACGATCTTCCTGCTGCATTACTTCTCGCGCTACGTCGGTTACGACTTCACCGCCGATCTCGAGGCGCAACTCGATCACATCTCGGCCGGCACGCGGGAATGGACGGATGTCCTGGAATGGTTCTGGCGCGATTTCTCGGCGCATCTCGCCGAAACGGCCGATCTGCGCATCACCGAGGTGCTCGAGACGATCGACGAGGCACTGGCCCCGCATCTCTACCCGCCGCGCGAGGACGGCAAGGATGCCCGGCTCTGTCCCGGCTGCAACGCCGGCCGGCTCAGCCTGCGCACCTCACGTGCGGGCGGGGCCTTCATCGGCTGCTCCAACTATCCGGAATGCCGCTATACCCGTCCGCTCTCGGCCCAGGGTGGGGAAGGCGACGGGATTCCGCCCGAAGGCCGCCTTCTCGGCCATGACGCGGGCGATCCGATCACCCTGCGCTCCGGTCGCTTCGGCCCCTATGTCCAGCGCGGAGAGCCGAGCGACGACGCGCCCAAGCCGCCGCGCGCATCGCTGCCCAAGGGATGGGCGCCCGAGACGGTTGATCTGGACCGTGCGTTGATGCTGCTGAGCCTGCCGCGGACCATCGGGCCGCATCCCGAGGACGGGGAGGCGGTGGAGGCCGGCATCGGCCGGTTCGGGCCCTATGTCCGCCACGGCCGCGTCTATGCCAACCTGCCCGAGGTCGATGAGGTCTTCACCATCGGCATGAACCGGGCGGTGGAGGTTCTGGCGCAGAAGGCCGCCCGCGGCGGACGCGGCGCGGCGGCGGCGCCTCTGCGCGAGTTGGGCACGCATCCCGATGGCGGTGCGGTCAACCTGATGAACGGTCGCTACGGCCCTTATGTCAAATGGGAAAAGATCAACGCCACCCTGCCGAAGGAGGCCGATCCAGAGACGCTGACGCTGGATGAGGCGCTGGCGCTGGTGGCGGCCAAGGCGGGCAGCAAGGCGAAGGCGGGCGGGCGCGGCAAGGCCGGATCGAAAGCCTCCGGCGTCCGCGGCGCGGGAAAATCCGCCGGAACCGCCAAGAGTGCCGGCAAGTCCGGGGCGAAGCCCTCGGCCCGCAAACCTGCCGCCCGGAAGAGTGACGGCAGGAAGGCCGGCGGCAAGACGGCGTCCGGCGCGCGCCCGGCAGCCGAGTGACCCGGCCTGCCGATTGACAGACCCGGCCCGGCGCGCGACAACCCGCCGCAACGACAGGGCCGGCAGGAAGGGGCGCATGATGAACAAGATCTTCGGCTCGGCGACGGAGGCGCTGGACGGTCTGCTGTTCGACGGCATGACTATCGCCTCGGGTGGCTTCGGCCTCTGCGGCATCCCCGAAAACCTGATCGCCGCGATCCGCGAGGCGGGTGTCAAGGATCTGACGGTCGCCTCGAACAACTGCGGCGTGGATGAGTTCGGGCTGGGCCTGCTGTTGCAGACCCGTCAGGTGCGCAAGATGATCTCGTCTTATGTCGGCGAAAATGCCGAGTTCATGCGCCAGTTTCTCTCGGGCGAACTGGAGCTGGAATTCACCCCCCAGGGCACGCTGGCCGAGCGGCTGCGCGCCGGCGGTGCCGGCATTCCCGGCTTCTACACCAAGACAGGCGTGGGCACCGTCATCGCCGAGGGCAAGGAGCACAAGGAGTTCGACGGCGAGACCTACATACTGGAACGCGGGATCGTCGCCGATCTCTCGATCGTCAAGGCATGGAAGGCCGACACCACCGGAAATGCCGTCTTCCGCAAGACCTCGCGCAACTTCAACCCGCCCGCCGCCACCTGTGGCAAGGTCTGCGTGATGGAGGTCGAGGAGATCGTGCAGCCCGGAGCGCTGGACCCCGACAACATCCACCTGCCGGGCATCTACGTGCACCGCCTCGTTCAGGGCGCGCATGAGAAGCGCATCGAACAGCGCACGGTGCGGGCCGCGTGATGCAGACCGACGGGCGCCTGGGCAGCTTCGAGGAGGTGATTGCCGAGGCCGGTGGCCTCGCCCCGATCCTGACGGCGCTGCGCGGGCTGATCGAGGAATTGCACCCGGATGCGGTGGAGACGGCGAGCCGGAAGGAGCAGACGGTGAGCTGGGGATTCCCGGGCAGCAGGATGACGGCCGGCTACGCCTATGCCCGGGCCTTTCGGTTCCATGTCAACCTCGGTTTCTTTCAGGGTGTGCATCTGCCCGACCCCGCCGGCCTGCTGGAAGGCAGCGGAAAGGCGCTGCGTCACGTCAAGTTGCGCAGCCCCGAGGAAGCGCTGGCCCCTGCCATCCGCGCCCTTCTGATCGCGGCCCGCGACGAGCGCGCGGCGGCGCTGAACCCGTAACGGAGGACCTCCATGCCCTGGGATCGCAACCAGATGGCCGCCCGCGCGGCACAGGAACTGAAGGACGGGATGTATGTGAACCTCGGCATCGGCATCCCGACGCTGGTCGCCAACTACATCCCCGAGGGCGTCAACGTCACGCTGCAGTCGGAAAACGGGATGCTCGGCATCGGACCCTTCCCGACCGAGGCCGAGGTGGACGCCGATCTCATCAATGCCGGCAAGCAGACGGTCACGTCGCTGCCGCACACGGCCTTCTTCGACAGTGCCCAGAGCTTCGCGATGATTCGCGGCGGCAAGATCGCCATGGCGATCCTTGGCGCGATGGAGGTGGCCGAGAACGGCGATCTGGCGAACTGGATGATCCCCGGCAAGCTGGTCAAGGGGATGGGCGGGGCGATGGACCTCGTCGCCGGTGTCCGGCGCGTCGTGGTGGTGATGGATCACACCAACAAGGCGGGCGACTCCAAGGTGCTCAGGCGCTGCACCCTGCCCTTGACAGGGCAGGCGGTGGTGGACCGGATCATCACCAATCTCGGCGTTCTGGACGTCGTCGAGGGCGGGCTGCACATTGTCGAGACCGCGCCGGGCGTGTCCGAGGCCGACCTTCGTGCGGCGACCGAAGCGACGATCGTCTCCGCCTCAGCCGTCGCCTGACCGGCCCTGCTACCCCATTGCCAGCGGTGCGGCGTCGCGCAGCACCGCACGCGCCTCGGGGGTGAAGTCATCGCCGTCGCGCCGGTGCGCTGCGCCTGCGTGCACCACCAGTGGCGCCAGCAGGCGAAACGGGCTGCGTGCGCCCTTGCGGTGCTGCACGATGACGCGCCCGGCCGGCCGTCCCGCACGCGGGGTCAACGGCATCACACGCATGCCCCGCCCGTCACCAAGCGCGGCCAGAGCGTCCGGCAGCCGTTCGGCCGGCAGAATGGCGGTGAGCCGGCCGCCGGGGCTCAGCCGCCGCACCGCCACGGCAATCCACAGCGCAAGCGGCGTCGTCTCGCGCTGCGCGGCGTCCCGGCCGGCATCGCGGGCTGGTGGCGCCGCCGGCGCGAACCACGGCGGATTGGCGATCACGTGATCGAAGCTGCGCGCCCGCAGCTCCGCCGGAAGGGCCGCGACATCGGCCTCCCACACCGTCAGCGTGGCGCCGTTCAGCGTGGCGTTGTTGCGGGCCAGTGCGGCGTAATCCGCCTGCCGCTCCACCCCGTCCATCTGCAGGCCGGGCACGCGTGTGGCGAGGCAGAGCGTCGCCGCCCCGGCACCGCAGCCGAGATCGAGCACCGCATCGCCGGCCCGGGCCGGCACGGCGGCAGCCAGCAGCACCGGATCGGTTGCGGCCCGATACCCCGTGCGGGGCTGCAGCAGACGCAGCCGCCCGCCCAGAAGTGCGTCCTCGGTCAGCGCCTCGGGCGGAAAGCCCGTCATCAGCTCTCGAGCGGGACGCCGCAGTCGCGCAGGATCGCGCGGGCGCGGAAGTGATCCGCGTCCCGCACCATCAGCCGCCGCGGCAAAATGCCGATCGAGCCCTCGAGCGCGCTCATATGGACGTCGAGGGCGAAGACCTCTATATCCTCACCCTCGAGCAGTGCCGTGGCCCAGGCGATGACGGTGAGGTCATTGGTGCGAAGAAGTTCTCTCATCCGGGACAGATAAGGGCAGCCGGCCCTCGCTGTCGAGCCGGTACGGGGAACATCTAGGGGATGACGGCGTGATGAGCCTCGACCAACCCGGCACACGGCCTGACGAGGCGCTGCGCGCCGAACTCGCGGCCGAGATGGACGCGGTGAACGCGGTGATCCGCGAACGCATGGCCTCGGAACATGCGCCCCGCATCCCCGAGGTGACCGCGCATCTGGTCGAGGCCGGGGGCAAGCGGCTGCGACCGCTGCTGACGCTCGGCGCGGCCCGGATCTGCGGTTATCAGGGCCGTCATCATGTCGATCTGGCGGCGACGGTGGAGTTCATACATACCGCAACGCTCCTGCATGACGATGTCGTGGACGAGAGTGCGCGCCGCCGCGGTCGGCCCACCGCAAACCTCCTGTGGGACAACAAGTCCTCCGTCCTGGTGGGCGATTACCTGTTCGCCCGCGCCTTCCAGCTGATGGTGCGCACCGGCTCGCTGCGGGTGCTCGGCATCCTCTCCGACGCCGCGGCGCGCATTGCCGAAGGCGAGGTGCTGCAGCTGACCGCCGCGCGCAACCTCGCCACCGACGCCGACACCTATCTGAAGGTCGTGCGTGGCAAGACCGCCACGCTCTTCGCCGCCGCCTGCGAGGCCGGCGGCGCCATCGCCGCCGCGCCGGACGAGGTGGTGGAAGGGCTGCGTGTCTATGGCGACGGGCTGGGCATCGCCTTCCAGATGGTCGACGATTTCCTCGATTACGGCGGCGCGGGCGACGGCATCGGCAAGAACATCGGTGATGATTTCCGGGAACGGAAGCTGACACTGCCGGTGATCCGGGCGGTCGCGGCGGCCGATGCGGAGGAGCGTGCCTTCTGGACCCGGGTGATCGAGAAGGGCGACCAGCACGACGGCGATCTGGAGCAGGCGATGGCGCTGATGGTTCGCCACGGCGCGCTGGAGGCGACCCGGGCCGATGCGCTGGCCTGGGCCGATCGCGCGCGCATCGCATTGCGACCAGTGCCGGCGCATCCGCTGCGCGACATCCTGCACGATCTTGCAGACTACGTCGTGGCCCGGGTGATCTGAGACGCAGGCCCCGGGGTCAGCGTTCGGCAGTGCCAACCGGCGCGTCGGCCACCCACCATCCTGGACATGTGGCCCCCAGCTTTCGCGCGGCGGACGCAGCCGCCTCCGGCGTGGCGAAGAGGCCGAAGCAGGTCGCCCCCGAGCCGGACATCCGTGCAAGCAGGCAGTCCGGCTGCACCGCCAGCGCCGTCAGGACATCATCGATGACCGGGAACAGCCGCCGCGCTGGCGCCTCCAGATCGTTGCGCATGGCGGCAAGCCAGCCGGCAAGATCCATCGCATCGGCCCAGCGCGGCAGCGTTTCGGGCATCGGCGCATTGCAGCGCTCTGCGAGGGCGCCGAAAACGGCTGCCGTGGGGGTTTCCACCCCGGGATTCGCCAGCACCAGCCAGAGCGGCGGGAGTGCGGGGCAGGGCGAGAGCAGCTCGCCGATCCCGCGCATGCGCACCGGCCGCCCGATCAGGCACACCGGCACATCGGCCCCGAGCGGCAGCAGCGCCTGTGCGTCCACCTGCGCGCAACCCCACAGCCGCACCAGCGCACGCACGGCCGCGGCCGCGTCGGCCGAGCCGCCGCCGAGCCCCGAGGCTGCCGGTAGCCGTTTGTCCAGCAGAAGGGCCGCGCCGGGAGGGCGGGGCATGGCGGCCTGCAGCTGCCGTGCGGCACGCAGCACGAGGTTTTCCTCGCCCGCCGGAATCGCGTCCGCCCGTGGACCCGTCAGCGACAGCGACAGCGACGGTGCAGGGCGCGCGGTCACGCGGTCGCCGATGCCGGCAAAGGCGACGAGGCTGTCGAGCATATGATAGCCGTCCTCCCGCCGCCCGGTGACATGCAACGCAAGATTGATCTTGGCGGGCGCGAACTCTGTCGCTTCGCTTGCCTCGACGGCAGCTTCAGTTGCCATGCCCGGCTCCTGCGGCGGCCGAGGCGGGGTGGAGCGGGTCCGCCCCTTCCTCTCTCAGTACACGGTCGAGCCCGATGTCGAGCTTGCGCCGGATCCGCTCCATGTCGAGATCGTCGGCCGGACCGAAGGACAGCGCACGGCGCCACTGGAACGCGGCCTCGCGCTTGCGGCCAAGCGCCCAGTAGACATCGCCGAGATGGTCGTTGAGAATCGGATCAGCGGGCAGCAGTTCCACCGCCCGCTCCATCTGCACCAGCGCCTCCTCGTACCGGCCGAGGCGGAAGAACACCCAGCCGAGGGAATCGATGATGTAGCCGTTCTCGGGCTCGCCGGCGACGGCGCGTTCGATCATGTCGAGCGCCTCGTCGAGCTTCTCGCGTCGCTCCACCAGCGTATAGCCGAGATAGTTCAGAACATGCGGCTGATCTGGGTTGAGCGACAGCGCCTGTCGGAAATCCGCTTCGGCCTCCGGCCAGCGGTCTTCGCGTTCATGGGTAATGGCGCGGCTGTACCAGACGATCCAATGCCCCGGCTGCGGCGTGCCCAGCAGCGCGATGGCGCGGTCGTAGGCCTGGCGCGCGGCGTCGAAGTCGCGCTCGCGACGCAGGAAGTCGCCCAGCGCGATCTGCACCGATGGCAGATCGGCCCGGATCTCGGCCAGCGCCTCCAGCACGGCGCGACCGGCGTCGGTGTCTCCGCTGCGGCTCAGCGCCTCCGACCGGCCGATTTCCGCGAGGTGGAACATCGGCATGTCCTGCGTCACGGTGGCATAGGCCGCGGCCGCGAGATCGTGCTGGTCCATCGCCGACAGCAGCCGCGCCGCCAGCAAGGTCGCCGGCGCATGATCCGGGCGCAGCGCCTGTGCCATTCGGGCAAGCATCAGCGTCAGGCTGTCCGCGGCCTCGCCCTGAAGGGCGTTGGCGATGTCGAAGAACACCTCGGCCATACCGTCCCGTGGCCGCGCAATGATATCGAAGGCGGGCGCCTCGCCGGCAGCAAGGGCGCTGCGCAGCGCATCGAGTTCCGGGTCCGGCGCTTCGCCGAAGCTTGCGGCCATCAAGGCCGCCGCCTCTTCGGCGCGGTCGAGTTGCGAGAGAATCTGCACCCGCGCGAGCACGCCGCGTCGCGTCAGCGGCAGCGGGCCGGCAACCGCGCCCGACAGGATATCCTCGGCGCCTTCCAGATCTCCGGCATGCGCCAGGGCCAGCGCCTTGTGATAGAATCCGAAAGCCTCCATGCCACGGGTCTGCGCAAGTGCATCGAAGGCCTCCAGCGCTGGGGTCATCCGCCCCATCGCCAGCGATGTCCAGCCGCGCAGCAGCGGGTCGATCAGCGGACCGGCGCCGCGGCCATCCTGCAGGGCATCCAGCGCCTCGGCATGGGCGCCGGCGACCAGGAGATTGCCGATCACCGCCAGTCGCCCGGGCTGGCTGGCAAGTTCGAGCGACTCCATGCGCAACGCCGGTTCCAGTGCGGCCGGCAGGTTGCCCATGGCAATCTGCGCGATGATCGCGTTTTCCAGCAGCATGGGGTTTTCGGGATCGTGTTGCAAGACACGGTCGAGGTAGCCGGCGGCGGCCGCGAAATCATTCGCCGTGATCGCCGAGCGTGCCGAAAGATAAGCGCCGGTATGGCCATGTGTCGCGGCCGATGCCGGCAACAGGCCGGGCAGGACGGTCAGCATTGCGATGACGGCCCACGAGCCGGCACGGCATCCGAGCGACCTGCGCAAACGAAGGGAGAGAGGGTCAAGGGGCACTGGCCAGCCTTTCACGTCGTGCCCCCGAAACACTAGAGCGCCGCAGGGCGGCTGGCAATGCGCACAGGTCTGCCCAATACGCCAAAGCGGCGCGCGGCGGCGCGAGCGCTCCCCTACATGTTGGGATAGTTCGGCCCTTCGCCGCCCTGCGGCGTCACCCAGTGGATGTTCTGGCTAGGATCCTTGATGTCGCAGGTCTTGCAGTGCACGCAGTTCTGGTAGTTGATCACGAAGCGCGGCGGCTTGCCGTCTTCCTTGACCACCTCGTACACACCGGCCGGACAGTAACGCGTCGCCGGCTCGTCGTATTCGGGCAGGTTGACCATGATCGGCACGCTGGCATCCTTCAGCGTCAGATGGGCGGGCTGCCCCTCGGCATGGTTGGTGAAGGAATAGGCGACATTGGTCAGCCGGTCGAAGCTGAGCACCCCGTCGGGCTTGGGATAGTCGATCGGCTGATGCGCGGCGGCCTTTTCTGTGGCGGCTGCATCGGTTGAGTGGTGCTTCAGCGTGCCAAGCGGGTTCCAGCCGGTCAGGTTGGAGACCCACATGTCGAAACCGCCCAGCACCATCGAACCCCAGAGCCCCTGATGTGACCACAGCGGCTTGACATTTCGCACCGGCGCGAGGTCGCGGCCCACCGGGCCGTTCTTCAGTTCGTGATCGTAATCGGTCAGTTCGTCGCCCTGTCGCCCCTCTGCGATTGCCCGCACCGCCGCTTCGGCCGCGGCAATGCCCGACAGCATGGCATTATGGTTGCCCTTGATCCGCGGCACGTTCACCAGACCAGCCGAGCAGCCGAGCAGCACGCCGCCAGGGAAGCTGGTCTTCGGGATCGCCTGATAGCCGCCCTCGCTGACGGCCCGGGCGCCGTAGGCGACGCGCTTGCCGCCCTTCAGCAACTCCGCCAGCATCGGGTGATGCTTGAAGCGCTGGAACTCGCCGTAGGGAAACAGGTAGGGGTTGATGTAGTTCAGGTGCACGACCATGCCGACATACACCTGGTTGCTGTCGATGTGGTAGATGAACCCGCCGCCGCCGGCGTTCCTTTCCAGCGGCCAGCCCATGGTGTGGATCACAGTCCCGGGCTTGTGCTTCGCCGGATCGATCTCCCAGATCTCCTTCATGCCCAGGCCGTATTTCTGCGGGCCGGAGTGCTTGCGCAGGTCGAGTTTCCCGATCACCTCCTTCGAGAGATGCCCGCGCGCGCCTTCGGCGAGAAAGACGTAACGGCCGTGCAGCTCCATCCCAGGCTCGTAGCCCGGGCCGGGCGTGCCGTCGGGGGTCTTGCCGAACTCGCCAGCCACGACACCCTTCACCCGCTCGCCGTCCCAGACAAGCTCGGAACAGGCCATGCCGGCGAAGACCTCCACGCCCAGCGCCTCTGCCTGTTCGGCCAGCCATCGGCAGACATTCGCCATCGAGACGATGTAATTGCCGTGATTGTTCATCAGCGGCGGCGTTATCCAGTTGGGGATCCGCATCTGACCGGCCTCGCCGAGCAGATAGAAGCTGTCCTTCGTCACCGGCACGCTGACCGGAGCACCGCGGTCCTTCCAGTCCGGCATCAGCCGATCCAGCCCTGCGGTGTCCAGGACGGCGCCCGACAGGATGTGCGCGCCGACCTCCGAACCCTTCTCCAGCAGCACCACCGAAAGATCCGGTTCGAGCTGCTTCAGACGTATCGCCGCGGACAGGCCCGCCGGACCTGCGCCCACGATCACCACGTCATATTCCATCGCTTCGCGCTCGATCCGGCTCATGGCTGCTCCGATGCTGATGGGATGCCCGGAACGCCGCCGCAGACGTGTTCCGCGCAATATCGTTGCGGTTCACCTAGACCTCGTGCCGATCGGGGTCAATCGCCGTGCCCGGCGCCCTGCTGCGCTGCGGCAATCTGCGCGCTGACAGCAATGCCCGGCCGCCGAGGGGCTGCCCCTTGCATTCGTGCCGTGTCGCGCGCAACTTGGCGTTCAGGTTCGCAACGGCCCGGGCGACATGCTGCGGGCCCTCAATACGTGTGTGAAAGCGATGGAAAAGATCCCGATGACCCGCGCCGGTTTCGAAGCGCTCGATGCGGAGATGCGCGACCTGAAATCGGTGCAGCGCCCCGCAGTCATCCGCGCCATTGCCGAAGCGCGCGAGCATGGCGACCTGTCGGAGAACGCCGAGTATCACGCGGCGCGTGAGAGGCAGAGCTTCATCGAGGGCCGGATTCGCGAACTGGAATCGATCCTCGGCCGGGCCGAGGTGATCGATCCGGGAACGCTTCGGGGGTCGATAAAGTTCGGCGCGACCGTCACCATCACCGACGAGGACACCGAGGAAACGCACACCTACAAGATCGTCGGCGAGGTCGAGGCCTCGATCGAGCAGGGGCTTCTCAACATCAAGTCGCCGCTGGCGCGCGCCCTGATCGGCAAGGACGAGGGCGACAGTGTCGAGGTGACCACGCCGCGCGGCGCAAAGAGTTATGAGGTGGTGAGCATCGAGTATCGCTGACTCCGGCCGTCAGAGCGCCACCGGCGCGGCGGGGGGGCATGCGAAGGCC
>SLBI01000332.1 GCA_007126375.1 Paracoccaceae bacterium
AGGCCGGAAACGACGGCACGCTGGATATCGGGCGCTTTGGCGGCATGGGCCAGATGTATATCACGGGCACGCGATCCCCTGGCACCCTGGCCGAACACGGCGCGATGATCATCGGCGGCGCGAACAGCGGCAGTGTTCAGACCAATGTCGGGCGCGGCGGTAATGGCTTTGTCGAGGTCGATGGCGGGTTCTTCGGTGTGCTCAATGCCGGACGGACGTATGACGACGATCTCAACCTGATCAACCAGCCCGGCGATGGCGGCCAGGCGCGCCTGCGCGTCGGCCGCGACATGGATGGCAACGGCGAACTTGTCGCTCGCAATGGGGCAGAGGTTTTCGTGGTCGGCACCAGCCGCGCCGAGGTGCAGATTGGCGAGGGTGCTGGAAGCGAAGGATCGATGTTGATCGACGATTCGCTGCTGGACGTGTTCAGCAGCAGCGGAATTGCCAGCGTTGCGGTGGGCGCATGGAACACCGGGACGGGCGCGCTGGAACTGCGGAACGGTGCAAGAGCATTCGTTGAAGGGGGCGACGGCGCATACTTCAATGTTGGCAGCGATCCCGGCAACACTGGGGAGCTGGTGATGCAAGGTGGCAGCGACCTGTTCGTTCGCGGCGACAACAATTTCACCAGCCTGAATGTCGGTTCGAACGGCGGTGCCGGGGCGGCCACGGTCCTGTCGGGCGCCACGATCCGCGCGGAGGGGGCGAGCACATACCTCGGGATCGGCAGCGCTAACGAGGATCCGGGCGACGACACCAACGGCAGTATGGTGGTGAACGGCGCGGGCAGCCGCGTTACGGGCTTCCGCGCGACGGAAGTCGGGGCGACAGACGGCGACGGCAGCGCCTTCGGCAGCCTCCGGGTAGAGGACGGCGCGGCGGTGCAACTGGGCGCCCAAGGCACCGACACCAGCCTCTTTGTCGGCCGCGGCGCCGGCGCCGAGGGCGCGCTGGAAATCACCGACGCGCTGATGTCGATCTATGCACCCGACGGCGGTTTCCAGCCCTACACTGCCTTCGGCTTCGAGGGCGGCACGGCTACGGTCAGCATCACCGGCCAGCGCCAACTTGGTGCCGTTCCCAACCCGGTGCATGGCTTTGCCCAGATCGGTGGCGGGAGCAGCGATTTTGCCGTCATCGACATCGGTCGCGGCGTGGGCTCGAACGGCACCGTGAGTTTGACCGGCGCATTCTTTACCGCCCAGAACAACGGCACCGGGTTCGAGGGCGAACCGCCCTACGCGCCGTTCGACCAGGACGGCGACGGGGGCACGGCCGGCATCCGCGTCGGTCACGAGGGCGGGGAGGCAGAACTGACCGTCAACGGCGGGTCCGAGGTCGCGGTCCGTGGCAACGACAATGCCTTCTTCATCGTCGGCACCGGCGCCGGCAGCTATGGCGAGGCGCATTTCGAGGCGTCGAACCTGACGGTGACGGCCGGCGATGTCAGCGCGTTTTTCGGTATCGGCCGGAACGGCGGCGAAGGCCACATGCGCCTGTCCGACGGCGCCAGCGTGATGCTGGAAGCGACCGGCGAATTCGCGGCCGCCGGGGACGTGGGCGCGCGCGGCGGGGTGGGCACCTTGCTGATCGAAGGCGGCGCGCAGATCGACGGCGGCGGGACCGGCCGGTTCTATGTCGGCGCGCAATACGACGGAAACCCCAGCCCGGACGGCGCCGAAGGCACCCTGACGCTGACCGGAAGCGGCTCGCGCATGACCGGGTTCCGGGAATTGTTCATCGGCAACAACTATCCCGGCGTCGGTGACGTGACCGGCGTGGTGAATGTGCAGGATGGCGCTTTCATCCAGCTCGGACATCCCGAGATGGACACCAGCACCAATCTGTTCGTGGGCCGATACGAAGGCGGGCATGGTACGCTGGCCATCGGAAACGGGATGATGTGGCTCCAGGGCGGCAGCGACGGGGCCGAACCCTATTCGGCGATCGGTTACATGGGCGGCACCGGCAGCGTCACGATCACCGGCGAGCGGAACCTGGGATTGCCGACGGACCCGCTGCACGGCTTTGCCCAGATCGGTGGCGAAACCTCGCGCTTTTCGATCCTCGATATCGGGCGCGGCGAAGGTTCGAGCGGCAGCGTTTCGGTGGCGGGTGCCTACTTCGGCACCCAGAACACCGGCAGCACCTATGATGCGCTGGCCGCCGTAAATCAGGGTGCGCTCATCGACTTCGATCTCGATGGCGAAGGTGGACGCGCGCTGATGCGCGTCGGCATCGACGGTGGCGAAGGCAGCCTTGTCGGCACAACTGCCGAGATCTTCGTGCGCAGCGGCATCCAGTCGGGAAATGCGCTGGATGATCCGAACATCGGTGGCTCGGCGCTGGTCGTTGGCGGTGGTATCGACGGGGCTGGCGGCACCGGGATGGTCACCCTTACAGACAGCTGGCTTGAAATCTCAAGCGGCGCTTTCGACCCGGGCGCCGGCCCCTCCGGCCCGGCGCTTACTGGCGGCAACTTTGCAGGTATCACCGCAGGCCGCGGCGTTGGCGGTGACGGTACAGTGATTCTGGATGGCGGCACCATAGCAAGGCTCGAATCCGGAGCGACCGCCTATCTCGCCCTTGGTCTCGATGGGGGCGATGGCAGCCTGTATGTATCCGGGTCTTCGCCTTTCCCCTTTGGCTATACCATGATCGAAGCCTTTGCGGGTACGACGGTCGATGTCGATCTTGGCCGAGGAGCCGGGTCGCAGGGTCTGTTGGTCGTGGAGCAGAACGCCGTGGTCGACCTGCAGAGCGTCATGCACCAGACGCTCAACATCGGCTGGCAGGGCGGCAACGGTAATCTTCAGGTAGAGGACGGCGGCACCTTCGCCGCGCGCACGACCGGCACCGGCTTTGATACCTTCATGCTGGTGGGCACCGAGGGTGGCGAGGGCGCGGTTGTGGTGGACAATGCCGCGCTCAGCCTGGTGTCGGAGGCCGGTGGTGCCGGCATCCGCATCGGCACCCGCTTTACCCATACCGAAAACAATACCGGCACCGGCAGTCTGGTGCTGGAAAACGGTGCCGGTGCGGTCATCCAGGGCGCCACGAACACCAACTTCTGGGTCGGCGGGCAGGCAGGCGGCAACGGCAGCGCCATCATCCGCTCGGGTGCCGATCTGGCCATGGTCGGCAGCGACAGTTTCGCGATCATCGGCGGCGTCTTCGGCCAGACCGATGCTGCCGGCGGGTTTGGTGAGATGACCGTCACCGGCATGGGCTCGACCATGACCGGGGCGAACACACTCGTCGTCGGCTTCAACAATGCCACCGGGTCGCTTGCGGTTGCGGATGGCGCGATGGTCGAGGTCGAGGGCGGCGGCGGCAAGGCTTTGTTCGCTGTCGGCGCACATGCCAGCGCCACCGGCAACGGCGGCACCGGAAGCGCCTCTGTGGATGGCCTGGGCAGCGTGATCGCCGTGCGGGGAACCGATGCCGAGGCGGTGGTCGGCAGTCTCAACAGTACCGGCACCGTTACGGTCACCGGGGGCGCGCAGCTTCAGATCGAGGCAGGCGTCGGCGGCCCCGAAGGCGATGCCGGTGCAGAGCTGCATATCGGGCGGGGTGCAGGCAGCAGTGGCACGGTCAG
>SLBI01000011.1 GCA_007126375.1 Paracoccaceae bacterium
CGACCAAGCCTCGAAATCAAGCCGCCCGCGGGCCGCCGGTGAATATTGTGGGGTCAACATGCTCTCTGTCGCCACGGTCGCGGCCACTGAAAACCTGCCGGAGTTCTGTTCGGTCCGCGACTACATCCGCCCGGCGATCAACTTCGAGATCCGCCTGCCCGCCGACCGGAACGGCGGCTTCTACTTGGCCGGCTGCGGCGGTTTCTGCTTACAACTGCCGTCCGATGTGCCGGGCTTCGTGAACGCCATGAACCACAGGCTGCCGCTCGGCTATACTGCAGTCACCATGGACGGCGGTCGCTGGGGCAAGAACTCCGTCGATGCTCGCTGGGCGCATCACAACCGGCTGGCCGAGGTGGACTGGGGCGATCGCGCGGTGCGCGAGACCGCAAAGGGGGCCCAGACGGTGATCGCGCGCTTCTGCAGCAGCGCGCCGTCACCGCCCATCTTCGCCGGCTGCTCGACCGGCGGGCGACAGGCGCAGATGCTGGCGCTGCGCGATCCGGAACTGTTCGGCGGCCTGCTCAACGGCGCACCGGCGATGAACTACACTGACCTCGTGGCGACCTGGATGGCCGGCGTGGTGCAGGCCAACACCGCCGCCGATGGCAGCCGCATCATCCGCCCGGGCGATGTCGGCCTGATCCGCAACCATGTGCTGGCGCAGTGCGACGCCACGGACGGGCTCGAGGACGGGCTGATTTCCGGGCCCGACGCCTGCACCGTGGACTGGGCGCCCATCGGCTGCAGCGAGGGCACCAACGCGCCCTGCCTGTCGGCGGCGCAGATCGAGACGCTGACCGTCTGGACCGAGACCGGCGCGGCCAACGCCGCCGGCAAGCGCCTCTACCCGGCGACGGTGCCGCTCGGCTCCGAGCCCTTCTAGGGGCTGTGGCTGACCGGCTTCGAGACGGGGGGCGGCGCCCTGGTCCCGGTGTTCAACCATGGCTTACTGCAGTTCATGACATTCCGGGAGGACACGGGTGAGAGCTTCACCTCGATGGATGTCGACTTCGGCACCCACCCGGCCGAACTCGACTTTATGGGCTGGTTCTACGATGCCGTAACGCCCGACCTGACCACCTTCGCCGAGGCCGGCAGGCGCATGATCACTTGGCACGGGCTCGCCGACGCCATCGTGCCGCATGGCAAGACGGTGGACTGGTTCGAACGCCTGCGTGCGGCCCATGGTGCGGCGCTGGACAAACGGTGCGGCGCTGGACAAGGTGAACTGGCTGTTCCTGATCCCCGGAATGGACCATTGTGGGATCCGGCCCGAGCCGGGCATCACCTCGGCCGTGTTCGATCCGCTGACCGGGCTGGAGACCTGGCTGGAAATCGGCGACGCACCGGACAGCCTGATGACCACCCGCCGCGACGCCGAGGGCAACGTGGATTCGGAGCGGCCGGTCTGCGCCTGGCCCGCCCGGGCCGTCCATGACGGATCCGACGACTGGCGCAGCGCCGACAGCTTGGCCTGCGCCAACTGAGGACGCGGCACCGGACAAGGGCTCAAGCCGCCCCAGCGCAGCGCGGGGGCCGCGCGGAGGCGGATACGCGACCCGCAGAGTCGCGCGCGCCCACCGCGCGCTTACCGGATGCGCATCGCGCCGTTGCCCGCAGGAACGCCGGGCGCGCTTGCATCCGCTGCAGATAGGCGGCGAGTTTCGGTTCGGCGATCGGGAACTTCGCGGTGCGTGCCCACACTTCGCAATGAGTCAGGATGATGTCGGGTACCGTCATCTCCGCCCCCATCAGGAAGGGCCCCTCGGCCATGCGTGCGACCAGCGTCTTCTGGCTCTCGACGAACTCTCACCTCAGCGAGTCCTTCACCGCCGCAAGCCGCAGCTCCTCAGGAAGGATGAAGCTGTGACGCGCCACCATCCACAACGACGCGTCGAACTCGTCGAGCAGGAACTGCGTCAGGCTGTCCTGCCGCGCGCGGCCCAGCGTGCCGGCGGGACGGGTCAGCCGCCCGTGCCGATCGGCCAGGTACTGGATGATCGCCGTCGAATCGGTGATCGGCGTGCCGTCCTCCACCAGAACCGGCACCTTGTCCGCGGGGTTCAAGCTCACCACCCCGGGGTCCGCGGGTTGCCCGGCACATGCTCATAGGGCTGACCGAGTTCCTCGAGCATCCACAACACACGGGCGGCGCGGCTGGAACTGCTTCCCATCACCGTGTACATGGCGCGCTTTCTATCCCGGGGTTGCTGCGGGACGTCAGCGGTCGCGACTGCGAGCCAGCATGGAAATGCGGATCAGCGCGCGCTCCATCACCGGCATGGCCGGCGCGCGAGCCGACGAGCGCAACGCGAGGTCGGCGTCCAGGATCAGCCCGAGGGCCGTCTCCAGCCGTGCCTGCGTCCAGCCGCAGCCGCGCAGTTGCCGCTGCATGCGCTCGCGCGTCGGCGGATGCCGGACGGCGGCGAGCGCACCCCCGGCCGGATCGGCCAGCGCCGCGTGCAGCGTACGGAAATGCCGACCGGCGCCGATGCAAAGCGCCACCGGCGTCACGCCCTGCGCCTCCAGCCGGCGGATCAGGGGTCCGACTTCGGCCGGGCGCGCCTCCGCGGTGGCATGCAGGACGGCCTCCAGCGCCGCCTCGACGCTGAGCGGGGCCGCGGCGGCCAGATCCTCGACCGACATCGGCGTTGAGTCGCCGTGCTTGTACAGCGCCAGCTTTTCCACCGTCTGGCGCAGATCGCCCGGCTCCAACGCCTCCGCCAGCGCCATCAGCCCGGCCATCACCGGCGGCTCGGGGAGGCCAAGGCCGGCCGCCCGCAGCATCGCCGCCACGGCATCCCGGTCCGGCGGATCGTCGTAGAGCGGGAGGGCATGGGCCGCGCGGTGCCCCTCGAACAGCTTGCGAAGGGCCGAGACGGGCTTCAGCGACCCCGCCGTCGCCACCAGCCGCGCATCCCCCGGCTGCCAGTCCTGCAGTGCCGCGCCCAGCGCCGACGCCAGCCCGTCGCTCGCCCCCTCCAGCACCACAACCCGCGGGCCGGGAAAGAACCCCTGCGCCTTCAGTGCCGAATCGAGCGCCGCGGGGTCTCGTCGCAACTCCTCGGCCGAAAGGCGCGCGAGTCGCATCTCGGCCTCTGCGTCCGGGCCGGCGAGCACCGCCACCGCCTGCGCGCGCATTTCCGCAACACGCATCGCATCGGCCCCGTAGATCAACAGGCCGGGCCAGCCCTCGGGCGGGCGGGCGAACAGCGTCGGCGCCTGCCCCGCGCGCAGCTTCATGTTGCCGGACCTGCCCAGACGCCGGCGCCGGCAATCACCGCGTCCGCCACCGCATCGGCCAGAATCGCGGCCAGACGGCGTCGCGCATCTTCGGCCGCAGCCCAGTTCGCCAGCGGTGTCGCCGTCAGCGAATAGCCGGCCATCTCGCGTACCACCCCCTGCGCCACCGCCGGCCCGTCCCCCACCGGCCGCAGCGCCCAGTCCAGCACGCCCAAGACCTGCCCGCGGGTCTCGCCGATCCCGGCCTCGAGCCCCAGCCGGCGGTCCGTCACCTCCAGCGTCCAGGCCAGCCGCCAGACCACCGCCTCGGGCCGGCCCAGCCGCTCCTCCAGCCGCTCGACGA
>SLBI01000325.1 GCA_007126375.1 Paracoccaceae bacterium
ACTCGCTGGACCTGCTCGCGCTGCGACACGGTAAATCGGTCAAGGCTGTGCGTTTTGCGCGCCAAAATAGCCCCATCAGCGCCAAAGAGGCGGCGGAACGGCGCCGCGAGGCGGCGCTGACGCGCTGCGCGATATCGACGTCGCCGTTCGTGTCGCAGATGCAGGAGCAGTGCTTGCAACTCGGCGCGGACAAGCATGTCGTCACGGGCTATCCGCGCAACGATGCGCTGTTCGACCCGCCGGCGGACGCGCGCGAGGCGTGGGCACGCTTCGGGGCAGGCCCGGCCGTGCGGCGCCCTGCCGGGCAACGGCGCAACCCGGCTCGCGCATTGAATTCCGCACATATGCCGCGTAGAGCATCGATAAAGGCGGTGCCACCACCTGCGGCGGCGGCACCCCTTCCATCGGCACGGCCCCGGTCACGCCCGCGGCGCCGCGGCCTCGACAGGACAATGGAAAGGACCGCGCATGACCAATGTGGTGATCGTCTCGGCCGCCCGCACCGCCGTGGGCAGCTTCAACGGAGGCTTCGCAAACACCCCCGCGCATGATCTCGGCGCCGCAGTGCTGAAGGCGCTGGTGGACCGCGCCGGCATCGACCCGGCCGAGGTGTCGGAGACGATCCTCGGCCAGGTGCTCGCCGCCGGCCAGGGCCAGAACCCCGCGCGCCAGGCCCATGTCAACGCCGGGCTGCCCATCGAGGCCGCCGCCTGGGGCATCAACCAGGTCTGCGGCTCGGGGTTGCGCGCCGTCGCGCTGGGCGCCCAGCACATCCAGCTCGGCGATGCCGGCATCGTCGCCGCCGGCGGACAGGAAAGCATGAGCCTGAGCCCGCATGTCGCGCATCTGCGCGCCGGGACCAAGATGGGCGACGTGAAATTCATCGACACGATGATCCGCGACGGGCTGTGGGACGCGTTCAACGGCTATCACATGGGCCAGACCGCCGAGAACGTCGCCCAGAAGTGGCAGATCGGGCGCGAACAGCAGGACGAATTCGCGGTGGCCAGCCAGAACAAGGCCGAGGCGGCACAGAAGGCTGGCAGGTTCGCCGACGAGATCACCCCCTTCACGGTGAAGACCCGCAAGGGCGACGTCGTGGTCGATCAGGACGAGTACATCCGCCACGGCGCCACGCTGGAGGGCATGGCCAAGCTGCGCCCCGCCTTCGCCAGGGACGGCAGCGTCACCGCTGGCAACGCCAGCGGCATCAACGACGGCGCCGCCGGCGTGCTGCTGATGTCGGCCGAGGAGGCCGAGCGCCGCGGCCTCGAACCGCTGGCCCGGATCGCCAGCTACGCCACCGCCGGCCTCGACCCCTCGATCATGGGCGTGGGCCCGATCAGCGCCAGCCGCAAGGCGCTGGAAAAGGCCGGCTGGAAGCCAGCCGACCTCGACCTGATCGAGGCCAACGAGGCCTTCGCGGCGCAGGCCTGTGCGGTGAACAAGGACATGGGCTGGGATACCGACAGGGTGAACGTGAACGGCGGCGCCATCGCCATCGGCCACCCGATCGGCGCGTCCGGCGCACGCATCCTCAACACGCTTTTGTTCGAGATGAAGCGCCGCGACGCGAAGAAGGGCCTTGCCACGCTCTGCATCGGCGGCGGCATGGGCGTCGCCATGTGCCTGGAGCGGTGACGCAATATTGTTGCGCGGGGTCAGTGCCTCGCGTAACACCATGACCGGAACGACCCGACAGGAGGAATCATGGGACGAGTGGCACTGGTCACCGGCGGCTCGCGCGGCATCGGCGCGGCGATCGCGATGGCGCTGAAGGAGGCGGGCTATACCGTCGCGGCCAATTATGCCGGCAACGACGCGGCGGCGGCGAAGTTCACCGATGAAACCGGCATCCCCACCTACAAGTGGTCGGTCGCCGACTACGACGCCTGCAAGGAGGGCATCGCCAGGGTCGAGGCCGAGCATGGCCCCGTCGAGGTGCTGGTCAACAACGCCGGCATCACCCGCGACGCGATGTTCCACCGCATGACGCCCGAACAGTGGCGCGAGGTCATCGACACCAACCTTTCGGGCGTGTTCAACATGACCCACCCGCTCTGGCCGGGCATGCGCGACCGCAAGTTCGGCCGGGTGATCAACATCTCCTCGATCAACGGGCAGAAGGGCCAGGCGGGCCAGGCCAACTATTCCGCCGCCAAGGCCGGCGATCTCGGCATCACCAAGGCGCTGGCGCAGGAAGGCGCGCGTGCCGGGATCACGGTCAACGCGATCTGCCCGGGCTACATCGGCACCGAGATGGTCAAGGCGATCGACGAGAAGGTGCTGAACGAGCGCATCATCCCGCAGATCCCCGTCGGACGGCTGGGCGAACCCGAGGAGATCGCGCGCTGCGTCGTCTTCCTCGCCTCGGACGAGGCCGGCTTCATCACCGGATCGACCATTTCTGCCAACGGCGGTCAGTTCTTCGTCTGAGCCTCGTGGCTGGCGCGTTTCGGGCCGGTCCTTCGGGGCCGGCCCCTTGCAATGGGCGAGGGCATGACGCAGACGCGGGCGACGGCCATCGGCTTCGGAGCGGTGCTGCTCTGGGCGCTGCTCGCCCTGTTCACCGCCGCCTCGGCCCCGGCGCCGCCACTGCTGCTGAATGCGCTGTGCTTTGCGCTGGGTGGCGGGCTGGGGATGATCTGGGCCGCAGCCCGCGGACGGCTGGGGCTGCTGGCACGCGTTCCGCTCGGAGTCTACGCCTTCGGCACCGCCGGGCTGTTCGGCTATCACTTCTTCTACTTCAGTGCGCTGCGCCTCGCGCCGCCGGCCGAGGCGGGGCTGATCGCCTATCTCTGGCCGTTGCTGATCGTTCTCTTCTCGGGGCTGCTGCCGGGCGAGCGGCTGCGCACCGGGCATGTCGTCGGCGCGGGCCTCGCCTTTGCCGGCGCGGCAATCCTCCTGGCCGGCCGGGCCGAAGCACCCTCGGGGGCCTGGGCCGGCTATGGCTTCGCGGCGCTCTGCGCGCTGACATGGTCGGGATATTCGGTGCTGTCGCGCCGACTCGGAGCCGTCCCGACAGAGGCGGTGGCGGTGTTCTGCCTCGCCAGCGCCGCGCTGTCAGCCCTGGCCCATCTCGCCGTCGAGGCGCCGGCCTGGCCGGTCGGTCTCACCGGATGGGCTGCCGTGGCCGCACTTGGCCTCGGTCCGGTCGGGCTTGCATTCTACCTCTGGGACATCGGCGTGAAACGGGGCAACATCCAGCTTCTCGGCACCGCCTCCTACGCCGCCCCTTTGCTGTCGACGCTGGCCCTTGTGGCGGCAGGCTTCGCCGCCCCCACGCCATCGCTCGCTCTCGCGGCGCTGTTGATCACCGGCGGGGCGGCGCTGGCCGCCCGCGCCGGCCGGGGCCGGATCACCCCGCCGAAAGCCGGGTGATCTCTTCCTTCAGCTTCAGCTTCTGCTTCTTCATCTCGGCGATCGTGAGCGCATCACTCGCAGGGTTTCGCTCTTCCTGTTCCACGCGTTCGGACAGCGCCTGGTGCTTGCGGCGAAGTTCCTGAACATGTGCACTCAGAGACATGGTTGTCCTCCTGCTGTATGTGACGGGATTATTGCAGCACGTTTGCCCGCGTCTGTCACGC
>SLBI01000118.1 GCA_007126375.1 Paracoccaceae bacterium
ACCGGTCGCCGGCGAGGGGGGCGGCCTCGCCGATCATCCAGACCCCGGCACCGACGAAGAAGAACAGGTAGGAATAAAGCGCGTTCCAAGCGTGCACCGAGGTCAGCCCGAAGAACACGCCCATCAGGGCGATGGTGTAGCCCTTGCGGCAGGCGTCCAGCTTGGGATCGTCCATCGGGGTCTTGGCGACCCGGTAGATGATCAGGACGAAGGCGGCCGTCATGGTCAGCGCCGCCGGCAGCCCGTAGCGCATGGCGTTGAGCAGCCAGAAGTTGTCCACGCTCAAGGTGAGCCAGGCCGGCCGCGCCCAGTCGTCGAAGCCGATGCCGAAGACAGGGCTGTCCAATGCGGCGCGCAGGCCGAAATGCCAAGTTTGGACCCTGACGGCGGCGGCGAATTCGTTGAAAGCCAGGTTCGCGATGAAGATGCCGACGATGCCGCGATGCGAGAAAAAGTCGAAGAAAAAATAAACCGATATCAATAAAATCGTCAAGAACTTCCATCTATTCTTAAGAAATTTTACGAACTTATCGTATAAGATCAGGAAGAGCTGAACCATCAGGGAAAGATATGCGCCCATGGACAGGGAAAAGAAGGTCACCGCGCCGGCGACGCCGGTCCACAGCACCCTTGCGAAGAACCCGCCCCGGGTGCCGAGGACGTACCAGGCCAGCGTGACCCCGGAGGATGCGAAGATCCCCATGAGGATCGGATGTTCGAAGGGTCCCTGGGCGCGGAACATGCCCCAGCGCATTTCCTGGTGGGCGATGCCGGTGCGGAAGTCGTCGCCTTGCATGATCTGGCCGATCAGCCGTCGGCCGGTGATCGCCTCGAGCGCCACGAAGGGTAGCAGGACCAGGATAACCAGCAGCAGGCAGCGCGCGAAGTATTCGAAGGATTCCTGCCCCTGCACCAGCATGCGGCCCAGCAGATAGGCGCCGAAGGCCTCGATCGCGGTGATGCCGCCGAACGGCAGCCGCTCGCCCCCGTGGTTCACGACCATGGCCATGGGAATCCATGCGGCGTAGATCGCCATGAGGACGTCGGGCAGGATGACGCGTCCCATCCGGCCCGAAATCCATTGCACGAACAGCGGGATGAACATGACCAGCAGGATCACCCGGTAGGGCGACAGCCGCAGCGGGCCGACGAAGAAGCTGACTGGGATCATCAGGCTGAGCAGGAAGACCAGGATCAGCACCGGGCGTTCCGGCACGGTGGCCGCGCCGTCGCGGCGGCCCTTGCCGCGGGTCTTGCCGTCGATCTTGCGTCCTTCGCCCGCCGTCGCGTCCATGGGCCCCGTGCTCCGTCGTTCCCCGCCGGACATCGCCTTAGCATCCGGGGGTGAAGAAGTGGACGGCAAAGGCCGCCGCGCCCCGCTCAGTCCGACAGACCTCGTTTCCACCGCATCGCCGCCGACCGGCGTAGCCGGCGCAGGGGAGATTCGGTTCCATCGAGGATGGCGCGGACCCTCGGCACGTCCATGTCGCCGCGCAACGACGTGCGCGGGCGCAGCCAGGCTTCGGGGTTGGCCAAGCCGCCGTCCGAGGTGAAGACCCGCGCCAGCCCCGCGCGGCGCAGCGCGCGCAGGACATGGGGGCCGTAGGATCCGAAGGGAATCGCGGCGGTGTCGATCTCGCGGCCCAGGACCTCGGCCAGCCGGGCGCGGCTCTCGTCAATCTCGCGCGCCAGCGTCTCCGGCGCGGCTCGCCGCCAGTCGACGTGATCGACGCCGTGGGTGCCGATCCGGAACCCGGCCGCCTCCAGCTCCCGCAGCCCCGCCGCCGACAGCGAGCCGGGACGGTCCAACCGGCCCGACAGGGCGAAGACCTCGGCGGTCAGGCCGCGGTCGATCAGCCGCGGGGCCGCGAGGTCGAGGTCCGAGGCGTTGCCGTCATCGAAGGTGATCGCCACTGGCAGGGGTGCCTCGGGGATCAGGTCCAGGATCCGGGTGAAGAAATCCTCGGAGACCCAGTAGGGCGCCTCGCCGGGTTCGAGATCGCGGCGGGGGACCCCGATGCCATGGAAGTTGAGGATGACGATTCGGTTCATCGCCGTCCCTTCATCCGGGTGCGCAGGGCTTCCAGCCCCTCGACGACGCGGGGGAGCGGGCCGGGGGGGCGCGCCTCGAAGGGACCCGGCGCGATGACGTCCGCGCCGCCCATGCGCCGTTTGAAGCGGGTCACGCCCGGATTGCCCTCGGGGTCGATGCCGCCGAGGTCGTACCAGCGGGCGCCCCGGTCGCGTGCGGCGCGCAGGGCCTCCCAGGTCAGCAGGTAGCCCGCTCGCGTGCGCCGTCCGGGCTCGTCGGTGGCGCCGTGCAAATAGACTGCCGTGGCGCCGCTTCGGCCCACGGTGATGCCGGCGACGTCGGCGCCCTCCTTGACCGCGATCAGCACCTCGGCGGCGAAGTCGGGGGCGGACAGGTCGAGGAAGAATTCCGGCGCCAGTTCGGACTCGAAGCCCTTGGCTTCGCGCACCCGGTCGTAGAGGGCGCGGAAGCGCGCCGCGCGGCTCCCCTCGGCCCCCGGCCCGCGATCCACCGTCAGCCCCGCGCGCAGCCCCGCGCGCAGTTCGGTGCGCCATTTGCCGTCGAGCCCGCGCATCAGCGCGTCGTCGTCACGGTCGAGGTCCAGCAGAACGGTGCGGTAGCCCCGCGCGCGGACCGAGGATGCAAAGCCGGCGGCCGCGGCGATGCGATCCCAGGAGCCCGCCGGGCGGGCGTGCTGGACGGGCGGGCGCAGTCGCAGGATGTGCCCTTGCCGGCCGCAGAGTTCGGCGCGCAGCGCGGCAAGGATCTCGACCATGTCATCGTCGGAAGGCTCTGCGCCGTCGAGGGCAAGAACGACGGGCCCCGAGGCGATCCAGGCGATCCCCCGGCCGAGCCCCGGCACCCGTTTGACCCGCGCCACGGCCCCGGCCATGGGTCGGCCGGCGCGCTCCAGCGCCCAGAACTGCACCTCGGCCCCCAGCCGGGCAGCGGCCGGACCGGACCACGCCAAGCTCTGTTCGTAGGTCAGATCCCGGAACCCGGCGGCGAAGCTGGGCCAATCGGCGGGGTCGACACGGCGAACCACGGGCTTGGACACAAGTGCCTCAAAGTTTGGGATCGGGGCGCGTGACGATCAGCGACTTCACCAGAAGCGCCACCCGTTCCTTCACCAGTTCGGCGTCGGGGAACAGTTCGCGCATCAGGGTCTGATCGACGAGTTCGGTGTGGTCGGCCAGCGCCGGCGAGGCGTGGTAGGTCGGCATCCTGCTGCGGTAGCCGATCTTGCGCCGCCACCCCAGGCGGGCCCGGGTCACGCTGTTGGAATGCACCAGATCGAAAGCGGCATCGGCGTATTGGGGCATGTCGCAGGCGTCGCCGAGGGCGTAGTCGATCTCGATGGGATCGTCGGGCCGGATGTGGGACTCGAGCTCGATCGGTTGGTTGTTCAGGATGGTGATCGACAGCCGCTGCGCGATCTCGGGGTCGAGCAGATCCCAGTAGTCCCGCCGCCCCCCCACGTCGAGCACCCGCAATCGCCCGGGCCGGGCCAGCATGGGCCGGATCAACCCCTCGATCAGCGCGAAG
>SLBI01000320.1 GCA_007126375.1 Paracoccaceae bacterium
CACCAGGCCGCTGGGTGCGCTTGCGGCGCTGCGCGACCGGTTGAAGGATGGCTGAACGGCCGGCCATCGCCGCCGACCGGACGGCGCCGCGGGCCGGGACGCCGTCGCATGCTTGCGCCCGGCGGATTTCACGGTATTGTCGCGGGTTCTTGTCGCGCGGGCCTTGGCGGCGCATCCTTGGGCGTGTAAGGCGCTGCGACATGACGTCATCCGATCCCGGCAGGCCCGGTGTGGCGTGTCCCTGTCCGAAACATCCGAGGTCCGACAATGGCCGTTCAGCAGAACCGCGTTACCCGCTCTCGCCGCAACATGCGCCGCGCTCATGACGCGCTGGTTGCCGCCAATCCCAACGAATGCCCCAACTGCGGCGAGCTGAAGCGGCCGCATCACGTCTGCCCCTCCTGCGGCTGGTATGCCGGCCGCGAGGTCATCGCCCGCGGCGATGAGGTGGACCTCGAAGACGACGCCGCCTGAGCCGGTGGCGGACCAGCCGGCGCGGCGGCCGGACGGGCGGCGCCGCACGCAGCGGCACGCCGCACCCGGCCGGGGCGCAACAGGATCGGGTCGCACGATGACGGCTGAGCGTCATGCCCATTGAGCAGCCTGTGGCGATGTCGGATACCGGATCACCGGCCGGGCATGTCGTCGTCTCGGTCGATGCCATGGGTGGCGATCAGGGCCCGGCTGTCGTGGTCGCGGGGCTCGTGCTCTCGGCAGAGAAGAACCCCGACATCGCCTTCCTGCTGCATGGCGACCGCGCGGTTCTGGAACCATTGCTGCGCAAGCGGCCGCAACTGGCCGCACGTTGCCGCATCGTGCATGCCGCGGCCACCGTGACGATGGACGCCAAGCCGAGCCAGGTGGTGCGGCACGGGCAGGACACCTCGATGTGGTCGGCGCTCGAATCGGTGCGCTCGGGCGAGGCGACGGTGGCGGTCTCCTGCGGCAACACCGGCGCGCTGATGGCGCTGGCGATGCTGCGGCTGCGCAAGCTGCCGGGGGTCAACCGCCCGGCGATCGCCTGCCTGTGGCCGTCGCGCAACCCGCAGGGCTTCAACGTGATGCTGGACGTGGGCGCGGATGTGCGTGCCGATGCCGAGGATCTGCTGCAATATGCGCTGATGGGCGCTTCCTATGCGCGCAACGGGCTGGAGCTGGCGCGGCCGCGGGTCGGCCTGCTGAACGTCGGCACCGAAGAGCACAAGGGCCGGGCCGAACTGCGCGCCGCGGCCGAACTGATCGGTGAGGGCGCCGGACCGGCGCAGTTCGACTTCGTCGGCTTCGTCGAGGGCGGCGACATTCCCTCGGAGCGGGTGGACGTGATCGTCACCGACGGTTTCACCGGCAACATCGCCCTGAAGACCGGCGAGGGTACCGCCGCGCTGATCCGCGATTTCCTCGGCGAGGCGTTCCGCAAGAGCCTGTTCGCCCGTTTCGCCGCGTTGCTGGCGCTGACCTCGCTGCGGCGGCTGCAGAAGCGAATCGATCCGCGCCGGGTCAATGGCGGGGTGTTCCTCGGCCTCAATGGCACGGTCGTCAAATCGCATGGCTCGGCCGATGCCACCGGTGTCTCTGCGGCGGTGAAGCTCGCCTTCCGCCTCGCCCAGTCGGGCTTTCAGGAACGGCTGGCGCAGCGCATGGCCGGCAGCATGCCGGCGCAGCCCGCCGCCGACCCCGCCGACGGCGCCGTCGCATCGCCGGTGGCGGCCGACCTTGCCGCCGCGGCCCCGCGCCCGGGGGGGGCTGCATGACCCTGCGCAGCGTGGTTTGCGGCGTCGGTCACTACCTGCCGGAGCGGGTGGTGCCGAATTCCGCCTTCGAGGCAACGCTCGACACGTCGGACGCCTGGATCCGCTCGCGCTCGGGCATCGAGCGTCGGCATTTCGCAGCCGCCGGCGAATGCACCTCGGATCTCGCGCTGGCTGCAGCCCGGGCTGCGCTGGACGACGCCGGGCTTTCGGCCGATTCGCTCGACACGGTGATCGTCGCCACCTCGACACCGGATTTCACCTTTCCCTCGGTCGCGTCGATGGTTCAGGGCGCGCTGGGGATGCGCGGCGGCTTCGCCTATGACCTGCAGGCGGTCTGCGCCGGCTTCGTCTATGGCCTCGCCAATGCCGATGCACTGATCCGGAGCGGTCAGGCGCGACGGGTGATGGTGATCGGCGCCGAGACCTTCAGCCGGATCATGGACTGGACCGACCGCAGCACCTGCGTGCTGTTCGGCGACGGCGCCGGCGCGGTGATCCTCGAGGCGGCCGAGGGCGCGGGCAGTTCCGCCGACCGCGGCATCCTCGCGGTCGACCTGCACGCCGACGGCAGCCAGAAGGCGATCCTGCACGTCGATGGCGGCGTCTCCTCCACCGGTACCGCAGGGCAGTTGCGGATGCAGGGCAAGGAGGTGTTTCGCCACGCCGTCGAGAAGCTCGCCGCCACCGCCCAGGCGGCGCTGGCCAAGGCCGGCGTGACGCCCGACAATCTGGACTGGCTGGTGCCGCACCAGGCCAATCTGCGGATCATCCGCGGCACTGCGGCGAAGCTGGGCCTGCCGATGGCGCGGGTGGTGGTGACGGTGCAGGATCACGGCAACACCTCGGCCGCCTCGATCCCGCTGGCGCTGTCGGTCGCGCATGCCGAGGGGCGGCTGAAACCCGGCGATCTGGTGCTGACCGAGGCGATCGGCGGCGGCCTCGCCTGGGGATCCGTGCTGCTGCGCTGGTGAGCGCCGGGGCGCCCTGCCCAAGCTCTTACGTTGACAGGGCTTTTCGATTCGCAGATGCTTCCGGCCAGACACGGGGGATGGCATGAGCGAAAAGACTCTCACACGGATGGACCTGAGCGAGGCGGTATTCCGAGATGTCGGGCTGTCGCGCAACGAATCCGCGCAGCTTGTCGAGAGCGTGCTGCAGCACATCTCGGATGCGCTGGTGGCCGGCGAGACGGTGAAGATCTCGTCCTTCGGCACCTTTTCGGTGCGCCAGAAGGGCGCCCGGATCGGCCGCAACCCCAAGACCGGCGAGGAGGTGCCGATCCTTCCCCGCCGGGTACTCAGCTTCCGCCCCTCGCATATCATGAAGGAGCGGGTGGCGCGCGGCAACCGCGGCTGAGGCCGGTACGCCGCAGGCAGGGGACGACGCCGGGGCGATCGGCCCGGGGGCGGCGTTATCGGCAGGGGACAGGCGATGGCAGGCAAGGCGCCCGAGGCGTTCCGCACGATCAGCGAGGTGGCGGAGATCCTCGATACTCCGCCGCATGTGCTGCGCTTCTGGGAAAGCAAGTTCACCCAGCTGCGCCCGGTGAAGCGCGCCGGCGGCCGGCGATACTATCGCCCCTCGGACCTCGCCCTGCTGGCGGGCATACGGCAGTTGCTGCATGTCGACGGGCTGACCATCCGCGGGGTGCAGAAACTCCTGCGCGAAAAGGGCGTCCGCCATGTCACCGCGCTGGCTCCGGTGACGGAGGATACGGCCGGCGCGACGGGGATCGTCGAGGTCCGGGCGGAGGAACCGGACGGCTCCGCTGCGGCGCCGGAAGCTGCGGGGGATCAGGCGCCCGCCGACGCCGGCCCCGGCCCG
>SLBI01000363.1 GCA_007126375.1 Paracoccaceae bacterium
CATGCCGCCCGCCGCCGATCCGGCCGCTTCGCCCTTCGGTGCCCCGGCACAGGGCTGGCAGGGCGCCGCTCCGCCACAGCCGATGCCGCCGCAGGGCCAGCCGCCCGGCACCTACCCGCCGCAGGCCGGATCCTACCCGCCGCAAGCCGGCACCTACCCGCCGCATCAGGCCGCCTACCCGCCGCCGCCGGGCTTTCCGGCGCCGCAGCCCTCGCATCCGCCGATCAGCCATCCGCCCCAGGGTGCAGGTGCAACGCCCGGCATGGCCCCCGGCGATGCCGCCGCCCTGCTCGATGCGATCTGCGCCGGTGCCGGCCTGCCGCCCGGCAGCCTGTCGCAGGGCAATCCGGCCGAAACGGCGGCCGAGATCGGCCGCGCCCTGCGCGTCGTCGCCGAGGATCTCGCCGCGCTGCTGCAGGCGCGCAGCGCCGCCAAGCAGTCGGTGCGCTCCACCCGCCGCACCATGCTCGCGGCCGAACGCAACAACCCGCTGAAATTCCTGCCCAGTGCCGAAGAGGTGCTGCTGGCGCTCTTCGCCCGCCCGCGGCCGGGCTATCAGCATGGTGCGGATGCGGTGCGCGCAGGCTTCGCCGACATCAAGCGCCACCAGTATGCGGTCACCGCCGCCCTGCAGCCCGCGCTTGCCCGGCTGCTCGAGGATCTCTCGCCCGAATCCGTCGAGGCCCGCGCCGGCGGGGGGCTGCTCGGCTCGCGCAAGGCCCGTGCCTGGGAAATCTTCGTCGAACGCTGGGACGCAAAGACCCACCCGCATGAGAACGGCATGCTGGACGTCTTCCTCGCCTATTTCGCCGAGGCCTACGACCGCGGCACCGGTGACGGTGGCGGCGGCGCCGGCGATGCCGGCGGCGGCCGCTGACGGCCGCGCTTGTTGCAGGGGCGCCTTTCTGGTATCATGGGCAAAATGTCGCGGTTCCGCTTTGGGAGGTGACCATGCGCCCGTATATTCTCGCCGCCGCCCTCGCGCTGTCGCCGGTCGGCGCGGCCTGGGCCGAGACCCCCTATACCGCCGACGAGGTGGTGGACCGGCTGATCGCCACCGTCGATCTCGGCGCCGCCCGGGCCATCTGCATCGGCACGGTGGAGGAGTGCGCCCCCGATCCGGTGCCCGGGCTCGACATGATGATCAACTTCGATCTCGATTCGGCCGATCTGCGCCCCGATGCGCTGCAGACGCTGGCGGTCTTCGCCACCGCGCTGCAGGACGACCGGCTGGAGATCGCGCGCTTTGTCGTCGAGGGTCACACCGATGCGCGCGGCGGCCCGGACTACAACATCGACCTGTCGGAGCGGCGTGCCGCCGCGGTGGCCGGGCATCTGGTGGGCCTCGGGGTGGAGCGGGAACGGATCACCGCACGCGGCCTCGGCCTGACCGCGCCGCGCACCGACGATCCTCTCGATGCGGAGAACCGCCGCGTCGAACTGCGCCTCACCCTGGAATGATCCCGCCCCGGGCGCGGCCGAACAACGGTCCGGCAGCACGACGGTGAGTTTCGACCGCTTTCTCGAACCGGTCTCGGCCGAGGAACCCTGCGGCCCAGACCTGCTGGCCACCGACGACGACGCCTATCTCGATTACTACTATGGCGCCCTCGACCGGTTGCCCGAGAAGTTCTTCGACCCCGCCAGCGGCCGGCCGGTAGATCTGTCGGCCATCCGCATCGATGCGGAACGCGCCGCGGTCGAGGCGCTGATGCAGCGGTCGCGCGATCTGCGCCCGCTGGCGATCCTCGCGCAGTTCGCGGCGCTGACCGGGCGGCTGCCGCTGCTGGCCGATACGGTCGGGCTGATGGCGGGCCTGCTGGAACGCTATCCCGATGCGCTGCATCCCCGGGCCGAGGCCGACAACGCCGAACGCATGACCGCCATCGGCCTGCTGGACGTGCAACCCACGCTGGCCCTGCCGCTGGAATTCGCCGTGATCCTCACCGACCGCCGGCTGCAGCGCATCAGCTTCCGCCGCTATGCCGTCAGCGCCGGGCTGCGCAGCCCGATGGGCGGCGAGACGCCCGAGGATGCCGCCGGTCTCGTTGCCGCGCTGGGTGCCGAGGCCAACAAGGATGAGGTGGAGGCCAGTCACGCCGCGCTGGCCGCCCTGCGGGACGGGCTGCGGCGCATTGCCGATGCCTGCCTGCTGGCCGAACGCCACCCCTTCCGCCCACGCTTCGAGCGGACCGAGCCGCTGGTGGAACAGATCCTCGCGCTGATCGCCGAGGCGCGGCCGGATCTCGGCGGTGCCGCCGGTTCGGCAGACGCCGATGCCGCCGCCGCGCCCGACGATGCTGCGGCCGAGGGCGATGTCGGCGCCGCCCCCGCCATGACGCCGGCCGCGCCCGCGAGCCCGGTGACCAGCCATGCCGCCGCCCGCGCCGCCCTTGCCGCGGTGGAAGGGTATTTCGCCGCGAAGGAGCCCTCCTCGCCGGCGCTGATCCTGGTGCGGCAGGCGCATCAGCTGGTCGGTCAGCCGCTGATCCGGGCGCTGGAACTGCTGATGCCCGAGGCGGCGAGCCGCGCCCGCATCGATCTCGCCGCCGAGAGCGGCCTGCTGCTCGGCGCCGACCGCATCCGCGACCTCAGCCAGGTTCCCGAGGCGCCCGAGGCGCCCGACACCGACGAGACGCCGCCGCCCGAGTTTTCCGCCGCCACCCGGGCCGAGGCGAGCGGCCTGATGTCGGCGGTCGAGGGCTTCTTCCGCGCCGCCGAACCTTCCAGCCCGATCGCCATGCTGATGTTCAAGGCGCGCGGCTATCTCAACCGCGATTTCGCCGCCCTGCTGGCGGAACTGATCCCGCCGAAATCCTGATCCTTCCCCTGTTCGGTTTTTTTCCGGGTCTTTTTGCTGGTCAGCTTTCGAAGGGGTCTTTTTCGAGGATCGTGTGGGTGCGTTCCGGGGAGGTGGAGATGAGGGCGACGGGGCAGTCGATCAGTTCCTCGATGCGGCGGATGTAGGCGCGGGCGTTGGCGGGCAGGGCGGCGCGGGAGGGTGTGCCGCGGGTGGTTTCGTGCCAGCCTGGCAGGGTTTCGTAGACCGGGCGGACGCGGGCCTGGGCGGCGGCGGCGGCGGGCAGATGATCCAGCCGTTCGCCGTCGAGGTCGTAGCCGATGCAGATCTTCAGCGCCTCGAAGCCGTCGAGCACGTCGAGCTTGGTCAGGGCGATGCCGTCGGCGCCCGAGAGGGTGCAGCTCTGCCGCACCAGGGCGGCGTCGAACCAGCCGCAGCGGCGCTGCCGCCCCGTCACCGTGCCGAATTCATGCCCGCGCTCGCCCAGCCGGCGGCCGGTCGCGTCGGCCAGTTCGGTCGGGAACGGCCCCTCGCCGACCCGCGTGGTGTAGGCCTTGACGATGCCGAGCACGAAGCCGAGGTCGCCGGGGCCGAGGCCGGCGCCGGCGGCGGCGGCGCCGGCCAGCGTGTTGGAGGAGGTGACGAAGGGGTAGGTGCCGAAATCGACGTCGAGCAGCGCGCCCTGGGCGCCCTCGAACAGGATCCGCCGGCCGGCGCGCTGCGCCGCGGCCAGCAGCGGCCAGACCGGCCGGGCGAAGGGCAGCACCTGCG
>SLBI01000172.1 GCA_007126375.1 Paracoccaceae bacterium
AGCAGCCGGCCGGTGCGCGCGACCGAGTCCATCACCGCCTCGCGGTCCCAGGGCCAGAGGGTGCGCAGGTCGATCACCTCGGCATGGATGCCTTGCGCTGCGAGCGTTTCGGCGGCTGCGAGGCAGACATGACGCATCGCCGACCAGGTCACGACGGTCACTGCATCGCCGGCCCGCGCCACGTCGGCGCGGCCGAGTTCCACCAGATGCTCGCCCTCGGGCACCTCGCCCTCGAGGCCCCAGAGATTCTTGTGCTCCATGTAGACGACCGGATCATCGCAGCGGATCGCGGCCTTGAGCAGCCCCAGATTGTCGGCCGGCGTCGCGGGCGCCACCACCACCAGCCCGGGGATGTGCGCATACCACGCCTCGAGCGACTGCGAATGCTGTGCTGCCGACGACCGCCACATCCCCACCGGCTCGCGCACCACCAGCGGCACGCGCATCTGGCCGCCGAACATGTAGCGCGCCTTGGCGGCCTGGTTCACCAGTTCGTCCACCGCGCAGAGGGCGAAATCGGAAAAGCGCATCTCCACCACCGGCCGCGTGCCGGTCATCGCGGCACCGACCGCCGCGCCCATGATGCAGGCCTCGGAAATCGGCGTGTCGACGATGCGCTCGGGGCCGAACATCTCCTGCAGACCGCGATACTGGCCGAAGACGCCGCCGCGACCGAGATCCTCGCCCAGCGCCCAGACGGCGGCGTCGCGCTCCATCTCCTCGATCAGCGCGCGGCGTCCGGCCTCGAGATAGGTGGTCACCGGCATCAGAAGGCCCTCGCCCGCGGGTCGCCCGCATCCTGCACATCGGCGAAGGCGGCAGCGGTGTCGGGCCAGCCGGTGTCGCGCGCCACCTCCATCGCCGAGCGCATTTCGGTCTCGGCCTCGGCCCGCGCCCCGGCCAGCGCGGCGTCGGTCACGCCGGCCAGAAGCAGCGCCGCACCCAGCCGGGCGATCGGGCAGGCGGCGCGCCATTCCTCAACCTCCGCCGCCGGCCGATAGGCCGCTGGATCCACCGCGGTATGGCCGGTGATGCGGTAGGTCCGCGCCTCGATAAGCCGCGGCCCCCCGCCCGCCCGCACCGCGGCAATGCCCGCCCGCGCCGCGGCATCGACCGCGATCAGGTCATTGCCGTCCACGCGCCCGGCCGGGATGCCCAGGCCTTCGGCCCGCGCCGCGGCGCCGTCGCCGGCGGTCAGCGTGCGGGTCCGGGTTGTGGCGGAAAAGCCATTGTCCTCGCAGACGAACAGCACAGGCAGATCGAACACCCGAGCCCAGTTCAGCCCCTCCAGGAAGGGGCCCCGGTTGATCGCCCCGTCGCCGAAGATGCACACGACGATCTCGCCCGCGCGCCGCAGCCTGAGCGCCTGCGCGGCGCCCACGGCGATCGGGATGTTGGCGCCCACCACCCCGTTCGCGCCCAGCATGCCCACGCCGAAATCGGCGATATGCATCGAGCCGCCCTTGCCGCCGCAGGTGCCGCCGGCCCGGCCGAGCAGTTCGCGCATCATCGCCAGACTGTCGGCGCCCTTGGCCAGCGTGTGGCCGTGGCCGCGATGGGTCGAGAGCAGCAGATCGGCCGGGCGCAGGCCGGCGCAGACGCCGGCCGCCACCGCTTCCTGCCCGATGGAGGGATGGATCGCGCCCAGCACCAGACCGGCGCGCTGGCCTTCGATCGCCATCTCCTCGAAGGCGCGGATCCGCCACATCAGCCGGTAGAGCGCCAGAAACCGGTCGGCGTCGAGGTTGCCGGGCGGCAGCCCCGCCTCGCCGGTCGGCCCGGTTTGCGCCTGTGTCATGCGCCCTGCTCCGGCTGTCCGGCCGCCGCATCGATGCGGCGGCCCAGTTCCGACGCCTCCGCCGTCAGCAGCGCGACCAGTTCGGCCCGGCGCGCCGGGTCCATCCGCTCGCGGATCGCAGCGATGGAGAGCGCCGCGACGATCCGCCCGCCGGCGTCGTGGACTGCCACGCCGACAGCACACATCGCGCCGACGATCCGACCGTCGTTGAAGCTGAAGCCGGCGGCACGGCTGTCGGCGACGAGGCGCGCCAGAGCAGCGTCGTCGAAGCCGTCATAGGCAGCGCGGGCGGCCCGGTTGCTGCGCATGAGCCGCTCCGCCTCGGCCTCCGGGGCAAAGGCGAGCAGCGCCAGCGCTCCGGCGCCAACGCCCAGCGGTCGCCGGTCGCCGATGTCGAGGGTGAGCGTGCGGATCGGATAGGCTCCCATGGCCCGGTCGAGGCAGAGCGCTTCGTCCCCGTCGCGCAACGACAGATACACCGTGTCGCCGGTCGCGCGCGCCAACCGCTGCAGCGTCGGCCGCGCCAGATCGACGATGCGGAAGCGGCGCGCCGCTGCGCCCAGCACATGCAGCCCGTAGCCAAGCCGATACCGCTTCGCCGCAAGGTCCAGATCCACGAAGCCGACCGCGACCAGCGCAGCCAGCAACCGGTGCACGGTGGCCTTGCCGAGGCCGACCGCCTCGGTCACCTCGGCGAGCCGCGCGCCCTCGCGATCGTGTCGGGCGAGGGCACGGAGCACCGCCGCAGCACGGTCGATGCTGCGCAGCGAGGCGCCCGGCATGCTCCCCTCGATCACGGTCAAGCCCGTCGCCTCCCCCCTTGCGGTGCCGGCACCAGATGCGGCGCCGCGCCGCCTCCCGGATGCCTCCCCGCATCGGGATGGACATATGTTCCACCCAGTGGAACCAGGCGAATGCTAGAGTGGAACGAGGTGTCCGGTCAAGCGTCTTGCGACGGTCAGTCGCGCGGGCGATCGGGCCGCGCGGGACCAGCGTGGTTGTCCATGCGATCGGGCCGCACGGAGCGGCGCTGCAGTCCGGCCTCGAGCCGGTCTGCAAAGGCCGCGCGCCCGGCCGCATCCATCGCCGTCAGCCGTTCCACCAGAAGCCTTTGCGCCAGCGCCTGTCGCTCGGCAAGGCCGGCCGCCTGCCGCACAAGGGCAACCTCCAGCGCCGCCGGATCGAACGGTTCGGCCCGGATCGCGGCAACCAGCGCCGCCGAGTGCTCGCGGCGCTGGGCCCGCAATGCCGCGCGCCCGGGACCCTCGCGGCGCCAGGCCACGCGCAGCGCCGCCCGGTCACGCGCATCCAGTCCCGCAAACCAGGATGGCATGCCCGATGCCTCAGGCAGGCGCCCGCCCGGCGCGCCGCCCTGGCCCAGAAATGCCCCCGCCACGATACCCAGCCCGAGAAGATTCAGCGCCAGAGACAGAAACAGCGCCGGACCGAGCCAGCGCCGGCGGCGCGGCGGCGGTTCGACGGAACTGTTGTTGGCGGCACGCGGATCCGACATCTCAACAACTCCCTTCGGCCCGGCCGGCCCTGCCCGCCAGCCGCGTGGTGACGACGCAGGCGCAGGCCATGCTCATTCGGCAAACAAATCTGCCGGCTCGACCTCTCCGACAAATGGCAGCGGGCCGAACAGCGCCTCCTCGAGCATCGGCACCGGCACTGGAACCGCGACGCCGATCCAGACCCCGATCATGAGCGCGGCCGCGAGGCCCGCCGGCATCGGCGCACGGGTGGCAAGCCCGCGCCATCTCCTGCCGCGCC
>SLBI01000314.1 GCA_007126375.1 Paracoccaceae bacterium
CGCGGCGCCGATGCCGGCCGCCGTGCCGTGCTCGCGCTGCTCCGCGCCGCCGAGGCGCAGCGCGCGGGCGACGCCGAAACGGCAGTGGCCCTCTATGCCGAGATGGCGGGGCAGGGGGATCTGCCGTCCAGCTATCGTCAGCTTGCGGCGCTGAAGCGGGTGATGCTGGCCGGATCGGCCTTGCCGGCAGACGAACGCGAGGCGGTGCTGGCCGGTCTTGCACAGCCCGATCAGCCCTTCCGACCGCTCGCCCTGGAACAGATCGCACTGCTGCGGATCGAGACGGGAGAGCGCGATGCGGCCCTGGCGCTGTTGCGCGACCTGCTCGACGAACCGGAGGTGACGGAGGGCTTGCGCGCCCGGGTGCAGCAGTTGATTGTTGCGCTCGGTGGTGCGACGGGGGCAGGCTGAAACCGGTTCCCCAGCGGCATGGCGCCTTCGCGGTCGGTTCGCACACGGAACGGTCGGCGATGGCGGAACGACAGGCGCGGCGGGACGCAAGAATGGGGGCGGCGCAGTGAAATCGAGCCATGGCCGGGGCCGGAGCCTCTGGGCATTCGCCGTTCTGATGGTAGCGGCGGCCTGCGAGCGCGAAGTCATCCTCGAAGGCGAACGGCTTGACCCGCGGGCGTTGAGCGGGCTGGGCGTAGCGGCGGCCCCGGCCGATCGGGCCGAGCCCATTGCCCTGCCCGCAACCGTGAATCACACGGCATGGACACACCGCGGCGGATCGGCGACCCACAGCATCACCCATCCGGCCCTGTCGCCCGCCCCGGCGCGCGTCTGGAGCGTGTCGGTCGGACAAGGCGACGACCGGCGCTTTCGTATCACTGCCGATCCGGTCGCCGCGGACGGGCGCATCTTCACACTCGATGCGCGCGCGACCGTCGCGGCCACATCGGCCGGGGGTGCGCCCCTGTGGCGGCGCGACCTGACGCCCGAATGGGCCGGCCGGGGCGTTGCCGGCGGAGGTGGCCTCGTGCTGGGCGAGGGGCGGCTGTTCGCCACCTCGGGCTATGGTCAGATCGTCGCGCTCGACCCGGCGAGCGGCGAGACCCTGTGGCAGAAGCGGTTCGACGCGCCGGTCACCGCACCGCCGGCGGTGCAGGGCGGCCGCGTCTATGTGGTCGCGAACAATGGCGGCGCCTATGCGCTGGACGCGCGCGACGGCAAGATCGTGTGGCAGCACCTCGGGCCGGTTTCGGCATCCGGCATGGTCGGCGGCGCGGCTCCGGCGGTGGCGGGGCAGACCGTCTATCTGCCGTTCCGCTCGGGCGATGTGGCGGCGCTGCGCCGCGCGTCCGGCAACGAGGTCTGGACCGCCCGCGTCGCCGGCCGCCGACTGGGCGAGGCCAATGCCGGGGTCACCGACATCTCGGGCGATCCGGTGCTGCAGGGTCAGACGTTGTTCGTCGGCAGTCGAAGCGGACGCATCGCCGCCTTCGACACGGCCACGGGCGAGGCGCGCTGGGTGGCAACCGAAGGCGCGCTGGGGCCGGTCTGGCCGGTGGGCGGCAGCCTCTTCGCGGTTTCGGATCAGGGCGCGCTGGTGCGGCTCTCGGCGGCCACCGGAGAGCGCATCTGGAGCGTCCCGCTTGGCCGCTACATCGACACGCGCGAGCGGCGCCGGGCCGAAGTGGTGGCGCATTACGGCCCGGTGCTGGCCGGCGGCCGGCTGCGTGTGGCCTCGAACGACGGTGGATTGCGCAGCTTCGATCCGGTCTCGGGCGCGCTGCTTGCCACCGAGGAAATCCCCGGCGGGGCATCGAGCAATCCGGTGGTGGTGAACGGCACGTTGTTTGTCGTCTCGCGGGACGGGCAGCTGCACGCCTATCGCTGAGCCTATCGGCGCGGTGCGGCCGGGCCACGGAGCGGACCGCGACATGAGTTTCACCCTTGCCATCGTCGGGCGGCCCAATGTGGGCAAGTCCACCCTGTTCAACCGGCTGGTCGGCCGGAGACTGGCGCTCGTCGACGATCGCCCGGGCGTGACGCGCGACCTGCGCGAGGGGGCTGCGCGCCTGCTGGATCTGCGCTTCACCGTGATCGATACTGCCGGGCTCGAGGACGCGACCGACGACAGCCTGCCCGGCCGCATGCGCAAGCTGACCGAACGCGCGGTGGATCATGCCGACATCTGCCTCTTCCTCGTCGATGCCCGCGCCGGCGTGACGCCGGCGGATGCCGAGCTTGCGGGCATCCTGCGCCGGCGTGCGCGGCATGTGATCCTCGCGGCGAACAAGGCCGAGGGCCGGGCGGGCGAGGCCGGGCTGATCGATGCGTGGGAACTCGGGCTGGGCGAACCGGTCCGGCTTTCGGCCGAGCACGGCGAGGGGCTGGACGAGCTTTATGACCGGCTGCACCCGCTGGCAGAAGGGTTCGAGGCCGAAGCCGCGGCGGAAGCGCCCGAGACGGATGTGGATGTCGCCGATGCCGGAGCGGAGGACAGCGATGGGCAGGAAGCCGGCGCGCCGCGCTCGCCCAGCCGCGACCGGCCACTTCAGATTGCCGTCATCGGCCGGCCCAATGCAGGAAAATCCACCCTGATCAACAGGATACTGGGCGAGGATCGGCTGCTGACCGGCCCGGAGGCCGGCATCACCCGAGACGCGATCTCGGTCGCGGCCGACTGGGGGGCGGTGCCGGTGCGCATCTTCGACACCGCCGGCATGCGCAAGCGGGCCCGCGTCCAGGACAAGCTGGAGAAGCTCTCGGTCGCTGACGGGTTGCGCGCGGTGCGCTTTGCCGAGGTGGTCGTGGTGCTGCTGGATGCGCAGATACCGTTCGAGACGCAGGATCTGCGCATCGCCGACCTGGCCGAGGAAGAGGGCCGCGCGGTCGTTGTCGCGGTCAACAAGTGGGATCTTGTGAGCGACCGAGGGGCACGTCTGAAGGAGCTTGCGGCGCAATTCGAGCGGCTGCTGCCACAGTTGAAGGGGGCGCCGCTGGTGGCGGTGTCGGCGACGACGGGGCAGGGGCTGGACCGGTTGCGGGCGGCGGTGATGGCGGCGCATGCGGTGTGGAACCGCCGGGTTCCGACGGCGCGGTTGAACCAGTGGCTGGCCACCATGGTCGCGGCGCATCCGCCCCCGGCGCCCGGCGGGCGCCGGGTGAAGCTGCGCTACATGACCCAGGTCAAGACGCGGCCGCCGGGGTTCGTGCTGATGTGCTCGAACCCCGAGGCCCTGCCCGAAGCCTATCGGCGGTATCTCGTGAACGGTCTGCGCGAAACCTTCGACATGCCCGGCACGCCCATCCGGCTGACGCTGCGCAGCCAGGCAGAGAAAAACCCCTACAGGGACAGGCGCAAGCCGCGGCCGTCGAAACTGCGCAAGCATCTCGGCCGGCCGGGGCGCGGCTGAGGCTGCGAAGCCCGCGGTCGCCCGGCCGGCTGCCTGGCATCCGGCCACGTCAGTCCTGCAGCGCGGTTTCGATCTCGGCGCGAGCCTCCAGCGTGCGGTGGACCGGGCAGCGGTCGGCGATCTCCAGAAGCCGGGCACGCTGGTCCGGGGAAAGATCGCCCTCGATCCGGATCAGCCGGCGAAATCGGTCGATCCGTGCGGTCTGGCCGCAGTCCTCGCAGTCCTGGGCGTGGACCTTGCCGTGCGTGACATCGACCGCGACGTGATCGAGTGGCCACGCCTTGCGCCGTGCATACATGCGGATCGTCATCGCCGTGCAGGCGCCGAGCCCGGCGGCCAGCAGGCCGTAGGGGGTCAGGCCGAGATTGCTGCCGCCATATGCCGCGGGCTCGTCGGCAAGGATGTGATGCGGGCCGGCGACGACATCCTGCAGGAACCCCGCCGGGTTGGCCTCGCTGACCCGTGTCACGCCCTCGGGCAGGCCGGGGGGCGGGGCGGGGCGGCGCAGGCCGGTGTGGCGCGCGGCCCAGGCGGCGATCACCTCGGCGGCGTGTTCGGCATCCTCGTTGCGGGACAGCAGATGGTCCGCGCTGTCGAGGCTGACGAAGCTCTTGGGGTGCCGGGCGGCGGCGAAGATGCGGGTGGCGTTGTCGATGCCGACGATCGCGTCGCGGGGTGCGTGCAGGATCAGCAGCGCAGCCTTCAGCGCCTTCAGTTCGGCTCCGAGGTCGCCCTGCCTGACGTCCTCGACGAAATCCTGGCCGATCCGCACCGGCCGCCCCCCCAGATCGACCTCGGCGACGCCGTCGGTGGCTATGCGTTCGAGCGTCTTCTCGAAATGATGGGTCACATGGCCTGGGTCGAAGGGCGCGCCGATCACGGCTACGGCACGGATCGAGTCGATACGCGCCGCCGCCCGGATCGCCGCCGCACCGCCCAGCGAATGCCCGATGAGCAGCCCCGGGGCGAGGCCGCGCTCGGCCATCGCCTGTGCCGCGGCCACAAGATCGCCGGCATTGGAACTCAAGGTGGTATCGGCGAAATCCCCCTCGGAGGCGCCGAGACCGGTGAAGTCGAACCCCATCACCGCATAGCCCTCGGCCGCCAGCCGCCGGGCGATGCGGCGCGCCGCGGCGATGTCCTTGCCGCAGGTGAAGCAATGCGCGAACAACGCCGCGGCGCGCACCGCGCCCGCCGGACGGTCCAGCCGCGCGGCCAGGGCATGGCCGCCATGACCGGGGAATCGGAGGGTTTCGCTGGGCATCCGGGTCTCCTTCGTGATGGTCCTGTCATGTCGCTTCGCCGTGCGTACGGGCCTTGTTGCGCGGCTCACGCCATGGTGACAGCCGCGCCGGCGGCTGCGCACACTTGACAGCGCCGGGGGCACGGAGGAAGCCTGCTGCGCCATGCCCGATCTGCGCCCCGTAGGTTTCATCATCGGCCTGCTGACCGCCGTGCTTGGGCTGGCCATGCTGGTGCCGATGGCGGTGGACTGGGCTGCCGGCGATCCGAACTGGTGGAGCTTTCTCGCCGCGTCGGTGCTGACGGTCCTGTCGGGGGCGATGGTGGCGCTGGCCTGCGGGGGCGGGCGGGCACAAGGGTTGACGCTGCGCCAGTCCTTCCTGCTCGCAACCGGCACCTGGGCGGCGCTGCCGGCCTTCGGTGCGCTGCCCTTCGTGTTGGGCGCGCCCGGGGCGGGATGGCTTGATGCGCTGTTCGAAGCGATGTCGGGCATGACGACGACCGGCACCACGGTCTTTACCGGCCTCGACGCGCTTCCCGAGGGCACGCTGCTGTGGCGCTCGATCCTGCAATGGCTGGGCGGGCTCGGCATCGTCATCGTCGCGCTGATCTTCCTGCCGGTGATGAAGGTGGGCGGCATGCAGCATTTCCGCTCGGAGGGTTTCGACACGCTGGGCAAGGTGTTGCCACGGGCGCTCGATATTTCCCGCGCCCTCGTGCAGGTCTATGTGGCGCTGACCGCGCTCTGCGCGCTTGTCTATGTCGCCGCCGGAATGGGCGGTTTCCAAGCCCTCAACCATGCGATGACGACGATCGCCACGGGGGGGTTCTCGACCTCGGATGCCAGCTTCGCGCAGTTCGGTCCGGCGGCGCAATATGCCGCGCTGACGTTCATGATCGTTTCCGGGTTTCCCTTCGTGCGCTTCGTGCAGCTGGCGGGTGGCAGCGTCAGGCCGCTGTGGCGCGACGTGCAGGTGCGCGCCTATGTGCGATGGAGTTTCTATGCCATCGCCGCCGTCTTCGCCTATCGGCTGTGGCATGAGGACGGCCCCGTGGAGCAGGTGTTGCGCGAGACCGCGTTCAACGTCGTCTCGTTGTGGTCGGGCACCGGGTACGGCACGGCCGATCCGTCGGCCTGGGGCGGCTTTCCGCTGGTGGTGGTGATGGTGGCGGGGTTGATCGGGGCCTGCACCGCCTCGACCGGCTGCTCGCTCAAGGTGTTCCGCTATCTCGTGCTGTTCGAGGCGATCAAGACGCAGTTGCGCCGCATCCACAGCCCCAATCGCGTGCTGCCGGTCCGGCTGGGCGGCCGGCCGCTTGGCGAGGATGTTGTCAACTCGGTGATCGCGCTCTTTGCGCTCTTCCTCTTCACCTTCGGGGTGACGGCGGTGCTGCTGTCGCTGAGCGGGCTGGCGCCGCGCACGGCCATCACCGCCGCCTGGACGGCGATCTGCAATGTCGGGCCGGCGTTCGGCCCGGAGGTCGGCGCCACCGGCGCGGTGGACGGGTTCCCCGCCGCCGCCAAGGCGGTGATGATCGTGGCGATGCTGCTGGGTCGGCTGGAACTTCTGTCGGTTCTGGTCCTTCTGCTGCCACGGTTCTGGCGCGGCTGAGCGGCCCCGACCGGTCAGGCCGCGGTGCCCGCCTGGCCGCAGTGCCGGCCAGGATCAGTTCCAGCACGAGACGAGCACAGTCATGTCGCCTGCCAGCAGGGTGAGTTCGCTGTCGGGCAGGGCCGTGTCGCGCATCACCGCGGCCGGGCGCAGCCCGCTGTCGCGCAGGCTCTCCAGAATCGCCTCGGAACCGGCGGCCAGAGTCACCTCCTCGGGCAGCAGGCGCCCGCTGCCCTCGGGGCGTGGCAGCAGCATGCCGACGACATTGCCGGCGCGGTCGTAGATCGGCCCGCCGACATCGCCCGGTTCGGCCGCGAGCGCGAGCCGGCGCAGCCTGGTCTCGCCGTCCAGCCCGGCAGCCGCCGCGAGCCGGCCGAAGGTCAGCACCGGCCGCGTCAGGATGTCCTCGAACGAGAAGCCGGCAAGCACCACCTCGGCCGGCGGGGTAGGCGGTGCCGCGGCGAAATTGGCGAAGGCGCGCGGCGCAAGCGGATCCGCCGGCTCCAGCACGATGACCCCCAGCGCATCGTCGCGGCTGTGGATGCGGGCGGTGTGACGCTCGTCGATGGTCAGCCGGCGACATTCGCTTGCCAGTGTCGCGGTGGTCAGCACCTTGCCGTCGGCGTCGATGTAGAAGCCGCTGCGTGCCTTGACCGGGCGGCGCAGTTCCAGCCCGGACAGCAGCGCAGCGCCGCCGACCGCGCTGGCGGGCTGGCCGATCGCATCGGGCAGCGCGCCGCCGAAGGGCCGGAAGCTTGCGCGCATGGTCTCTATCACCCGCTCCATCCTGGCATCCTGATCGGGCGTCCAGATCAGGGTGAAGCCCTTCACAGAGCCGCCATCGAAGCGGGCGAAGCTGTGCGAGCGCAGCGTCTCGTCGGCGCCGGTCAGGGTGAAGGCGGTGCGCGTGCGCTCGCGGAAGCCCTCGAGCGGGACGATCTCCAGCGTCTGCATGATCTCGTAAAGGCCGAAGAGGGTGGCGAGCGTGCCTTCCTGGCTGATCAGAAGCACCCGCACGCCGCTGTCGTTTCGTGACCGGAAATGCGCGAAGGGGGCTTCGTGACGGTCGAACTCGACCAGCGCGAGCGGCAGGGTGATCTCGATGCCGGCCGCCTCGTCGCGCCATGGTGCGAGGCCCAGCGCGGCGCGCTCGCCGCGCCAGGCGTCGATCAGCTCTGCGCGCTGGCGGCTGGTCAGCACGCCGGTCGGCTCGAGCCCCTGTGCCGCCTGCCACGCCTGCATCGCGGCGCGGGTGCCCGGCCCGATGGCCCCGTCGAGCGCGAGGGTATAATGGCCGAACCACTGCAGTGCGGTCTGCACCTCAAGCCTGGCGTCGCGATCCAGCGCGGCCTCGGCGCGGCGGGCCTCGGCCAGCGTCTCCTCGGGTTCCGGCGCGGTTGCAGAAGGCGGATCGGCGGGCACGGGTGGTGCGACCGCCACCGTCAGCCTGCCCCCGATAGGCTGCGCCCGATCCCCTGCATCGAAGAGCGGAGCGCCATAATCGGAGGCCGCCACCACGAAGGCATCGCCCGGCACCCGGCGCGCGGCCACAAGCGCCCGGCGCTCGGCTTCGGCTGCGTTGCGGTCGGGCCAGGGGCCCAGCGCCAGAGCCACCCAGCCGCTGGGCAGCCGGAAGGCGGTGACGCCACCGAACGCCGCGACATAGCCCTGCGCCGCCGCCTCGGCCGCGGCCGGGGTCGGATGCGCCTCGACCTGCAGCCAGGCTTGAGACTGCGCCGCCGCCGGCGCGATCAGCAGGCTGAACAGGACCAGAATGGAAAAACGGGCTGCAACGACTTTCTGTCTCACCGGGTCCTCGTGGATCGCTTGCACTGCAGCGCCGACCCTAGCCACTGCCCGGCGCGGATGCACCTGAAAAATACCGCTATTCATGGTGTTTGCAGGTGGTTTTCATGTCATTCATCGGGCAGGCCGCCTGCCGCATTGACCGCGGGCTGGGGCCTGCCTATCACCAGGGGGCCGCGCCTCGGGGGAACCGCATGGCCATCACAGCCGTTTCCGCACACTGCGACCCCGTGGTGCCGCCCGCCGGTCTCGGTCATGGCTGAGCGGCGGATTTCGGAATGGCGCGTCCACATCGGCGCGCACAAGGCCGCGAGCACGCATCTGGCGAACTCGCTGCGGGCGCGGAGCGAGGATCTGGCCGCGCAGGGGGTGAACTACATTCCGAACCGCCACGTCATCCGCCCGGCGTTCGCCCGGCCGCCCTTGCCGGGGCATTGGCGGCGCCGTGCGCTTGGCCTGCTGCCCGCGGTCCGGCCGGTGCTGATGGGCAGCCGGGCAGGCCAAATCCGCCGCGCCGTGCAGGACTCCATGGTGGTGCCGGGTGCGGTGGTCTTTTCCGAGGAGAACCTGCTGGGAGGGCTCGGCGCGGCGCTGCAGCGGCATCTCTACGCGGATCTCTCCCGCCTCGAGTTGCTCGATGCCACGGCTAAGGGCGCACCGGTTCATCTTTTTCTCGCGATCCGGTCGTTCGACGGTTATCTGCCCAGCGTCTATGCGCAGATGCTGAAACTCGCCCCGGTACGGCGCGCCGATCTGGATCGCGCGCGCGCACACTGGCTGGCGGAGCCACCGAGCTGGTACGGGTTGGTGCTGCGCCTGCGCCGGCTCCTTCCGCGGGCCCGGCTGACGGTGTGGGACTATGCGGATTACCGGCGGAATCAGGCCGCGATCCTGCAGGCGGTGACCGGCGTCGCGCTGGCCCCGGCCCCGGCGTTGCCGCCCAACACATCCACCAGGACGCCTGGCGCCGCCGCCATCGCCGCGGCCGAGGCCCTCGACCTGGCCGACGAGGAGGCGCGGAGCCGGCGCGTCCGCGAGATCTTCGCGGCAGAGCACGCTCTCACGGCGCCGCCGCCTCGCTTCGATCCGCTACCCGACGCGGAGAAGGCCATCTTCCGGGATGCCTTCGCCGCTGATCTCGCGCGGATCGACCGCGATTTTCCCGACATGCGCTTGCGGTTCGCGGATGGAAGGTCCGGTCCCGCGGGCGGCGTTGACCCTGAAGGCGGGCTTGCCTAGAGAGACGGGGTTTTCCGCCTTCCGAGGGATGTCATGGCCGAGACCGCGACTGCCGCGCCGCCGCGCAGCTTTCAGGAGATCATCCTGCGGCTGCAGCGCTATTGGGCGGCGCAGGGCTGCGCGATCCTGCAGCCCTACGACATGGAGGTGGGCGCGGGGACCTTTCACCCCGCCACCACGTTACGGGCGCTGGGGCCGCGGCCCTGGGCGGTGGCCTATGTCCAGCCCTCGCGCCGGCCCACCGACGGGCGCTATGGCGACAACCCGAACCGGCTGCAGCACTACTATCAGTTCCAGGTGCTGATCAAACCCTCGCCGCCCGACCTGCAGGAGCTTTACCTCGGTTCGCTCGCAGCCATCGGCATCGATCCCGCGATGCATGACATCCGCTTCGTCGAGGACGACTGGGAAAGCCCCACTCTGGGTGCCTGGGGGCTGGGCTGGGAGGTCTGGTGCGACGGGATGGAGGTCAGCCAGTTCACCTATTTCCAGCAGGTCGGCGGGCATGACTGCCGCCCCGTCTCGGGCGAGCTGACCTATGGGCTGGAACGGCTGGCGATGTATGTGCTCGGCGTCGATCACGTTATGGAGATGCCCTTCAACGACCCCGACGCGACGCATCCGCTGCGCTATGGCGACGTGTTCCGCCAGACCGAGCGCGAGTATTCGCGCTGGAACTTCGAAGCGGCCGATACGGCCCTGCTTCTGCGCCATTTCGAGGATGCCGAGGCAGAGTGCCGGGCGATCCTGTCGGCGTCGGAGGTGGACGGCGCCGGGCGCGCGATCCCGATGGCGCATCCGGCCTATGACCAGTGCATCAAGGCCAGCCACCTGTTCAACCTGCTCGACGCCCGCGGCGTGATCTCGGTGACGGAGCGCCAGGCCTACATCGGCCGCGTCCGCGCCTTGGCGAAGGCCTGCGCCGACGTTTTCCTCACCACCGAGGCGGGCGGGGCCGCGGCGCATGGCTGAGCGGACGGTCCGGGTCCGCGGGGCTCGCTGATGGGCATGGGACGGATCGCCGTGGCGGGCATTCTCGTCGTCACGCTGGTGGCTGCGGGCGCGCTCTACTGGCTGCAGGTGCATGCCTTCTACGAGCGCCTTCCGGCCCGGACCGGTTTTCCGCTGACGCCGGCAGGAGCGGTGGCACCGGTGACGGTGGCGGTCTCCGGCTTCGAGGGCATCGACTCGGACAGTTCGCCCATCCGTTATCGCGCCTGTTTCCGGCTGGAGGGGGCTGCGCAGCCCTTCACCCCATATGGTGATCCGACACCGCTCAACGCGCCGGGATGGTTTTCATGCTTCGACGCCGCCGCCATCGGCGCCGCACTTGAGGCCGGCACGGCGCAGGCAGTGCTGTCCGAGGCGAACATCCGCTTCGGCATCGACCGCGTGGTGGCGCTGTTTCCGGACGGGCGCGGCTATGCCTGGACGCAGATCAACCGCTGCGGGCAGGCGCATTTCGATGGCCGCCCGCTGCCCGCGGGCTGCCCGCCGCCGCCCGAGAGAGAGGCCCGCTGATGCCCGACCTGCTTGTCGAACTGCTGTCCGAGGAGATCCCTGCCCGGATGCAGCCCCGCGCAGCCGAGGATCTGAAACGGTTGGTCACCGACGGGCTGGTGGAGGCGGGGTTGACCTATGCCGGTGCCCGCGCCTTCGCCACGCCGCGGCGACTGGCCCTGGCCGTGGCCGGGCTGCCGGCGGCCAGCGCGACGAGGCGCGACGAACGCAAGGGGCCGCGCGAGGGCGCGCCGGAGGCTGCCGTGGCGGGGTTTGCCCGATCCGCCGGGATTGCGCGCGAGGCGCTGGAGTTGCGCGTCACCGACAAGGGCGCGGTCTGGTTCGCCACGCTGGAGACACCGGGGCGGCCGGCCGCGGAGATCGTGGCCGACGTGCTGGAGGCCGCCATCCGCGATTTCCCCTGGCCGAAGTCGATGCGCTGGGGGGCGCGGTCGTTGCGCTGGGTGCGTCCGCTGCAGTCGATCCTGTGCCTTCTGAGCGACGAGGCCGGGGCCGCGGCGGTGACGATGGCGGTGGACGGAATTGCGGCCGGGGATCGCACCCGCGGCCATCGATTCATGGCGCCGGACGGGTTTTCGGTCGCTTCGCTGGAGGATTACGCGGCGAAGCTGCGCCGGGCCTTCGTGATTCTCGATGCCGCCGAGCGGGCCGATCATATCTGGGTCGAGGCGCATAACGCGGCCTTCGCCCGCGGGCTGGAGGTGGTGGAGGACCGCGGACTGCTGGCCGAGGTGGCGGGGCTTGTGGAGTGGCCGGTGGTGCTGCTGGGCGATATCGCGCCCGATTTCCTCGACCTGCCGGCCGAGGTGCTGCAGACCTCGATGCGCGAACATCAGAAGTTCTTCTCGCTGCGAAACCCGGCAACGGGCCGGATCGAGGGTTTCGCCACGGTCGCGAACCGCGAGACGGCGGACCACGGCGCCACCATCCTGGCCGGCAACTCCAAGGTTCTGGCAGCCCGGCTTTCGGACGCAAAGTTCTTCTGGCAGAACGACTTGCGCACTGTTTCTCAGGTCGGTCTCGAAGGCATGGCCGACGGGCTGGCGCAGGTGACGTTCCACAACAAGCTGGGCAGCCAGGCCGACCGGGTGGCGCGGATCGCGGCGCTGGCGTGGGAGTTGGCGCCGATGGTTGGGGCCGAGCCCGAGCAGGCGGCGACGGCCGCCCGCGTCGCCAAGGCCGACCTGCGCTCCGAGATGGTGGGTGAGTTTCCCGAATTGCAGGGCATCATGGGGACCCACTATGCCCGCGCCGCCGGCTTGCCCGAGCCGGTCGCGCTGGCCTGCCGCGCCCATTATCAGCCGCTGGGCCCCTCGGACGAGGTGCCGACCGAGCCGGTGAGCGTGGCCGTGGCGTTGGCCGACAAGCTGGACACGCTGACGGGATTCTGGGCCATCGACGAGAAACCCACGGGCTCCAAGGACCCTTATGCCCTGCGGCGCGCAGCGCTGGGGGTGATCCGGCTGGTGCTGACGAACCGGCTGCGGCTGCGGCTGGACGACATCCTGACGCATACGGCGGAACATCTGGTCTGGGACCAGATCGCGGAGCGGGCCCGCGCCGAGGAGGACGCGGCGATGGCGCTGTTCGAGGCACGAACCGGCCGGCGGGTGATCGAGACCGAGGATGCGGCGATCGAGCCCGTCACGCCGCCGCGGCATGATCTCATTCCCTTCCTCCACGACCGCCTCAAGGTCCATCTGCGCGACCAGGGCATCCGGCACGACGTAATCGATGCCTGTCTGGCGATGCCGGGGGCGGATGACCTGACGCTGCTGGTGGCGCGGGCCGAGGCGCTGTCGGCGATGCTGGCGACCGAGGCCGGCGAGAACCTGGTGCAGGGCTGGCGTCGGGCCGCCAACATCCTGACGCAGGCCGAGGAACGCGACGGGGTGGAATACTCGTTCGGCCCCGATCCGCGGCTGGCCGAGGGGGCAGAGGAAAAGGCGCTGTTCGCGGCGTTGGACGCCGCCGAGGCGGTGATCGGCCCGGCGATGGCGGCGGAAGATTTCGCCGCCGCCATGGCGGCGATGGCCGGGCTGCGCGGGCCGATCGACGCCTTCTTCGACACCTTGCAGATCAATTCCGACAACCAGATCCTGCGGCGCAACCGGCTGAACCTGCTCCACCGCATCCGCGAGATCTGCGGAGCCGTTGCCGATCTGGGCCGGCTGGAGGGCTGA
>SLBI01000307.1 GCA_007126375.1 Paracoccaceae bacterium
CACCCGCCCGCCCCCGCCCGCCGGCCCGGCGCACGGCGGGGCCGGGGCGCGCTAGTCCAGCCCGGCGATCACGGCGCGCAGGGTGGGCAGCCCGAGGCCGGTCTGCGACGAGGTGACGATCAGTTCGGGAAAGGCGGCGGGGTGCTTCGCGAGCCCGGCGCGGACCTGCGCCAGCACCGCGTCGCGGTCTGCGGCCTTCACCTTGTCGGCCTTGGTCAGCACCGTCTGGAAGGGGACGGCGGCGCGGTCGAGCAGGGCCATGATCTCGGCGTCGGGGGGCTTGATGCCGTGGCGGTGGTCGATCAGCACGAAGGCGCGGCGCAGGTTCGGCCGGCCCGCCAGATAGGCCCGCAACAGCGCCTGCCATTTCGCCACCACCGCTTTCGGCGCTTCGGCGAAGCCGTAGCCGGGCAGATCCACAAGATAGGCGGTGTCGCCGGCGGTGAAGAAGTTGATCTCCTGCGTCCGGCCGGGGGTGTTGGAGGCGCGGGCGAGCGCCTTGCGGCCGGTGAGCGCGTTGATCAGGCTGGACTTGCCGACATTGGAGCGGCCGGCGAAGCAGACCTCGAGGCGGTCCGCCGGCGGCAACCCCTCCAGCGCGACGACACCCTTGAGGAAATCGACCGGCCCGGCAAACAGCCTGCGACCGCGCTCTTCGGCCTCCGGTTCGGGGTCGGCGGCGAGCGGGAAGGGCGGGCTCACGGCACAAGCTCGACCGTCGCGCCGGGGCGGATCGTCCCGCCCTCGAGCACCTCGGCATAGACGCCGAAGTCGTTGTGGCCGTAGCCGGCCTCGAGTGCGGCCAGCGTGTCGGCGTCGACCCGGCCGGTTTCGGGGTTTGTCGTGGTCGCCTTGCAGCGGGTGATGGGGGCACGCACGGCGAGGAGGGCGGGGCCGATCCGCAGCCGTTTGCCGAGCTGGTCGAACTCCTCCCATGGCGCCAGCCCGTCGAGCCAGAGATTGCCGCGGAAGCGGTGGATCGAGAGGTCGCGCCCCATCCGCTGTCCCAGCGCGCGCAGCGAGGATTGCGAGAGCACCGCGACGAAGGGGTCGGGGCAGTCGCCAAGGCCCGTGGGCGGAGCCGGCACGAGGCGGGCGGGCGCCGGCCGCCCCTCGGGCCAGAGCGGCGCGAGCCAGGCGACCAGCCGGTCGCCCTCGGTCGCCGGATCGAACTCCAGCCGGCCGGCGCGGGGATGGGTCAGGCTGAGCCGGCCGTCGGCGGCGGTCTCGGCACGGATCGCCATCAGCTCCGGCCCGGCCACGCCGCGCAGGAAATGCATCTTCGGGGCCCAGCCGCCGTCGGCCGGCAACACCGCCGCCGCATGCGCCACGGCCCATGCGCGGTCTCCGGGCAGCGGCCGGCCCGGCGACAGCGTCGCCTCGGCCAGATCCTCGTAGCCGACCGACTTGACCGGATGGCGGACGATGCGGTCGAGCCGCGGCGCGGCGCTCATGCCCGTCTCATTGCCGGGGCCTCATTTCGCCGGCCTGTCCTTCTTGCGGCGCATCCCGCCCAGCATGTTGCCGAACAGATCGGGACGGTGGCCGCTGCGCCACATGATGAAATACTGCTGGATGAAGGTGATCACGTTGTTGGCGATCCAGTAGAGCACCAGCCCCGAGGCGAAGCCGCCGAGGATGAACATGAACACCCACGGCATCCAGGCGAAGATCATCGCCTGGGTCTTGTCGGTGGGCGCCGGGTTCAGCTTCATCTGGAAGAACATCGACACGCCGAGCGCGATCGGCAGCACGCCGATGAAGATCAGCGCGAGGATGCTGCCCGGCGGCGGCGCGGCCCAGGGCAGGGCCCCGAAGAGGTTGAAGATCGAGGTCGGGTCGGGTGCCGACAGATCCTGGAACGGCCCCAGCCAGGGCGCGTGGCGCAATTCGATGGTGACGAAGATCACCTTGTAGAGCGAGAAGAAGATCGGGATCTGCAGCAGGATCGGCAGGCAGCCGGCCGCCGGGTTCACCTTCTTGGTCTTGTAGAGCTCGATCATCTCCTTCTGGAGCTTCTGCTTGTCGTCGCCCGCCCGCTCCTTGATCGCCATCATCTCGGGCTGAAGCTCCTTCATCTTCGCCATCGAGACGTAGGATTTCCAGGCCAGCGGCAGCAGCACCGCCTTGATCATCAGTGTGAGCACGATGATCGACCAGCCCATGTTGCCGATGAAGGAGTTGATCCAGTAGAGCACGGCGAAGATCGGCTTGGTCAGGAAGAAGAACCAGCCCCAGTCGATCGCATCGATGAACCGGTCGATGCCGAGCTGGTTCTGGTAGGTGCGGATCACCGTCCATTCCTTGGCGCCGGCGAACAGCATGGTCTCGACCGCGGCGCTCTCGCCCGGGCCGACCACCTCGGTCGGCAGATCGGCGCGGGTCTGGTAGACATCGCGCGAGGGGACGTAGCGTGTCACCGCGGTGAAGGCCTGATCGGGCTGCGGGATCAGCGTCGCCATCCAGTACTTGTCGGTGAAGCCGAGCCAGCCGTTGCCGGTCACCTCGACCACCGAGGCATGGGTGCCCTCGCGGTCCGAGACGCGAAAGCCGCGGATCGAACTGTAGCTCTCCTCGGTCAGCGTGCCGTCGGCGACCTTGATCAACCCCTCGTGCAGGATGAAGAAATTCGCGAGGTCCGCGGGTTCGCCATGCCGGGCGATCAGGCCGTAGGGCGCCAGCCGCACGGTGGCGTTGCCGTCGTTGCGCACGCCGTCGCGGACCGTCACGAGATAGTTGGCGTCCACCTCGAAGCTGCGGGTGAAGGTCAGGCCGGCGTCGTTCTGCCATTGCAGCGTGACCGGCCGTCCCTGCGTCAGCGTGTCGCCCTCGACCAGCGTCCAGGGGGTGTCGGGGCCCGGTACGGTGTCCCAGTCGAGCCCGGCGCCCGGACGCCAGCCCCAGAGCGCGTAATAGGCCTCGGGGCTGCCCTCTGGCGTGAACAGATGGACGATGTCCGAGCCGGGTTCGAGCCGCTCGCGGTAGTCCTTGAGCGAGAGATCGTCGAGCCGGCCGCCCTGCAGGTTGATGCTGCCGCGCAGCCGCGGCGTTTCCACCGGCACGCGCGGCAGGTCCAGCGCGGCGCTGGCGGTATCGGCGGGGGCCTCTCCCGGGGCGGCGGCGGTGCCGGGCGCGGGCGGCGCGATCAGTTCGCCGGTCATCTCGGTCGGCTCGGATGCGTCGCGCACCGGTTCGGGCGGCGGAAAGACGACGAACCAGACCAGGATCACCAGAAAGCTGAGCGCCGTGGCAAGGATGAGGTTGCGATTCTGATCGTCCATGAGAAGGCTGCCGGTGAGGGGAGGGGGATCGCCGCAGCTTCAACCTGCTGTGGCCCCTCGCGTCAAGGTCTTTCGCCCCGGCCGACGCAGCCGTGAAGCCCGGCGGCGCTGCCGTATCGGCCGATCCGCCGGGGCTTGCCCCCGGTGCCGCGACAGAGCGGCGCAGGACCGCGGGCGCCGGAGCGCGACCACAACGCCGGACCGGAGCAACGGGCCGGTCGTTCCTGTCGCGGCAGGGGCGCGGCCTGCGGCGCGCAGGCTGCCCGCGCGGCGGACCG
>SLBI01000075.1 GCA_007126375.1 Paracoccaceae bacterium
GAGACGCGCGCCGCCGCGCCGATCGGCAGCCTGCTTCGGGTTCAGATCGCCGATGGATGGGTGCTGCCCAAGGCACCAGCCACGGCCGCCGCAGAGGTGGCGGCGCCGCCGGCCCGGTCCGGATGGCAGCGGCGGCAGGCGCGATAGCCCGCGTCGCGCGCCGCCGCGGGATCGGCGAAGAAGCGGACGTTGGCCCGCAACGGCCGCCGCGCCGGGCACCCCGGCCGGCAATAGATGCCGGTGGTCGCGACAGCAAAGACGAAGCGGTCGCGCGCGGCCGCATCGCCGGCACAGACAGCCGCCCAGCGCAGGGTGTCCTTCCCCGTGTGATGCTTCGTCTGTCGCATTGGCTGGCCTCCCGCGTCATCCCGGAAGGCAAAGCACGCCCGCGCCCGAGGTGCGACCCGGAAGCTGCGCGATCCGCCCCTGCCTCAGCCGCCCAGCCGGCGGCGGCGCAGCGCCAGCAGGCGCAACCGCAGCGCGTTCAGCCGGATGAAACCCTGCGCGTCCTTCTGGTCATAAGCGCCGGCATCGTCCTCGAAGGTGACGTGGCTCTCGGAATAGAGCGAATGCTCGGACCAGCGGCCCACCGTGCGGGCAAGGCCCTTGTAGAGCTTCAGCCGCACCGTGCCGGTGACGTGTTCCTGCGACCTGTCGATCAGCGCCTGCAGCATCTCGCGCTCCGGCGCGAACCAGAAGCCGTTGTAGATGAGCTCGGCATAACGCGGCATCAGCTCGTCCTTCAGATGCGCGGCACCACGGTCCAGGGTGATCTGCTCGATGCCGCGATGCGCCTCCAGCAGCAGCGTGCCGCCGGGCGTCTCGTAGATGCCGCGCGATTTCATGCCGACGAAGCGCCCCTCGACGAGATCGAGCCGGCCGATACCGTGCCGCCCGCCGATCTCGTTGAGCTTCGTCAGCAGTGCCGCCGGCGACAGCGGCGCGCCATTGATCGACACCGCATCACCCCTCTCGAAACCGATCTCGATGAATTCGGGCGTGTCCGGGGCAGTCTCGGGATCGACGGTGCGCTGATAGACATAGGGCGGCGCATCCTGCGCCGGGTCTTCCAGCACCTTGCCCTCGGAGGAGGTGTGCAGAAGGTTCGCATCGACCGAAAAAGGCGCCTCGCCGCGCTTGTCCTTGGCGACCGGGATCTGATGCGCCTCGGCAAACTCCAGCAGTCTGGTGCGGCTGGTCAGATCCCACTCGCGCCAGGGCGCGATCACCCGGATGTCGGGGTTCAGCGCATAGGCCGACAGCTCGAACCGGACCTGGTCGTTGCCCTTGCCGGTGGCGCCATGGGCGATGGCGTCGGCGCCGGTTTCCTCGGCGATGCGGATCAGGTGCCGCGAGATCAGCGGCCGGGCGATCGAGGTGCCCAGCAGATAGAGCCCCTCGTAGAGCGCATTCGCCCGGAACATCGGAAAGACGAAGTCGCGCACGAATTCCTCGCGCACATCCTCGATGTGGATGTTTTCCGGCCGGATGCCCAGCAGCTCGGCCTTGGCCCGCGCCGGGTCCAGTTCCTCGCCCTGACCGAGATCGGCGGTGAAGGTGACCACCTCGCAGCCGTATTCCACCTGCAGCCATTTCAGGATGATCGAGGTGTCGAGCCCGCCGGAATAGGCGAGGACGACCTTTTTCGGCGCGGGGGTGGCTGCGGGCATCGGCGGGGTCCCTCTGGTGCTGCGCCCCGCTGCGGGGCGCCGCCGCTCTAGGAGTTTTGCCGCGGATCGGCAAGAGGCCGGCCCCGTCGCGGAGCCGGCCGCCAGCCCGCAGCCGGGCCCGCCTTCAGATACGCCCGGCCAGCAGAGGTTCGGTCATCGCCCGACTGAACACGCGCGCCTTGTCCAGATAGGGCTGATAGCTTTCCAGAACGCGGGCAACCGAGGGGTTGGCGGCGCGCATTTCCTCGCGCACCTCTTCCCAGGCGTTGCGCATCGCGGTGACGACATCGTCCGGGAAGGGCAGGAATTCCACCCCCTCGGCGGCCATCTCGTGCATCGCCTGCGCGTTGAAATAGTCGAACTGCGCATGCATCTCCAGCGCGGCCAGCCCCGCCGCACCCTCGCACACCCGCTTCAGATCCTCGGGCAGCTCGGCCCAGGCATCGGTGTTGAAGATCACCGCCACCGCCGCGCCCGGCTCGGCATAGGCGGGCAGGTAGCACAGGCTGGTGATCCGCTGCAGGCCGAAGGCCCGGTCGAGCATCGGGCCGACCCATTCGGCGGCATCGATCGCGCCCGACTGCAGCGACTGGAAGATCTCGCCCGCCGGCATCAGCACGGCATTCACGCCCAGCTTGCGCATCATCTCGCCGCCCAGCCCGGCGATGCGCATGTTCAGCCCGCGAAGATCGTCGAGGCTCTCGATGCGCTCCTTGAACCAGCCGCCCGACTGGGTGTTGGAGTTGCCCGAATAGATCGGCTTCAGGTTGCGCTCGGCATAGATGTCGTCCCAGATCTCCTGCCCGCCGCCCCAGCGCAGCCAGGCGACATGCTCGAACGAGGTCATGCCGAAGGGCACGCCGGTGAACCAGTGCGTCGCCGGCTCCTTGCCGGCGGCATAATAGGGCGGCGCGTGGCCCACCGGCGCGTTGCCGGCCTGCACGGCATCTTCCACCTGGAACGGGCCGACCAGCTCGCCCGCGCCATAGACGGTCAGCTCCATCCGCCCGTCCGACATCGCCCGCACCAGCTCGGCATAGCGGGTGACGTTGGTGCCCACCCCCGGCGCCGCGGCCGGAAAGGACGAGGCGATGTTCCATTGCACCCGCCCCTGGGCGATCGCCGGGGCGGCGAGCCCCGCGGCGGCCGTCAGCCCCGCACCGCTGGCCAGAAAGGTTCTGCGTTTCATTGGATGGTCCTCCCGCTTGTTTGCCCGCTTGTGTGATCGTCTTCCTACCCGAATATCACGCCGGGCAGCCATGTCGCCAGTTCCGGCCACAGGATCAGCAGCCCCAGCGCCAGAAGCTGCAGCAGCACGAAAGGCGCCACCCCGCGATAGATCTGCCCCGAGGTGATGCTGCGCGGCGCCACCGAGCGGAAATAGAACAGCGCGAAGCCGAAGGGCGGCGTCAGGAACGAGGTCTGCAGGTTCATCGCCAGCAGCACCCCGAACCAGACCGGCGAGACATCGCCCGACAGCACCGCCGGGCCCAGCAGCGGCACGACGATATAGATGATCTCCACCGCCTCGAGGATGAAACCCAGCAGGAACACGATCCCCATCACCAGCAGCACCGCGCCCAGTTCGCCCCCCGGCAGCGCCGCCATGAAGCCCGCCACCAGCCGGTCGCCGCCAAGGCCGCGGAAAACCAACGCCAGCATCGAGGCGGCGATGACGATGCCGAACACCATGCCGGTGATCTTCATCGTGTCGCCGAGCGCGCCCTGCAGCAGCCGCCCCCGCCACAGCGCCAGCCCCGCCAGCAACGTCCCGGCGACGATGACCACCGCCCCGACCAGCGCCGCCATGCCGGCAGGCGTCTCCGGTGCCGCGCGCCCCACCCCGCCGAGGCGCAGCGCGACGAGGCCGAAGGCGGCAAGCGCGGCCA
>SLBI01000093.1 GCA_007126375.1 Paracoccaceae bacterium
ACACCCCCAGGCACCAGCGCAGGATCGCCTTCTGCGCGTGCAGCCGGTTTTCCGCCTCGTCGAAGATCACCGATTGCGGCCCGTCCATCACCGCGCTGGTCACCTCCTCGCCGCGATGCGCGGGCAGACAGTGCATGAACAGCGCATCCGGCTTCGCCTGCGCCATCAGCGCCGCGTTCACCTGGTAGGGCCGCAGCAGGTTGTGCCGCCGTTCCTTGGCCGACTGGCTGTCGTGCATGCTGACCCAGGTGTCGGTGACCACCAGATCGGCGCAGGCCACCGCCTTTTGGGGGTCGCGCTCGATCGCCACCGCCCGGCCGCGCTGGCGGGCGAATCCCACCGCCTCGGCGGCGGGGTCGAGCCGCGCCGGGCCGGTGAAGGTCAGATCGAAGCCGAACTGACCCGCCGCATGCAGGAAGGAGGTGCAGACATTGTTGCCGTCACCGGTCCACACCACCTTCTTCCCCGCGACCGGCCCGCGATGCTCCTCATAGGTCATCACGTCCGCCATGATCTGGCAGGGGTGCGAACTGTTGGTCAGACCGTTGATCACCGGCACCGTGGCGTGTTCGGCCAATTCCTGCAGCACCGCCTCCTCGAAGGTGCGGATCATGATGAGGTCCACATAGCGGCTGAGCACCCGCGCAGTGTCCGCGATGGTCTCGCCATGGCCAAGCTGCATCTCCGAGCCGGTCAGCACCAGAACCTGTCCGCCCATCTGCCGCACGCCCACGTCGAAGCTGACGCGGGTGCGGGTCGAGGGTTTCTCGAACACCAGCGCCACGATGCGCCCGGCGAGCGGCTGGTCATCGTCGGCCGCGCCGCGGGCGCGACCGACGCGCGCAGCCTTCATCGCGCGGGCGGCATCGATCATCCCGCGCAGCGCGGTCGCATCGGTGGTGTGCAGGTCGAGGAAATGGGGCAAGGGCGGTCCCTCCGCTGGAAAATCGGGGCTCAGGCCGCCTGCGGCGCAAGGCTGCGCGCGGCGGCGTCGAGGCGTGCGACCGCCTCGGCGATCTCGTCGTCGGTGATCGTGAGTGGCGGCAGCAGGCGCACCACATTGTCCGCCGCCGGCACTGTCAGCAGATGCTGCGCATGGCCGGCCGCGACCACATCCGCGGGCGCCACGCGGCATTTCAGCCCCAGCATCAGCCCCGCGCCGCGCACCCCCTCGAACACCTCCGGGTGCGCCGCCACCAGCCCCTCCAGCTTCTGCCGCAACAGCCCGGCCTTGCGCCGCACCTCGGCGAGAAAACCCTCCTCGGCGATGATCTCCATCACCTTGGCGCCGACCGCGCAGCCCAGCGGATTGCCGCCATAGGTCGAGCCGTGGGTGCCCGCCGTCATCGCCGCCGCCGCCGCCTCGGTGGCCAGCAGCGCGCCAATCGGGAAGCCGCCGCCGATGCCCTTGGCGACCATCATGATGTCCGGGTCCACCCCGGCCCATTCATGCGCGAACAGACGCCCGGTCCGGCCCATGCCGCACTGCACCTCGTCGAAGACCAGCAGCGCGCCGACCGCATCGCAGGCCGCGCGCAGCCCCTTCAGGCAGACGTCGGGCAGCGGCCGGATGCCGCCCTCGCCCTGCACCGGCTCCACGATCACCGCCGCCACCGTCTCGTCCAGCGCGGCCTTCAGCGCGGCGTGATCGCCGAACGGCAGCTGCCGGAACCCCGGCAGCAGCGGCGCGAAGCCCGCGGTCATCTTCTCCGACCCCGCGGCCGAGATCGCCGCCATCGACCGGCCGTGAAACGCCCCCTCGAAGGCGAGGATGGTGGTCCGCTCCGGCTGGCCCGCGGCGTGCCAGTGTTTGCGCACCATCTTCACCGCCAGTTCCAGCGCCTCGGTGCCCGAATTGGTGAAGAACACCGTGTCGGCGAAGGTCTTCTCCACCAGCATCGCCGCCAGCCGTTCCTGTTCCGGAATGCGGTAGAGGTTCGAGACATGCCACAGCCGCCCCGCCTGTTCACTCAGCGCCGCGACCAGCACCGGATGGGCGTGGCCCAGCGCATTCACCGCTATGCCGGCGGCGAAATCGAGATAGCGCGCGCCCGACGCCTCGGTCAGCCAGGCGCCGTCGCCGGCAGTGAAGGTCAGCGGGGCCCGGTTGTAGGTGGGCAGAACAGCAGGGATCATCGGCGCGGCTCCTCGCAAGGGCTCAAGACGTGCCAAAGGCACGCGGGGCTGTCAACGAAGGGAAGGAAGGGCGGATCTGGGACGCGCAGCCATGGCCGCGCCGGCGCTCAGGCGCTTCGGCGTCGGTCGATCAGCAGAGGGCGCATCCGTGCGATCATCCGCATCTCATAGCGCGCCGCAACGGCCCTGTCCACCGCAATGCCGCACCTCAAGCCTTCATCCTGTGGCCGATGCGGAACCAGTGCCACGCCAGCGCCGAAACCGCCGCCGTCGCCGCCAGCAGCACCACAAGACCCAGCGCCGGATGCGCGTCCGACCGGCCGATCATGCCGTAGCGGGCGCCGTCGATCAGATAGAACACCGGGTTGACGCGCAGCAGCGCCTCCATCGCCGGCGGCAGCGCCGCGGCCGAATAGAATGTGCCGGACAGGAAGGACAGCGGCGTGATGATGAAATTGGTGATCGCCGCCATCTGGTCGAACTTGCCGGCATGGATCGCGGCGACGATCCCCAGCGCCCCCATCAGCGCCGAGCCCGCCAGCACGAAGGCGAGCGCCCAGACCGGATGCGCCACGCCCACGCCCAGCAGCAGCGCCATCGGCAGCCCCACCGCCACGGCCACCAGCACCCCGCGCGCGATGCCGCCGGCAAGATAGCCCAGCAGCAACTCCAGCGGCGACAGCGGCGGCATCAGCGTATCGACGATGTTGCCCTGCACCTTGGCGATCATGATCGACGACGAGGTGTTGGCGAAGGCGTTCTGGATCACCGTCATCATCAGGATGCCGGGGGCGAGGAAGGCCAGAAAGGTGACGCCCAGCACCTCCGGGCGGTCGCGGCCCAGCGCCAGCGTGAACACCGCCAGAAACAGCCCGGCCGTCACCAGCGGCGCCGCCACCGTCTGTGTCCAGACCGCGAGGAACCGCTGCACCTCGCGCGTCGCCAGCGTCCACAGCCCCAGCCAGTTGATACGACCGAACCGGCGCACCCCCATGCCCCGTCCGGCGTCGCTCCGGTTTCCTGTCCTCTCGCCCGCCGCCGTCTCGCCGTCCATGTCGCCCCGCGCCTTGTCATCCAGTGCCACGCCTTGTATCCAGCGCACCGGTCCTTACAATAGGGCATCAGCCGCAAATATCCCCCGTCGTCCTTTGGCGGAGGCGCAGCGGTGGCATTGCAATCGGGCGGAGAGGCGGCATGTCCTGGACCGACGAGCGGGTCGAGACCCTCAAGCGGATGTGGACCGAAGGCCAGTCCGCCAGCCAGATCGCCAAGGAACTGGGCGGTGTCACCCGCAACGCGGTGATCGGCAAGGTGCACCGGCTGGGCCTGTCGAACCGCGGCAGCGGCGCCGACGCGCCCGAGGCCGAGGCCGAACCCGCCGCCGAGGCGCCGGCACCGGCCGAGCC
>SLBI01000042.1 GCA_007126375.1 Paracoccaceae bacterium
CCCGGCGAAATGACAGGCGACGAAATGTGCCGGGGCGATCTCGCGCCAGGCGGGCACCTCGGCCCGGCACCTGTCGCGGGCGAAGGGGCAGCGCGTGTGGAACCGGCAGCCGGAGGGCAGTGCCAGCGGGTTGGGGATTTCGCCGGGCAGGCGGATCGGCTCGAACTCGGTGTCCGGATCGACCACCGGCACCGCCGACAGAAGGGCATGGGTGTAGGGGTGGCGCGGGGTGAAGAACAGCTTGCGCACCGGCGCATATTCCATGAAGGCGCCGACATACATCACCGCAACCTTGTGGCTGATCTGCGCCACCACGCTGAGGTCGTGCGCGATGAACAGGAAGGCGACGCCCAGTTCCGCCTGCAGATCCTTCAGCAGGTTCACGATCTCGGCCTGGATCGACACGTCGAGCGCCGAGACGCTCTCGTCGCAGACCACGAAGTCGGGCTTCGCCACCAGCGCCCGGGCAATGCAGATGCGCTGGCGCTGGCCGCCCGAGAAGGCATGCGGGAAGCGGCGCAGATGTTCGAGGTTGAGCTTGCAGCGCGAGGCGATCTCGCGCACCCGGGCGTCGATCGCCTCGCGGTCGCGCATCAGACCGGCCGCCACCAGCGGCTCGGCGATGATGTCGCGCACGGTCATCCGTGGGTTCAGGCTGGAATAGGGATCCTGGAAAACCAGCGACATGCGGGGTCGGAACAGCCGCAGCGCCTCGCCCGACAGGCTGTGCAGCCCGACGCTGCCGGCCGCGCTCCGTCCCGGAAATACCATGCCGAGGCGCGCGCGCAGCCGCCGCAGCTGGCGCTCGTCGGCATGTGCGAGGTCGACGTCGCCGGAACGGGTGTGAAAGATCACCTCGCCGCCCGTCGGGTCGATTGCGCGCAGGATCGCCCGCCCGACTGTGGTCTTGCCCGAGCCGGATTCGCCGACCAGCCCCACGGTCTCGCCTCGCCGGATATCGAAGCTGACGCCGTCCACGGCGCGCAGCATCCGTGTCTGCGCGCCGAAGAATTTCCTTTCGCGCAGCGGGAAGGCGACTTCGAGCCCCTTCACCTCGATCAGCGTTTCGGTCATGCCGTCGCCCTTCCCGCGGTCTGCAACAGGTGGCATCTCGCGCTGCGGTCCGGGGCCAGCATGGTCTCGGCGGGTTCCAGGCGGTCGCAGACACCGGCGATCGCCTCGGTGCAGCGGGTGTGGAACGGGCAGCCGGGCGGGCGTTCGGATGGGCCGGGGATGTCGCCCGGCACCGGCGAAAGCCGGTGCGTCAGCCGGTCCAGCGACGGGATCGCGCGCAAAAGGCCCCGCGTATAGGGGTGTTGCGGCGCCTTCAGCACCTCGCGCACGGGCCCCTTCTCGACGATGGTGCCGAGATACATCACCGCCACGTCCTGCGCGATCTGCGCGATCACGCCAAGGTCGTGGGTGATGAAGATCATCGACATGCCGAGGTCGCGCTGCAGGTCGCGCATCAGGTCCAGGACCTGCGCCTGGATGGTGACGTCGAGTGCGGTGGTCGGCTCGTCGGCGATCAGCAGTGCCGGGCCCGCCGAGAGCGCCAGTGCGATCATCGCCCGCTGGCGCATGCCGCCCGAAAGTTCGTGGGCATACTGGTCGATCCGCTGCCCTGGGTTCGACAGCCCCACCTTGGCCAGCATCTCGATGGCCAGCGCGCGCGCCTCGCGCCTGTTCAGGCTCGTGTGCAGGCGGATCGACTCCACCATCTGGTTGCCGACGGTGTAGACCGGGCTGAAGGAAGCCATCGGTTCCTGGAAGATCATGCCGATCTCGCCGCCGCGGATTTGGCGCAGTTTGCGGGCACCGTCGCGCAGCCTGTGGATATCCACCCACTCGCCCGACTTGGCGCGATAGCGGATCTGCGACTGCGGATCGATCCGGGCATTGCCGGGCAGAAGCCGCATCAGCGCCTTGGTGGTCACCGACTTGCCCGAGCCCGACTCGCCGACGAGGCCGAGGGTGCGGCCCCTGCCCACCGCGAAGTTCACACCCTGGATCGGGGTGATCGGCCCTTCCTCGGTACGGAAGGCTACGGTGAGGTCCTCGACCTGCAGGATGGGGTCCATCGGCCTTCTCCTCAGCGTGCGCCGGCATAGGGATCCGCGGCGTCGCGCAGCCCGTCGCCGATGACGGTGAAGGCCAGCACGGCGACGACCACGAAGCCCGCGGGAATGAACAGCCACGGCGCCTGCTCGATGGCGCGGATCGACTGCGCATCCTGCAGCATCACCCCCCAGCTGACCGCCGGCGGGCGGAGGCCCAGCCCGACGAAGCTCAGCGCCGTCTCGGCCAGGATCATGTAGGGAAACGAGATTACCAGATCGACGATGATGAAGCTGGTGAAGCTGGGCAGCATGTGCTGCGCGATGATGCGGCTGGATCGGGCGCCCGAGAGACGTGCGGCGGTGACGTAATCCTCGCTTCGGATCGAAAGAAGCTGACTTCGGATGCGCCGGGCGAGCGTGGGCCAGCCCACCGCGCCGAGGATCAGCGTCATCGCGAAATAGACCTGGGTGGTGGACCACTCGCGCGGCATGGCGGCGGCAAGGCCCATGTAGAGCGGGATCACCGGGATCACCCGGATGATCTCGGTCAGCCGCTGGATCGCATAGTCGGCGGCGCCGCCGAAATACCCCGCCGCCCCGCCGATCGAGAGCGCGAGGAAGAACGAGATCAGCACCCCCAGCACACCGATCGAGAGCGATGTGCGGGTGGCGTAGAGGGTGCGCGAGAAGATGTCGCGGCCAAGGGAATCCGTGCCCCACAGATGCAGCTGCGCCCCCTCCAGCCCGAACAGCCGCCGCTCGACGGGAATGAACCCCATCAGCCGCGTGCGCGGAGCTTCGACGAAGAACTGCAGGTGGTTGCGGATCTCGGGGTCGGGCACGGTCCGCGAGCGCAGCGTCACCGGATCGCGCTCCGTGCGCGTGCCGTGCACGAAGGGGCGCAGCGTGCATCCGTTGTGATCGCAGAACATCGGCATCTGCGGCGGGCCGTTCAGATAGGTCGCATTGCGCTGGGTCGGGCCGTAGGGCGCGAAGAACTCGGCGAAGAGACCGAGCAGCGCCATCGTCAGCAGCACCGCGGCCCCGGCCATGGCCATGCGGTGGCGGCGGAATCGCCACCAGATCAGCGTCCACTGGCTGGCCGAATAGTAACGCTCGCGGGCGCGGCGTTCGCTGTCGGTCTGGCTGCGGCGGGGGGGCTCGATCGCGGCCATGGCTCAGCCCCCCAGCTTGATGCGCGGATCCAGCCACGCGAGCAGCAGATCGGAAACGAAATTCATCACCACGATGATCGTGGTCAGGATCAGCAGGATCGCGCCGGCCACGTTCATGTCGAGGTCGAGATAGGCGCGCAGCAGCAACTCGCCGAGTTCGGTGAGACCGAGCACGGCGGCTACGATGGGCAGTTCGGAAAAGATCCGATTGACATCGAAGCCGATGGTCGAGACCACCGGGTTCACCGCCAGCCGGGCGGGATACTTGACCAGTAGCTTGCCCTCCGGCACGCCCCGGGCGCGTGCCGCCACGACCGAAAGCTTGCCCAGCTCGTCCAGCATCGTCGCCCGGACCGTCTGGATCTGATAGGCCAGCGCCGACCAGGCGAGCACCAGTGCCGGCAGCCACATGTGGGTGATCAGATCCCAGAGCTTGGCCGGCGACCAGGGCGCCTGCTGCATCCCGGGCGAGAACAGCCCGCCGATGCTGGCTCCGAACCAGCGGTTGGCGAAGTAGAGAAGCACCAGCGCCAGCATGAAGTTGGGCAGCGCCAGTCCGAGATAGGAGACGACGGTGAGCGCATAGTCGGGTGCGCTGCCCCGCCGGACGGCGGCGTAGATCCCGACCGGGATGGCCACGACATAGGTGATCAGCAGCGTGACCACCAGAAGTCCCAGCGTCAGCCAGCCCTTGTCGCCGATCACGCGGGTCACCGGCGTCTCGAAGGCATATGCCATGCCGAAATCGCCGCGCAGCACGATGTTGCCGATCCAGCTGAAGTACCGCTCGACGGCGGGTCGGTCGAGGCCGAGTTCGACCCGGATTGCCTGGATGTCGGCCTCGGTGACGGTTATGCCAAGCCCCGAGAACTTGCGGAAAGCGAAACGGTCCGCGTAGTCGCCCGGCGGCAGCTCCATGATGATGAAGACCATGATCGAGACGACGAACAGCGTCACGAGCATGCCGAGGAATCGCTCGACGAAGAAACGCGCCATGGCCGGCCCTCCGTGGGGACGGCGCGGCAGCAGGCTGCCGCGCCGGTCAGGTCGGTCAGGAGTGCAGGATCACTCGGAGATGAACCACTGCTGCGGCCGGTACGGATAGACCCAGTAGTAATCATAGGTCTTTGCCGTCAGCGGTTGCAGGTTCTGCAGCGTGTTGTGGAACAGGAACGGTTCGACCACATCGCCCACCGTGCCGATGCGCAGCTTGTTCTCGAGGTGGATCTCGATGATCTCGGTGGCGATGGCGTCGCTTTCCGGCGTGCCCAGCGGATTCTGGATCAGCTGGTCGGCCAGATCCCACAGCCGCGCCATTTCCGCGGGCGGTTCGACGCCCTGTTCGCCGTTCGTATTGCGCCACTGCGACCAGGCGATTCCCGGGCCGGGGTTGAAGAAATCGCCGAACGGCGGGTAGCTCGCCCGCGGATCCTGGCTGAAGGCCGGGGCCGAGATGCCGTCGTTCTTCCAGTTGAGGATGTCGGCCTCGTTGTTGTTGGCGCCGGTGCGGTATTCGTCCGAGGTGACTTCGCGCAGGTCCACCCGCACGCCCACCCTGGCCCAGTAGTCGCGCACAAGCTCGTGCATTTGCACCGGCCCGCCCTGGCTGGCGTAGGTCAGCCGCAGGATCAGCGGCCGGCCGTCAGGCAGGCGGCGGACCCCGTCCGCCCCCATCTCGAGTCCCATCTCGTCGAGCAGGGCGTTGGCGCGCTCGGGGTCATGCTCGGTATAGCGTGTGCGCTGGTCCTCGGTGACGAAGCCGACCGTGACCGGCTCCACAGGCAAGGCGGTGGAGGGACGGCCCTGACCGAGGAAGACGATCTCGTTGATCTCGTCGCGGTCCATCGCGTGGCTCATGGCGATGGAGAAGCGCGCATCATTGAACACCTCGCGCAGGGCCGGATCGTTGTGGCCGCGGTTGAAGGCGTAGTAGGTGTTCGAGCCCAGCGCCGGGGCGAGCTGCACGGTATAGTTGCCGCGACCCTCGTTCTCCTTCAGCACCGGGAAGTCGTCGAGGAAAACCGCCTGCTGTTTCCAGGTGACCTGCCCGTTCATCATGCGCAGCAGATTGACCTCGCGTTCGGGCACATAGCTTTCCACGATCTCGGGGATGTAGGGAAGTTGGTGGCCCTGGGTGTCGACCATGTGGAAATAGGGGTTGGCGACCATGCGCCGGCCCTCGGAGTTCTCCTCGACCAAGATATGGGATTCGAGGGTGGGGACCACGCCGCGGCCGATCGCGGCGGCCTTGTCCGCATCCTTCATCAGGGCGGAGGGGACGTCCTTCCAGTCGGAGGCGCCATAATAGAAGTTGACCGTCTCGCCCTCGTTCGCGAAGCCGTGCGCCGCCCAGAGCGCGGCGGCGTCCGGGTTGTGCCGCTCCATGAACTGGCCGAGGAAATGGCGCGGCTGGAACGGCTGGCCGTAATCCACAGCAAAGCGGTTGAGAAGGCCGGGGGCGGGTACCGGGAAGGTGAAGGTGACGGTGGTTTCGTCCACTGCCTCGACCATCGCCGGCTCGCCGGAGAACAGCCAGCGGCCGGGGGTGGTGGGATAGATCGCCTCGTTCAGGATTATGTCGTTGTACCAGAAGGCGACATCATGCGCGGTGAAGGGTGCGCCGTCGGACCATTTGTGCCCTGCGCGCAGATGAATGGTCAGCACGGTGAAATCGGCGTTCCAGTCCCAGGCGCGGGCAACATTGGGCACGATGGTCTGCAGGTCGTCGGCGTAGCGCACGAAGTTGACGTGGCGCATCGAAAGCAGGTCCGACGTGCCGGATTCGGTGGCGCGGGAAATGCCGTTGATCGATCCGCCATAGGCGCCGATGCCGCTGTAGGGAGCGACCACCAGCGGCTCGGACGGCAGACGCCCGGCCAGTGGCGGCAGGTCGCCGTTGCCGAGGATGCGGGCGTTGAAGGCCGCGATGTCGGGGTTCTCGACGAAGCCCAGCGTACAGCCGGCCAGTTCCTGGAACTCGGCCAGCTCGAACTGCTGCGGGAAGGCGCCAGCGGCCACGCCCTGCGGGTCGGCCACGGTGACGGGCGGGCAGTCGGCCAGCGCCGCCGAGACGAGCGCGAGGCTGGCAGCCCCGGACAGAAGCACCGTTCTCATTCCTTGTCCTCTCTGTTGCGAAGCATGTGCCGCCAGGGGGGTCCGCGTTCGGCATCCCGGTCGATGCAGTCGGATATCTCGCTGCCCTCGTCATCGACCGACCATCCCCCATGCGCATCCCCCGTGACCACCCGCCGGTGATAACCGCCGCCCGTGACAGGTGGTTGACGGCGTCTTGGGCAGCGGCGACAGGGCCCGTTTCCCGGGCATTGATCTTGTGGCTTGTATTTCCAGCGGAAACTGACGGCCCGATCAGAGTATCAAGGCCGCAACGGCGTTGCCGAAATCGTTTTGGCTTATGCAGATATTGATCAGATCGATATTTCTTCGCGGCCGTAGCCACGCTTCATGCCAATGCGATGGCCGCTGCCCCGCCGGCCACCACCAGTGCCGCCAGCAGGCGCGGGCGCCAGGGGCGCTCGCCGAACCAGACCATGCCGATGCCGGCGGCGATCACCACCGAGGTCTCGCGCAGCGCCGAGACGAGGCCGAAGGGGGCAATGGTCTTGGCCCAGATGGCCAATCCATAGGCAACCGCCGAGGCGATGCCGCCGGCGATGCCCAGTGCCCAGGGCCGCGGCCCCAGCCCGCGCAGGCGGCGGAAGCGAATAGCCAGCAGCCAGGCGGCCGCGATGCCCTCGCAGACGAACAGCCATGCGATGTAGCCGGCGACGCTGTCCGAGACGCGTGCGCCGGTCCCGTCCGTCAGCGAATAGGCGGCGATCACCAGCCCGAGCAGGAGCGCCAGCCCCGCCGCTGCCCCCGACACGCCGCGACGAACCTCTCCCATGGCCAGCAGCATCACGCCGGCCGAGACCGCCAGCACGCCCGCCCAGCCCATGGCCGAGAGCGTCTCGCCCACCGCCGTCATCGCCCCCAGCGTCACCAGCACCGGCGCCACCCCGCGCGAGATCGGATAGACGAGGCTGAGGTCGCCCAGCCGATAGGCGTGATAGATCAGCCAGTAATAGCCCCAGTGGATGATGGTCGAGGCGGCGATGTAGGGCGCCGTCTGCCAGCCCGGCCAGGGCAGGAAACAGGCTGCAATCCCGCCGAGGATCAGATGCCCCAGCGCGATCATCCCCAGCGTCACCGCCCGGTCTCCGGAGGCCTTGACCATCGCGTTCCACAGCGCATGCAGCAGCGCCGCCGCCGCAACGATGGCGAAGGCCGTGCCGCTCATTGCGGGGCGTTCCCGGCGTTCACGACCAGGGGAGCGAGAAGGTCTTGAGGTTCGTGTAGGACTTCATGGCTTCGAGGGCGCCTTCCTTGGTGCCGTTGCCGCTGTCCTTGATGCCGCCGAAGGGCGACATCTCGGTGCGGTATCCGGGAACTTCCCAGATGTTGACGGTGCCGACCCTGAGACCGGCGACGTAGCGCTGGATGCGGCGCAGATCGTTGCCGCAGACGCCGGAGGAGAGGCCGAAAGCGGTGCCGTTGGAGATGGCGATCACCTGATCGTCGTCGCCGGGCACCCGCAGGATGGGGATCACCGGGCCGAAGGTCTCCTCGCGCACCAGCTCCATCCCGGGATGCAGCCGGTCCACCACGATCGGCGGCAGCAAGGCGCCCTGTCGGCCGGGATGGTAGAGGATCTCGGCGCCGGCCGCGGCAGCGGCCTCGACGCGGACCTCGAAGAGCGCGGCGGCCTCGGCCGACACCACGGTGCCGAGGTCGGTGGCGGGGTCGGCAGGATCGCCGAAGACGATGCGTTGCGCCCGCTCGAGCACCAGTGGCACGAAGCGGTCCGCGACCGCCTCCTGCACCAGGATGCGCTTGACTGCGGTGCAGCGCTGGCCCGAGTTCCGCGTGGCGCCGGACACGGCAAGATCGGCCGCTGCGGCAAGATCGTCGTCGGAGAGGTCGTCGAGCACGATGAGGGGATCGTTGCCGCCCAGTTCGAGGATGCAGCGGCGGTAGCCGGCGGTTTCTGCGATCAGCTTGCCTACCCGGACCGAGCCGGTGAAGGTGACCAGCTCGGCGGCCGGGTCGGTGGTCATCGCCGCGCCGATCCCGGCGGGCGAGCCGGTGACGACCGACAGCATCTCGGGCGGCAGCCCGGCCTCGTAGAGGATGTCGGCCAGCGCCAGCGCGGTCAGCGGGGTCGCCTCGGCCGGTTTCAGAACCACGCAGTTGTTGGTGGCGATGGCCGGCGCCAGCTTGTGCGCGACCATGTTCAGCGGGTGATTGAACGGCGTGATCGCCGCGATCGCCGTCAGCGGCTCGCGCAGGGTGAAGATGCGCCGCGTCTTGCCGTGGGGGGTGATGTCGCAGGCGAAGCTCTGGCCGTCGTCGTGGATGCAGAGCTGGCCTGCGAGCGTGAAGACATCGCAGGCGCGCCCGACCTCGTAGTCGCTGTCCTTGCGGGAGATGCCCAGTTCGGCGGTGATCAGCGCCCCCAGGTCCTGCCGGCGCGCGGCCAGCACCTCGGCGGTGCGCAGCAGGATGCGCTGCCGCTCGTGGCGCGTCAGCTTCGCGCGGTAGCCGGCGGCGATGGAAAACGCCTCGCGCACATGCTCCGGCCGGCCGGCGGCGACGGTGCCGACCAGGCTGTTGTCCCAGGGATTGCGCACCTCGAAGACAGCTTCGGCGGCGACCTTGCGGCCGGCGATGCGCATGGTCTCGGCGATCACCACCCCGCTCACAGCGCCGCTGCCCGGCAGGCGACCTCGACGGCGTCGAAGTTGCGTGGGGTCTCGGGCAGGTCGAGGCGCCGGTTGACAAGGAAGGGCACCGCCTGTTCGCTCAACCCGCCATGGCTGCGCAGGGGCTCGGTCAGGGCGGCCAGGTCGTGTCGGTGCGCGGATGTGCCGATGGTCATGCCTTCCTCCGAGATCAGAACGATGTCGCCGATCCGGTCGCCCGGCAGTTCGAAGCGGTCGACCGCCGCAGCGCGATCCAGCACCAGAGCGATCCCGGGCACCGCGGCAAGACGTGTGGCGATCTCGCCGGCATCCGCATCGGCCGGCAGATAGGCGGTGGCGAAGGAGCCGAGCGCGCCGTGATGGACGACGTAGGGGTCGGTGATCGGCAGGATCACCCGCGCCGCGCCGCCGCCCATCCATTCATCCAGAAGGTCCTGGACATAGACCACGGCCGGCGTGCCGTCGGCCAGATGCTTGGGCTTCATGCCATGGTCGGCGGTCACCACGACGGCGGCGCCGGCACTGGAGAGCTGCGCGAGATAGCGATCGAACATCGCGTAGAAGGCGTTGGCCACCGGGGCGCCCGGCGCATGCGTGTGCTGGATGAAATCGGTGGTGGTCAGATACATCAGATCGGGTCGCCGCTCCGCCAGCAGCTTCACTCCGGCGGCGAACACGAACTCCGAAAGCTCGGCCGAATAGACATCCGGCACCGGCCGGCCCAGCCAGGTCGCGGCGTCGTCGATGCCGTGAATGGCGCGCGTCGTCTCCGCCGCCCGCTCCGAGGAAAAGCACACCGCCCGCCCGGTGTCGGGATCCAGACCGGCAGCCAGCAATGCGCGCAGCTTGTCCTTGGCGGTGACGATGGCGATGCGCCCGCCGGCGTCATGGATGCCGGCGAAGACCGTCGGCGCTCGAAGGAAGCGGACATCGTTCATCATCACCTCTTCGCCGGTCTCGGGATCGTAGAGGAAATTGCCGCAGATCCCGTGCACCCCCGGCGGCCGGCCGGTCGCGATCGACATGTTGTTGGGGTTGGTGAATGACGGGATCACCGAATGTGCGATCCGCGCCGTTCCGTCCGCGCGCAGCCGGGCCAGCGCCGGCATCATTCCCGCGGCCTCCGCGGCGTCCAGATATGCCGGCTCGCAGCCGTCGAGGCAGATCACCACCGCAGGAACCCTGGGCACTGCATAGCTTCGGCCGTTCACGACAACGGGGGAAGACAGCATGAAAGGATCCTTTCCGGTTTTCAGGTGGCGAGGCGAGCACGTTGGCCCAGTGCCTCGGGGGGCGGGGCGGCGCTGGCCACCCCCATGCCGGCCAGCGCGGCGCCGGCGGCCGCAACGACACGGCGCATGACATGGGCATCGATCTGGCCGATATGGCCGATGCGGAAGCTCTCGGCGACGGTCAGCTTGCCGGGATAGATGATGAAGTCCCGCGCCTTCATCGCCGCATAGAAACCGGCGAAATCGAAGGCGGGGTCGGCCGGGGAGAAGAAGGTGGTGATGATGGGCGAGAGCCAGGCATCCGCCAGCAGCGTCTCGAAGCCGAGCCCGCGCATCCCCGCCACCAGAACGTCCCGGTTCTCGGTGTAGCGCTCCCCGCGCGCCACCACGCCGCCCTCGGCCTGATGATCCTTCAGCGCCTGCAGGAAGGCGGCGACGGCATGGGTGGGCGGGGTGAAGCGCCACTGCCCGGTCTTTTCCATGTAGGCCCACTGGGCATGGACATCGAGGCTGAGCGACTGGCTGTTGCCCCGGGCCGCCGCCAGCTCGGCCGTGCGGGCGATGACGAAGCCGAACCCCGGTACGCCCTCGATGCATTTGTTGGCCGAGGATACGAACCCGGCGCAGGGCAGATCGCGCACATCCAGAGGCACCGCGCCGAAGGCCGACATCGAGTCAATCAGCAGCTTGCGTCCCGCCGCGGCCACGGCGGCGGCGATCTCCGGCAGCGGGTTCAGGATGCCCGAGGATGTTTCGCAGTGGATCGCCAGCACATGGGTGATCGCGGGGTCGGCGGCCAGGGCATCGGCGACCTCGGGTCCGCGCGGCGGCAGATAGTCGCCCTTGTCGATCACCAAATGCGCCCGGCCCATGCAGGCCAGCGTCTGGGCCGCGCGCTGGCCATAGGCGCCATTGGCCAGCACCAGCATCTTGCCGTTGCGCGGCAGCAGGCTGCCCAGCATGGCCTCGACGCAATAGCTGCCCGAGCCCTGCAGAGGTACGCAGTCCCATTCGGGCCGCGCCGCGCCGGCGATGCTCAGCAGCCGCGCCCGCACCTCGGCGGTGATGGCGCGGAAATCGGCATCCCACGAGCCCCAGTCACGCAGCATCGCCCGTTTGACCCCGGCCGATGTGCTCAGCGGTCCGGGGGTGAGAAGGTAAGGCTCACCCTCGGCGGGGGCGGGCAGGGGGGCACGTGGCATCGGCGCATCTCGCGGTCGGGTCTCGGCGATCGGTCTGTGTGTTCCACATCGCGGTTGCATCTGCAAAATCGATATTGAATATCGACGCATAGGATGCGCTGATGGGTTCCCGATGCGTTACGTGCAGTTGCGCGCCTTTCACCATGTCGCCGTCACCGGGGGATTCTCGCGTGCGGCCGAGGCTCTGCACCTGACACAGCCGGCGATTTCGGATCAGGTGCGACGGCTGGAGCAGGAATACGACGTGCTCCTCTTCGTGCGGCACCATCGGCAGGTGGAGCTCACGCCCGAGGGCCGCAACCTGCTCGCGATCACCCACCGACTGTTCGAATGCGAGGCCCGCGCCCTCGATTTTCTCTCCGAGACACGCGCGCTCAGGTCCGGCGTGCTGCGGGTGATGGCCGACAGCGCGATCCATATCACCGGGCTTCTGGCCCGGTATCGCGTGCGCTATCCGGGCGTGCGGGTGACGCTGCGCACCGGCAATTCCGACGAGGTGATCGGCGCGCTCTACGGCTTCAACGCCGATATCGGCGTCCTCGGCGTGGTCCCGCAGGAACGAACGCTCGCGGTGGTGCGGCTGGGCGCCACCCCGATCACCGCTTTCGCAGCGCGCGGAACGCCTTGGGCCGGGCTGGGGACGCTCGACCTTGGCCGACTGGCAAGGCTGCCGCTGGTGATGCGCGAGCCCGGCTCGCGCACCCGGGCGCGCGTGGAGGAGGCGGCGCGCGCCCGCGGCCTGACGCTGGAACCGGCGATCGAAGCCGAGGGGCGGGAGGCGGTGCGCGAACTCGTCGCCTCGGGCGCCGGGGTCGGTGTCGTCAGCGAGGCCGAGTTCGGGGCCGACCCGCGCATCGTTGCGCTGCCGCTCTCCGGAACGCCGATCCTGATGGAGGAGGCGCTGGTCTGCCTTGCCGAGCGCGCCGAGGTCCGCCACATCCGCGCCTTCATGGCGCTTGCCGGGCGCTGAGCCGCGGTGCCGGTCAGCGCAGCCCGCCGGTGACGGGCAGGATCGCGCCGCTGACATAGCTCGCCGCGTCGGAAAGGAGAAAGGCTGCAACCGCTGCCACCTCCTCGGCCTCGCCGACCCGGCCCAGCGGGATCGCCTCGGTCGCGGGCGGTCCGAAGGCGTCGGTCATTGGCGTTCGGATCACGCCGGGCGCCACGGCATTCACGCGGATGCCCTGCGGCCCGCCGATCAGCGACAGATGCCGCACGGCCGCCTCGATCGCCCCTTTCGAGACGCTGTATTCCAGCGATACCACGCGGCTGCCGCGCGCCGCGGCGATGGAGGAGACGAGCACCACCGCCCCGTGCCCCGCTGCCGCCATCGACGGCCAGGCGGCGTGCACCAGCGTCAGCGTGCCGCCCAGGTTGACGTCGAGTTCGCGACGGCCCTCCGCCGGGCTGTCGGCCAGCCGGCCGTGCCGCATCCGCGCAATGCCGGCCG
>SLBI01000177.1 GCA_007126375.1 Paracoccaceae bacterium
AACGGATCAAACGGATCCGGCATCACACCCTCTGCCACCAGACCACGCCGCGCTCGTCGGTCCGGGGGGCGACCTGTCCGCGGGCGCGCAGGCTGTGCAGATGGGCGAGGCTTTCGCCGCTGGCGAGGAACCGTGTGGCCCTGGTAACCGGCTTGTGGAACAATGTCTCGAAGAGGTCGATCGCCCGTCGCGGCTGATCGAGCGCCTCCAGCACCCGTGCAAGGGCGGCCTCGTGTTCGGCCACCAGCGCCCGGGCCCGGGCCGCGGCATCGGCAATCGGGGCGCCGTGGCCGGGGATGACCATCTGCGTCCTTGGCCAGCGGGTCAGTCGCTCCAACCCCGTCAGCCAGTCCTGCAGGGGGTTTGCCTCTGGCTCCCATGTGGGAACCGAGACATTGGGAGAGATGCGCGACAGGACGGTATCGCCCGCCAGCAGGATGTTGCCACCGGTGTCCTGCAGGCAGACCTGTTCGGGGGAATGACCGGCGATGGTGCGCACTTGCCATTGCCGTCCGCCGATCGACAGACTGTCGCCTTCCCGAAGGCGCACATAGGCGCCGGGAAGCGGGTGGATCGCCTTTCGATAGCCGCCGAAAGCGGCGCGATAGGCCGCGATGTCGTCCTCTGGCCAGCCCGCGCGGCGCTGGTAGGCCACCGCAGCCTCGGGCGCAGGCCCGGCGTTGACAGCCTCCAGCATGCGCCCCGTCAGGTATTCGGCCGCCGACATTGCCAGCACCGCGCCGCTGCGTTGCGCCAGCCAGCCTGCCATGCCGCTATGGTCGGAATGCATGTGGCTGACCACGATGCGGGCCAGATGTCCGCGCCTTCCGACAAGCCCTTCCAGCAGCGTCTCCCACCTCGCCTCGGCGGCGGCGCTGCGTACCCCGGTATCGAATACCGTCCAGCCTTCCACATCATGCAGCAGCGCCACATTGACGCTGCCGGGGGGCTTGGGCAGCGGGATGCGGGCGATAAACACGCCGGGGCAGGTTTCGACCGGATCGCCGTGCGCCATGTGGCTCGGCGCATCGGGCGCCGCCTTGCCTGCAGACTCAGCCATCGCCGCCGAAGTCCGGTTTCTGCCCGGCGGCGAGCGCACGGATCGCGGCGCGGTGATCATCGCCATGGCGCGTCAGCGTCTCGAGCCCCAGATGCGCGTCGATCAAGGCGGTCGCCTGCTGCCGCAACACCATGTTCAGGGCACGCTTTGTCCCGGTGACGGCGCCGGGAGACCCGCGTGCCAGCAGCCCTGTCCAGTGCGCCACTTCATCATCAAGCCGGGAGGCAGGGACCGCAATGTTGACCAGTCCGATATCGGCCGCCTCGCGTCCTGTCAGCAGCCTACCCGTCAGCAGATACTGTTTGGCGCGGTTCAATCCGACCAGCAGCGGCCAGATCAGTGCGCCCCCGTCCCCCGCCACCAGCCCCACCCGCACATGAGTGTCGCCAATGCGGATATCCTCGCGTGCCACGGTAATGTCGCACAGAAGCGCCAGCGTCGCGCCGAAGCCGATGGCATGTCCGTTTATGCGACCCACCACGGGCGTATCGCAATCGAGCATCCCCAGCACGATGGCGCGGGCTTCGGCCACTGACGCGGCCCAACGTGCGTGATCGTCAAGCCCGGCTTCGATGCGCCGGATGTCGCCGGCGGCACAGAACCCCTCTTCGCCGGCGCCGGTCACGACGATGACCCGCACCTCCGGGTCGGCATCAAGCCTTGGAAAGACCCGGGCAAGGGCGGCGTGCATCTCGGGCGTCACGCCGTTGGCTGGCGGATTGTCCAGTACCACCCACGCGGCATGTCCGCGCCGCTCTATGCGCAACAGGTCGCCGGGATCAGCCATGGTCCGTTCCCTCCGTTGCCGCCGCGCCGCGGGATATCCGTTCAAGCTGCACTTCCGGCTCTCCCAACAGCTTTTCGAGCACAAGCTGCCGGCGGTAGTGATGGCCGACCGCGAATTCCTCGGTCAGGCCATAGCCGCCGTGTATCTGGATACCCGCCCGCGACACTGTACGGGCGGCATCGAGGATCACCACCGCCGCGGTGGCGAGGGCCTGGCTGCGCCGGGCTTCACCGTCTTCCCAATGTGCCAGCGCGTGATAAAGGGCCGAGCGGGCCTCCTGCGCCTCCACGAACATCGACGCGGCCATGTGTTGCAGGGCCTGAAACTTGCCGATCGGTCGGCCGAACTGTTCACGGTTGCGGAGGTACTCGGCGCTGAGCGCAAGGATCGCCTCGATCGAGCCGAGCGATTCGGACAGTCGCGCCAGGGTGGCCAGCGCAGCTGCCTGTCGCAGCGCCCGGGCAGCCACCGGGCCTTCGGCGAGCAGCGCCGCGGTGCCGGGTTCGACAGCGTCGAAGGTCAGATCGGCCGCGCCGGTTGCATCGAGCAGCCTGTAGGCCCGACGCCCGAGCCGCGGTTGGCCTGCCTCGACGAAAACAAGCGCCGGCTGGCCGTTGTCATCCTCTGCGGCCACCAGCAAGATCGGGGCGCTCGCCCCGTCGGGCACGATCCGGCAGGCGCCGTCAATGCAGAAGCCGCCGCGCGACCTTCGCAGCCGAAGCCGGCCGGTTCCGCCAAGCCCTGCGCCTACACCGTCCACGGGGGCGATCCGGGTCTTCCCTGACAGGGCCTCGGACAGAACCTCTGCGCCGCGATCGCTGCCCGCAAGCCCCAGGAGGCTGCCGCAGATCACCGCCGAGCCGACGAATGGCTCCAGCGCCGGGGCCCGGCCAAGCTCGATCAGCAGCAGCGCCAGGTCTTCCGGCCTGCCACCCAGGCCCCCGGCTACCTCGGGCACCGCAAGGCCGAGCCAGCCCAGTTCGGCATAAATCGCCCAGTGCTCGGGGCAGAAGCCATCGGCCATGGCTTCGACCGCCCTGAGCCGGTCGAGCCCGTAGCGGTCGGCCACGAAACGTGCCGCAGTGTCCCGGATCAGGCGCTGTTCGTCCGTCAGAATCAGGTCCATCGGCACCCCCCTACAGACCGAAGGCCGATTTCGCGATGATGCTGCGCTGGACCTGCAGCGTGCCGCCATAGATCGTTGCCGCCCTGGCATAGACTGCCGAAAAGCTGCGCCCCGGAACCTCGTCGTGCCAGAAGCTGTCGGTCGCGGGATCGACCTGTTCGATCTCTTCACGCCCGAAACGACGCAATGCCTTTAACCCGAGGATGTCCATCTGGATTTCAGTGATCGTCTGCTGCAACTCGGCCCCACGGACCTTGAGCGCCGATGCCACGGCGCGCATCGAATGGGGCTGCTGCTCGCCGCCGAGAACGCGCAGGACCGACCATTCGAGCGCCGCAGCCTGCGCCGCTGCCCGCGCCACGCGCAACCGCAGGGGCGCCAGTGCCCTTGGTGCGGTGCCGTCCTCTGCCTCCAGGTCCAGCATCCGCCGGAGCCTTCGGATCTCGCGTTTGGTCAGATAGATGAAGGCGCTGTCGGTCCGCTCCAGATCGAGGAGGGCCTTGGCATAATCCCAGCCCCGCCCCGGCTCTCCCACGAGGTATTCGACCGGCACTTCGACATCGGTCAGAAAGACTTCGCACAGGTGGGCGTCGCCGTTGATCTGGGGGATGCGACGTATTTCCATGCCGGGGCTGTCCATCGGCACCAGCAGGAACGAGATGCCCTGCTGCGGCTTGTCGTGCCTTGAGGTGCGCACCAGAAAGAAACCCCAGTGCGAATGATAGGCGCCGCTGGTCCAGATCTTCTGGCCGTTGACCACATACCGGTCGCCCCGGCGCTCGGCGAAGGTGCGCAGCGAGGCCAGGTCGGAACCCGAGCCAGGCTCGGAAAACCCCTGCGCCCAGCATTCGCGCCCCTCGCGGATACCGGGCAGGACAAGGGCCTTCTGGGCGTCTGAGCCGAACATCCAGACGATCGGTCCGGCAAGGTGGGTGCCCTGAACATTCTGTGCCGGCGCGTCGGCAAGGGCGAGTTCCTCCTGAAAGACGAATTGCTGCATCGGGTTCCATCCGGTACCGCCATGCTCGACCGGCCAGTGCGGCACCGACCAGCCGGCCTCGTGCAGGATCGCCGTCCAGCCCAGCATCGTCTCCACCGGCTTGAAGGCATTGTAAGTGCTGCGCCGGCGTTGGCTTGCCCAGTCCGGGGGCAGTCGCTCGGCGATGAAGTCGCGCACTGTCGCGCGAAAAGCGCTCAGCCCGGTGTCCGCGGCAAGCTGCATGCGTGTTCCTCCGTCATTCGGGTGCCGGCCGCCGCCGGGGAGGCGGTTCAGCCATTGCCCTTGAACCCCTCTGACGCGGCCCATGGCACCGAGAACCGCTCAAGCACACCGATCAGGGCGGAAAAGAGCACGCCCAGAAGCGCTATGGTGATGATGCCCACATACATCTGATCGGCCAGGAACAGCGACCATGAATGCCAGACAAGGTAGCCGATTCCGCTGCTCGCCGCGACGAATTCCGAGCCCACGAGCATCAGCACCGCCGCCCCCGAGGCCAGCCGGAGGGCAGCGAAGATCTGGGGCAGGGCATTGGCAAAGACGACCCTCCGGAACATCACCCATCGCGAGGCGGTGAAGGATCGCGCCACGTCGATATAGCCAGCTGGGGTCATCAGCGCGGCGGCCAGCGAACTGATCGCCATGATGAAGAAGACCGCAACCGCAACCAGGGTGATCAGCGGTCCCTCCCGGCCCGGAAGCAGAAGCAGCAGGATCGGCAACAGCGCCAGCTTGGGCACCACGTAGAGCGCGTTCAGAAGCGGCTCGAAGGCTGCCCGGGCCAGTCTGATCTGCCCCAGAACGAGTCCAACGGGGATGCCGATCGCAACGCCGATGCCGTAGCCCATCAGCAGACGGTAGACGCTGGCCTCCAGATGGCTTTGCAGGGTGCCGGTCTCGATCAGGCGCAATGCGGTCTGCACCACGGTCACGGGTGAACCGAAGAAGCGCCGGTCTATGGTGCCCGCCCAGACCCCTGCCTGCCACAGCGCCAGCAATACCAGGGGCACGCCGGCGGCAAGGCTGCGTTCGATCAGCCAGCGCCGCTGTTGCCAGCGGCGGGCGTCGCGTTCCTGCGGGCCGGGCTCGCGCAGGACCATCCTGGCTTGTGCGGCGTGGTCGCGCTGTTCAGCCTCCGCCAGGGCCATCACTCACCCTCCCTTTCGGCCGAGACCACCTCGGCGCGCAGCGATTCCCATATGCGCCGCTCCAGCGCGCGGAATTCCGGCGAATTGCGGACCTCGCCGCTGCGCGGCCGCGGAAAGGGCACCGGGATGACTTCCTTGACCCGCCCCGGACGCGCCGACATCAGGACGATCCGGTCGCCCAACACCAGAGCCTCGTCAATGCTGTGGGTGATCAGGATGACCGTGCGGCGCCATTCCTGCCAGATGGCGAGAAGCTCTTCTTGCAGGACAAGTCGCAGTTGCGCGTCCAGGGCGGCAAAGGGTTCGTCCATGAGCAGAACCTCGGGTTCCACCACCAGGGCGCGCGCGAGGGCAACGCGCTGCTTCATCCCGCCCGAAAGGGCGGCTGGATAGGCATCGCGGAACGTATGCAGCCCGACCTTTTCAAGCCATGTTCCGGCGCGCTCATCGGCCTCGCGCCGGGGCACGCCGAGCACTTCGAGGCCGAAGCGCACGTTTCCGGCCACTGTCAGCCATGGAAAGATGCTGTATTCCTGAAAGACCGTCGCGCAGGTCGGGCGCGCAGGGTCGGCCGCCCGGATCGCAAGTGTCCCGGACGAAGGGCGCAGCAGCCCCGCGACAATGCGCAGGAAGGTAGACTTGCCGCAGCCCGAGGGGCCGACGATACAGACGAACTCGCCATCCCCGATCATGAGATCGAACCGGCTCAGCGCCTCGACCGGTTCCCGGCCGCGGGTCTCGAACCTGCGCGTGATGCCTTCGACGCGGATCTTTACCTGGGATGGATCGCTCATCTGTTCCGTCGTCCGTTCCGGCTGGCGAATTCCGGGGGCGTTGCGGCTTTCGCCGGCGCCCCCGGCGGGTATCCGTTCGGGTCTGCGCAGGCGGTGTCAGCTGCCGCCGCCGGCTGCCTCGACGAAGGAAAGGTCAAGCACCCGGTCCGCGGGCAGGGGATCGCTGTAGGAAAGCAGCCCGCCGTGGTTCAGGAACATCGCCTGCATCCGCTCCAGCGTCGCGGGATTGAATGCCGGCGACATGTGATAGAGCGGCATGCGCCGAAGCAGTTCCTCCGAGGCGCCGGTCCATTCGTGCAGCGCCGCGATCACGTCGGGGTCGTCGCGGTAGTCGCCGGCCATCCGGTCCGAAGCGGCCTGCATCGCCCGCATGAACGCGGCCCCGGCCTGCCGGTTCTCGTTCAGCAGGGACGGACCGAACAGGATCGCCGACTGGGTTTCGCCGCCATAGATCGCCCGCGCATCCCCGAATTCCACCGCCACGCCCTGGTCGATCGCTTCCTGACTGATCGGAGCGGTCAGGAACGCGATGTCCACCCTTCCCGCACGCAGAGCCACCAGCGCATCCGGGATGGAGTAGGACTGGATCTCGAAATCGTGCAGGGTCAGGCCGCCGGCCTCGGCGTAAAGCCCCACGAGGTAGCTTACCGCCGTTCCCAGCCCGCCGACCGATCCGATCTGGCGGCCCTTCATGTCGGCGTAGTCGCTGATTTCGCCCACCAGATCGGCGCGCATGAACATGCCGCTCGGCGGCGGCTCGTCAACACCGTCGATAGGCTCGATCGTGCTCAGGCTGCTGACCACCCGTACATCCAGATCGGCGGCGATCGCGTTCAGCAGCGCGGCCGAAAGCGAGCCGGTGATGGCATCGATCCGCCCCTGCGACAGCAGCACCAGCGCGTCCTGCGAATTGGTGATCGGCTCCATGTCGGCAATGATGTTCTCGGCCGCGAAGTAGCCCAGATGCTCGGCCACAAAGATATTGCCCAGCGAGGCGCTTCGCAGATAGCCGATCTTCAGCGTCACCGGCTCGGCCAGCGGCTCGGCCTGTTCGGCGGTGATCGTTCCCTGCGCCGCCGCCGCCGTCAGCCACAACGCCGAGGTCACTGCGACGGCGGAGATCTGCAATGTCCGGCAAAGTTCACGTCCCATCGTATCCTCCCCGATTGGTCGAAAGCTGACCTTTCCTGATCGCGCCTGCCACCCGTCGTGGCGGTCAGGCTCGATTTATGTCCGGCCAAATTCATTCGTACATACTGGCGAGAGCTTGTCAAGAATCGTCACGCCACGATCGCGGCCAAGCCGCGCCGCCGCAGGCGATGGCTGGGCACAGGCCGTGCGGCCTGCTACTTCCCGTGGACGATGTGAAAACAGAATGGTATCAGGGCCGATGCAGGACGACAGCGAAACTGGCGGGTACCAGGAGCCGCTCTATCAGCGCGTAGTGCGCATCCTGTCACACGAAATCACCGAAGGCGCCTGGCCGGTCGGGGCGCGCCTGCCGACCGAAGCCTCGTTGCAGCGGCGGTTCAAGGCATCGCGCCATACGATCCGCGAGGCGCTGCGCCAGTTGCGCGAGGCCGGTATCGTCACCTCGCGCCAGGGATCAGGCACGGTGGTGTTGCGCACCACGGAACCGCGGCGGTATGTCCATTCGGCATCGTCGCTGTCGGAACTGCTGCAATATGCCAGCGCGACCCGCCTGAACATCCTCGAATCCGGCATGGTCACCGCCGATGCCGCGCTTGCCATCCGGCTCGATTGCAGCCCCGGGCGGCAGTGGCTGCGGGTTGCGGGGTTGCGCGAGACAACCGGAATGGCGGCGCCGATATGCTGGGTGGAGGTGTTCATCCACGACCGCCACGCCGGGATCGCCGAAGCCCTTCCCGGTCATCAGTCATCCATCTACAGCCTGATCGAGCAGGCCGCCGGCGAACGCATCGCCGAAGTGCGCCAGACCATCCGCAGCGGGCGTCTGGAGCCCGAGACCTGTGCCCAGCTCGATGTCGCGCCCGACAGCCCGGCGCTGGAAATCGAACGGATATACCTGTCGTCGCGTCAAAAGGTGCTGGAGGTGGCCTTCAGTACCTATCCACTGGAAAGGTTCAGCCATTCCATGGTGATCCGCCGCGAGAACGGCTGAGCGGCGCAGCGGCTTGACCGCATTAAGTTGTTCGCATATATTTGGTCGGACAAACCATTCCGATGCCGCCGTTGCCGGCTGTCGGGGATACGCCTTCAAGAGGTATCATGCTTCCGCTTCAAGGCCTCAGGATCCTCTCGGTCGAGCAATACGGTGCCGGCCCCTACGGCTCCATGCAGATTGCCGATCTCGGCGGCGAGGTCATCAAGATCGAGCGGCCCGACGAGGGCGGCGACATGGCGCGCGGCGTTGGTCCCTATTACGACGGCGCAGGGGAAAGCCTGTTCTTCCACAGCTTCAACCGCAACAAGCGCAGCATCGCGCTGGACCTCCGGCATCCCGAGGGGCGCCGGGTGTTCGAGGCGCTGGTGCGCGACGCCGATGCAGTGCTCAACAACCTGCGCGGCGACCTGCCCGAAAAGCTCGGGCTCACCTATGCGACCCTGGGGCGCGTCAACCCCCGGATCGTCTGTACCAGCCTGTCGGCCTACGGCCGCGAGGTCAGCCGCCGGGACTGGCCCGGCTACGACTACCTGATGCAGGCCGAGGCCGGCTATCTTTCGCTCACCGGCGAACCGGGTACCCCGCCGGCAAGGTTCGGCCTGTCGATCGTGGACATGATGAGCGGCCTGTTCGCGGCCTTTGCGTTGCTTGCCGGCGTCCTGTCGGCACGGGCGACAGGGCAAGGGCGCGACATTGACGTCAGCCTGTTCGACTGCGCCTTGCAGAACCTGAACTACCTCGCGACATGGTATCTCAACTGCGGCCATGTGCAGGGCCGCGAACCGGCCTCGGCGCATCCGTCGCTGACCCCCAGCCAGCTCTACCCGACCGCCGATCATCCCGTCTTCATCATGTGCAACAAGGAAAAGTTCTGGCCTGCGCTCTGCGACGCCCTCGACATGCCGGAACTGGCGGGCAAGGACGAATTCCGGCGCTTTCCCGACCGCCTGCGCAACCGCGATCGACTGAACAGGATCCTCTCGGCAAAACTGCGCGAGCGCGGAGCGGCCGAGTGGCTCGAACGATTCGCCGGGCGGGTGCCGGCGGCGCCGGTCAACGACGTCGCGGCAGCGCTCGCCGGCGCACATGTGGAGGATAGTGCGCAGATCAACCGCTATGCGGCGGGCTCCGGCGCCGAGATCCGCATGGTGCGTGCGCCATTCCGTTTGCCGGGCGAACCCTTGCCGCAGCGGGCAGGCCCCCGGTTCGCGGCCGATACCGAAGCGCTCCTGGCGGGGCTCGGCCTGGATGCCGAGGCGATCAACCGGCTGGCTCGCATCGGGGTGATTTCACTGCCGCAACGCCCGTCGGGCGCGGCGCCGCCCCCCTGACAGCCACAGGCAAACGGAGAACGACATGGGTGCACTCGAAGGCAAGACAGCCGTCATTACCGGTGCCGGCCGCGGGATCGGGCGGGCGATGGCGCTGGAATTCGCGCGTGAAGGGGCGAAAGTCGTGGTCAACGATCTCGGCACCGAGATCGACGGGGCAGGCAATGACACATCTGTCGCGCAACAGGTTGCAGACGAGATCGTTGCAGCCGGAGGCAGCGCCGTGGCCGATTGCCATTCCGTCAGCACATGGGACAGCGCCCACGCCATCGTGCAGACCGCGCTGGACAGTTTCGGCGGGCTCGACATCGTGGTGAACAACGCCGGGATCCTGCGCGACCGCATCTTTCACCGGATGACCGCCGATGACTGGCAGGCGGTGATCGACGTGCACCTGAACGGTGCCTTCTTCGTCAGCCGCGCCGCCGCACCGGTTTTCCGGGGGCAGGGGCGTGGAACCTATGTGCATTTCACCTCTACGGCCGGCCTGATCGGCACCAACGGGCAAGTCAATTATGGCGCTGCCAAGACCGGGATCGTCGGCCTGTCAAAGCAGATCGCGCTCGACATGCAACGCTTTGGCGTCCGCTCGAACTGCATCAGCCCCTTTGCGTGGACACGGATGGTCGATCACATCCCCGACGATCCGGGCCAGTCCGAACGCATCCGAAAACTCCAGGCCAGCGGGCCGGAAAAGGTTGCCCCGCTCGCCGCCTTCCTGTCCAGCGATGCCGCCGCAACGGTCAACGGGCAGGTCTTTGCGATCCGTAACAACGAGGTCTTCCTGATGAGCCAGCCGCGGCCGCTGCGTTCGGTCCATCGCGGTGACGGATGGACGGCCGCGACACTTGCCGAACACATGTTGCCGGCGCTGCGCGGCGCCTTCTACCCGCTCGAACAGTCGCGGGACGTCTTCAACTGGGATCCACTCTGACGCCGCCAGGCGGTGCGTGCGGCCATGGACGATCGATCCGGCAAACCGGCCCGGCCCCATGCAGCGCTCTGCCCAGCCGGTGGCCGGGCGCTTCCTGCAGGCCCGTTTGTCGACGCCCGGTGGCGATGCGCCGGGCCTGACCCGGCTGCGGTCGAGTGGCGCGCATGTGCGCGCACTGGCGAGGAGTATCGCGACAGCGCCGGCCCCGGCTGCGGAGGGGGTGCGGCTTGCGGCGGATCGACCCCTCTGCCGCGCCGATCCCTGCGGCAACAGACAGCCGGAAGCTCAGTGCTGCCGACGGCAAGAGGATGCGTTTGCCTGCTCGCGCGGCTTCGTTCCGGTGAAGGGCAGATGATTCGGTTTTTCGGCGCTGATTCGCAGCGGATCACTCTTTTTGGTGCATTGAATAATTTATTTCCTGCTTTCAGGCATCTGCAGTAAAATAATCCCAAGATTTCTCGTTTCCTTGGGCGGGGGCGATTCTCTTGGGCATTCTGGACCGAATCACGGGGCGCCGAGGGCGCCGCGCCTTCAAGGCATCCGATTCGCTGGCAACGCGGGGATCGCCGGCGACCGATTCACGCGCGGCGGCCTTGCCGCCCTCCATGCGAAGGATCGCCCTGCGCGGTACCTCGGCGCTGGCGCGGGGGCTGCATGTCGAGACCTTCGAACCCCGCCTGCTGCTGTCGGCTGATCTGATCCCGGTTTCCGGCAGCATCGATTTTCCCGGCAGGACCGATCTTTACACCTTCGAACTGGCCGAAGAGCGGTCGGTTCTGTTCGATTCGCTGACCAACAACGCCAGTCTGCGCTGGTCGCTGTCCGGCCCTGGCGGTCAGGTCGTCGGGGCGACCCGCTTTGACCAGTCAGACGGCGCCCAGGGCGGCAGCATCCTGAGCCTGGGCGAAGGAACCTACACGCTGGAAGTGACCGGCGTGGGCGACACCCAGGCGGACTACCAGTTCCGGCTGCTGAATGTCGGCAACGCCCGGGTGATCGATACCGGTGTGCCGGTCACCGGCGCGCTGGGTGTTTCCGGAAAGGAAACGAACCTTTTCCAGTTCGAGGCCCAGGCCGGGGCAGAACTGTTCTTTGACGCCCGCCAGCAGGGGCCCGGCACCGCCTATTGGCAACTGGTGGACCCAGACGGCAACACCGTCTTCGGGCCGACCGTCTTCAATACCGCGCAGGATGTCGCGCGGCTGGCAGTGCAGAAGACCGGGATCTACACGCTCAAGCTTGAAGGCTTCATCGGCAACGCGCAGGACTACCCCTATTCCTTTACCGTCGAGCGGGTGATCGACGAGACCCGCGACATCGCGCTCGACACCCGCATCCTCGGTGAACTGACCCAGGCCGGGCAGCGCCACCAGCTGACCTTCAGCCTGGCCGAGGACACGCGCGTCATCTTCGATTCGCTGCTCGACTCGCAGATCCGCTGGTCGCTGACCGGGCCGCGGGGTCAGGAGGTTTCAAACCGCGAGCTGCGCTATTCCGACGGCTGGGGCGCAGACCCGGTTCTGGACCTGACCGCGGGCGACTATACGCTCACCATCGGCAGTGCCAGCGATGTCATCGGGCTCTATGCCTTCCGGCTGCTGACCGCGGCTTCGGCGGTGCCGGTGGCTTATGGCGAACCACAAAGCGGCCGGCTGGGCGACACCGACCTGCGGCTGCGGCAGTTCATCCAGCCCTCGACGGCGCCGAGCGCAGCCGACTCGGATGACCTGATGCTGCGCCTTACATCGGACGGCCCGACGGTGCAGGTTTCCGACAACGAGGCGCTGCGCGCGCAAAGCTTCACCATCGAATCCTGGGTGCGTTTCGACAGCCCTGACCAGTGGTGGGGCACGGTGGCGATGAAGTCGGCGGCCAACAACAGCTGGCAGGACGGCTATGGCCTGTACACCGACGGGTCCGGCAACCTGAACTTCTTCGTCAACAGCTATTCCAACGCGGCATCGACAGTGGCCGCGCCCGTGGTCGCGGGTGCCTGGACCCATGTCGCGGCCAGCTATGACGGCAGCCACATCCGGCTTTACCTCAACGGCGAGCTTGCCGCCGAAAAGGCCTATTCCGCCCCGGTCCAGCACAGCGACCAGCCGCTCAACATCGGCCGGTCGCCGGGCAACAACCGGTTAGTCGGCGCAATCGACGAATTCCGGTTCTGGGACACGGCGCAATCTGCCGAGGATATAGCCGCGCGGCAGTTCCAGCGAATGACAGGGCCAGTCGAAGGACTGGCCCTTTCGCTTGGGTTCGACGGCATTCCGGAACGGGATCTGGCCGATCGCGCAGATCGTGGCCTGACCGCGCGCTACAGCGAAGGGCCGGCCACCGAAACGCGGCTTTTCCGGCTCACCGGGGCGGCCGGCGACCGGCTGGTGCTGGGTGCCTCGCAAACCGGCAACATCCATTACCGGCTGCTCGGCCCGTCGGGGCAGGTGGTGGCGGGGCCGGGTTCCTTCGCTTCGGTCGACCCGGTGGTGCTGCCCGAGGACGGCGATTACCTGCTGCTGGTCGAGGGCCACGTGTTCGACACCGCGCCGC
>SLBI01000396.1 GCA_007126375.1 Paracoccaceae bacterium
ACCGTCTCGCGCACCGCCTCCGCCTCGTCGCGCGCCGCGGCGTGGCACAGCAGCGCGGCGCCCGTGGCCCCCTCGGGCAGGCCGTCGCCGGCGCAGCGCCCGACCTCGACGATCAGGGTATAGACCCCGGCTTCATCCCCGGCATCGCCTGCAACCATTTCCCGCCCTCCCTCTTGCCCCGCACCCGCCGAACCCCGATCTAACCAGCAAAGCCCGCGCGTCAGGAGCCCAGGATGCTCAGCTGCCTCGCCTATGCCAGCCTCTCTTCCGTTCCGGCGTGGTCGCCCGAAATGCTGGAGATCGCCCGCACCTGCCTCGCCCGCAACCCGGCGCTGGGCATCACCGGGGCGCTCTATTTCGACGGCACCCAGTTCTATCAGGTGATCGAGGGCGAGGAGAAGGCGGTGCATGCGCTGTTCGCGCGCATCCGCAACGACCCGCGCCACAGCGCAGTGCAGCTTCTCTGGGACGGTCCGATCCGTCATCGCCGCTTCGGCACCTGGGCGATGAAGTTCATCGATGGCAACACCAGGCCCGAGCGCCTGCGCCCGCGCTTCTGCTACGCCGACGTGCTGCGGCGAGACCGCAAGGCCCAGCCGCGCCTGTTCGATACGCTCGCCTGCGCCTGACGCGGGCTGGACGGCCGCACCGGTCACCCCTAGGCTGCGCCTGCAGCAAGGGGAGACAGCGCAATGGCCGATCAGGGCGAGGGTGGCGGCGGGCGCATCGTGAAGGCGCTGCGCGCGCTGGGCTTCTCCGGCAAGGACGCCCGCAGCGCCGACGAGATGCTGAACCTCCTGCGCGCCCAGCGCAAGGCACAGCGCCGGCCCGAGGCCGATCCGATGGCGCCCGAGCTGTTCAATTTCTTCAATTTCGCAATGGCCCGGGCCGGCCGGTCACAGGGTCAGCTGTTTCAGGATCTCTGGGTCGCCTTCGAACTCGCCGAAGCCCGCGCGGGCTATTTCGTCGAGTTCGGCGCCACCAACGGCATCACCATGTCGAACAGCCACATGCTGGAGAAGCACTACGGCTGGCAGGGCATCGTCGCCGAGCCCAACCCCGAATACCACGACCGCCTCGGCCGCGAGCGCGCCTGCCACATCAGCCACAGATGTGTCTTCTCCCGCTCCGGCGAGCGGATGGAGTTCCTCTGTACCGAGCAGGGCGTCTATTCCCGGCTGGCCGAGGTCGACCCCGAAGACATGCACGAGGCCGAAAAGCGCCTCGATCCGCGCCGGATCGAGGTCGAGACGGTCTCGCTGGAGGATCTCCTGCAGGAGTTCTCGGCGCCGGACACCATCGACTATCTCTCGGTCGACACCGAAGGCTCCGAATTCGAGATCCTCTCGGCCTTCGACTTCTCGCGCCGCTTCGTGCGCTGCCTGACGGTGGAACACAATTTCACGCCGATGCGCGAGGCGCTGCACGGTCTGCTGACCGCACAGGGCTACATCCGCCGCTTCCCCGAATTCACCCGCTTCGACGACTGGTACGTCCACCGCGACGTCGCCCGCGGCTGACTCCCGCCTCAGGCGCGCAGGAGTTCGTTGATCGAGGTCTTGGCGCGGGTCTTGGCATCCACCCGCTTGACGATCACCGCGCAGTAGAGGTGCACGCCGCCCGAGGACGGCATCGAGCCGGCCACGACGACCGAGCCCGCCGGCACCTCTCCATAGTGCACCGCACCGGTCTCCCGGTCCACGATCCTGGTGGACTGGCCAAGAAAGACGCCCATGCCGAGAACCGAGCCCTCGCGCACGATCACGCCTTCCACCACCTCCGAGCGCGCGCCGATGAAGCAGTCGTCCTCGATGATCGTGGGGCCCGCCTGCATCGGCTCCAGCACGCCGCCGATGCCCACCCCGCCCGACAGATGCACGTTGCGCCCGATCTGCGCGCAGGAACCGACCGTGGCCCAGGTATCGACCATCGTGCCCGCGCCGACATGGGCACCGAGGTTGATGAAACAGGGCATCAGCACCGCGCCGGGCGCGACATAGGCCGACTTGCGCACGACGCAGTTCGGCACGGCACGAAAGCCGGCTCCGCGCCACTCTTCCGGCCCCCAGCCCTTGAACTTGCTGTCCACCTTGTCCCACCAGCCGCCACCTTGCGGCCCGCCGGTGTGCGGCTCCATGTCCTTGATGCGAAAGCCCAGCAGAACGGCCTTCTTGGCCCACTGGTTCACCTGCCAGGAGCCGTCGGGGCCGCGTTCGGCCACCCGAAGCCGCCCGGAATCCAGCGCCTCCAGCGTCGTCTCGATGGCGTCGCGTGCCGCGCCGGTGGTGGCCGACGACAGCGTGTCGCGCGCCTCCCACGCGGCCTCGATGGCGGTTTCGAGCGCGGCGAGCGACAGATCGGTCATGCAGGGGCTCCTCGGGCGGCTGGGCAGGATATGGCGTCAGGGGCCGGCAGGCTATAGACGCGACCGGGCCGCGGCGCAATCCGTCGCCGGCGCAGGCAGGAAAGGCACAGCGATGCACGACATACCCCGCGGCCATCCGTTCCGCGATTCGCCCGAGGACGTCGAGGCCGCGCGCCACAGCCCCGACACGCCGCAGACCCGCTCGACGGCCTATCGCCTCGCCTTTCAGGACGACGATTTCCTGACCCGGCGCGAATTGCGCCCTGTGCGCCTGCAGCTCGAACTGCTGAAACCCGAGCTGGAACTGGACGCGCACGGCATCGTCTCCACCGTGGTGCTGTTCGGCGGCGCGCGCATCCCCGCGCCGGGGCGCGCGGCCGATGCCGCAAGCCCCGGTCTTGCCGCAATGGCCGCGCATTACGACGAGGCGCGCCGCTTCGCCCGGCTGATGACCGAGAAAAGCCTCGCCGGAGGTGGGCACGAGCATGTCATCGTCACCGGCGGCGGGCCGGGGGTGATGGAAGCGGGCAATCTGGGTGCGGCCGATGCCGGCGGCCGATCGATCGGTCTCAACATCGTGCTGCCGCACGAGCAGGCGCCGAACGGCCACGTCACCCCGGAACTGTGCTTCAACTTCCACTATTTCGCCATCCGCAAGATGCACTTCCTGATGCGCGCCGCGGCGGTGGTGGTGTTTCCCGGCGGCTTCGGCACGCTGGACGAGCTGTTCGAATCGCTCACCCTGATCCAGACCGGACGGATGAGGCCGGTGCCCGTGCTGCTCTTCGGCGAAGCCTTCTGGCGCCGGGTGATCGACTGGGACGCGCTGGTCGAGGCCGGCACGATCTCGGCCACGGACCTGCAGCTGTTCCGCTTCGTCGGCACGGCAGCCGAGGCAGTCGCCCTGATCGAAGGCTGGGACGCCGGCTGAGCCGCCGGCCCGCGGGACGAGATCACCGGATCACCCCGGATGCGGCCGCACCGTCAGATATCGAGCAGATCGTCACCCAGATCGGGCAGCGGGGCCAGTGCCGGGCTGCCGAGATCAGGCAATGGCGCCGATGCAGATGGCACCGAGGCCACCGCCGGCTGGCCGGAGAGGGCAGCGGGGGGCGCGACATGGCCGCCGGCGCCTTCGGCCTCTGCCGGCGTCAGCCGCAGGGCCCGGGCA
>SLBI01000249.1 GCA_007126375.1 Paracoccaceae bacterium
GCCCGAAGCCCAAGCATAGCTGTCGTTCCAGCAATCTTCCACCCATTCCCAGGCATTGCCGTGTACGTCGTGGAGGCCGAACCCATTCGCCGGGAACGAGCCGACTGTAACGGTTCGCTGCCGGTATACGCCAATGCGCCCCGAGCCATAGGTGTAGCGGCCATCGTAGTTCGCCTGGTCGGTTGAGATCGTCGCGCCGAAGTGAAACGGCGTCGTGGCCCCGGCCCGCGCCGCGTACTCCCACTCCGCCTCGGACAGTAGCCGGTACTCCTCGCCCGTCTGCCGGCTGAGCCACCCCGCATAGGCCTTGGCATCGTGCCAGTTGACGCAAACGACCGGGTGCGTGTCGGACTGCGCAAAGCCCGGGTCGCGCCAACTCCGGCTCGACTGATTTGTCCACGCGCTCCCGGTCCAAATACGACATCCACCCGACATGTCCCGTCCGGTCGCTGCCACGAACCGCCCGAACTCCCCAAGTGTGACCTGGAACCGACCGACCGCCAACGGTCCTGTGATCATCACCCGGCGCTGCGGGCCTTCATTGTCCCGACGCCCCTCCTCACCCGCCGGCGAGCCCATTGTGAAGCTGCCCGCCGGGACCACCACCATCTCCGGGCAGTCGGCGCAGTCCCGAAAGACGTCATCGGGCTGATGGCCGCGCGTGGCTGGCGTGGCCGCCTGCACCTCGCCGCCCCGCGCGATCAATTTCCTTGCCGCCGGCTCGTCCAGGTAGCCCGTCGGAGTGGCGCCGGCGGCCCGCTGATACGCCCGGATCGCGGCCCGGGTTCGCGGCCCGAGAAGCCCGTCCGCCGGGCCCGGATCGTGTCCCAGAGCCGCCAGACCGCGCTGCACCAGCGCCCGCGAGCGCCGGTCGAGACCAAGCGCCGCTTCTGCCGTCGCCGCAGGGTCCGCCGACGGCTCGGCCACCGCGGCCGGTGGTGCGGTCGCGGGGCCAGGCTGCGGTCCCGCCCCGGGCAACGGCGCCAGCAACATCGACCGCGCCGCGCCTGCATGCCCGCTGTCGCCATAGCGCTCGAGGAAGTCCGTCAAAGCCTGCCGCTTCGCCTCACCGTCCGGCAGCCTCGAGATCACCTCCCACACCGCGGTAGATTCGTCCCGTGGCACCTCCTCGTCGGCCGCAGCCGGCAGTGGCAACAGCACGAACACGGCCATAAAGGCGATCAACGTCAGGTGAAGGCGAGGCATCCGGTCATTCCTCCCGTCAGCGGTTGCAGGCGGTCGCCGACGACCAACCCGATACCAGCGAACGTCATCGTGACGCTCCACACTGGCCGGCCACGCCACCGACCGTCAGTGGCCATGCCCACTCGGACCTTCTGCCGCTCATGCACCGGGTCGCCAGCCGTAGCGCGCCACCGCTTTGACTGGCCAGTGCCAAACCAGAAAACCGACTGCGGCTTCGCCCACCATCCCAAAAGGCAAAGGCGCACACTCAAGGTGCTGTCGCAGCTTTCAGCGAAGCGTCCTGGCAACGCGGAAACCGGAATCGAAGTACCGGACAACAGGCCCGACGCCGCGACGAACGGCGGAGCGGAGCGAACCCGGATCGCCGGCCCAAGACCCACCGCGCTGTATCCGCCGACGACAGTCGCCCGTCGTCCAAGCACTGCCGTCCTCCGATGCGCCGACATAGCTGTAGTTCCAGCAATCCTCCACCCACTCCGAGACATTGCCGTGCACATCGTGAAGACCGAACCGATTCGCCGGGAACGAGCCAGCCGGCACCGTCCGCCTGCGGTACGTGCCCACCACACCTGACCCATAGGTGTAGCTGCCATCGTAGTTCGCCTGGTCGGTCGAGATCGACGCACCGAAGTGGAACGGCGTCCTAGTTCCTGCGCGTGCCGCATACTCCCGCTCGGCCTCCGACAGCAGCCGGTACTCCGCACCCGTCTCACGGCTGAGCCACGCCACATAGGCTTTGGCATCCTGCCAGTTTACGCAAACGACCGGGTGGTCGTCGGACTGGGCAAGGCCCGAGTTGCGCCAGCTCCGGCTAAACTGATTTTTCAACTCGCTCCCCGTCCAAACAACACATCCACCTGACATGTCCCGTCCGGTCGCCGCGACGAACCGCCCGAACTCCCCACGTTTCACCTCGAACCGGCCCACCGCAAACGGCTCGGCGATCGTCACCCGACGCTGCGGCCCCTCGTTATCCCGGCGCCCCTCTTCATCCGCCGGCAAGCCCATCATGAAGCTGCCTGCCGGCACCACCACCATCTCCGGGCACTCGGCGCAGTCGCGAAAGACGTCACCGGGCTGAAGGCCGCGCGCTGCGGGTGTCGCTGCCTGCATTTCGCTGCCCTGTGCGATAAGCGTCCTTGCCGTTGCCTGGTCCAGGTAACCGGTCTGCGCAGTGCCGGCAGCCCGCTGGTAGTCGCGGATCGCCGCCCGGCTGCGCGGCCCGAGAACCCCATCCGCCGGGCCCGGGTCGTGCCCCAAGGCCGCCAGACCATGCTGCACCAGCACGCGCGCCTGCCGGTCAAGCCCGAGCGCCCCCTCTGCCACAGCTGCGGGGTCAGCCGGCGCTGGAGCCGGCGCAGCGGCAGCGGGTGGCGTCGGCGCAACCGGGCCGGCCGGCGGCGCCAACAACATCGACCGCGCTACACCGGCATGCACGCTGTCGCCATAGCGCTCCAGAAAACTCGTCAACGCCTGCCGCTTCGCATCGCCATCCGGCAAAGCCGAAATCACCTCCCACACCACAGTGGCCTCGTCCCGCGCCGCCGCCTCCTCGGCCGCCGCCGGCAGCGGCAACAGCAGGGACACGGCCAGAAAAGCGATCAGCGCCAGGCGAAGGCGAGGCATCCGGTCATTCCTCCCGATCGTGCCGACAGTCTGCTGACAAAGCTGTGGGCCGGCATCCTGACCAACTCACCAAATCGGCGCAAGACTGTCGATCATCGCAACCAAAACTCAATTTCTCGCACCGAACCGCCTGCGCCCGAACATGCAGCAGAGCTTGAGGAAGATGCGCCAACTCTCCCAAAAAAAGCGGTCGCGGCAGCCTGCTGCCCGACGATGCAAGGGCATGATATGACCAGATCGGCTTTACAACCAGTAGCTTTGACCATACTATGCCGTATCGAGCAAATTCTGGCGAGGGGCAGGCCATGGCATCCAACGTCGCCACAGGAATTATCGCCGCCGGGATCGGTCTTATGATATCGGTCACCGAGGCCGGGGCCGTCGCCCGCTATATAGGCGGTCCGCCACCGATATGCGATTGGACGGGCGTGCCCTTCGCAGTGGGTGCTTACACTGACCACGCTCGCCGCTGCAAAGCGATCAGCGAAACCTACTGGGCGAACCAGCGACGACTGCAGGATATCGAGTCCCAGCGCCGGGCCGAAGAGCGCCGGCGCGAGCAAATCGCCCACGAGCAGAGGATGCAGCAGCTGCGGGCCGATGGCCGACCCGAGTTGTTTCCCGTTCGGCAGGCTCCCGGTGGTGTAGACGGTGGCCGCCTCGGGCCGGGGGCAGAGCCGCTTCGGCACGCCTTCGCGGC
>SLBI01000193.1 GCA_007126375.1 Paracoccaceae bacterium
CGCCAGCACCTCCGGCCGCGGCGGGCGGCGGGCCAGCCGCGCGCGCAGCCCCTCGGCGCAGGATTCGGGGGTGCGGAACACGGCGATGCCGGCCTCGGTCAGCCGCCGGCGCGACTGCTCCGCCTCGGGCACGATATAGACGGCGAAGGGACGCGGCTGCCCGGCGAACCGCGGCAGCGGCGCCACCGCCAGATCGGGATGGAACTGCGCCGAGGAGCCGATCACCATGGCCACCGCATCGATCCCCTCGGCCCGCATCAGCCCGTCGAGGACGCGCGCCACCAGATCGGCCCGCGTGCCGGCCAGCGTCAGGCCGATCAGCCCGCCACGCACGTCGGGCAGGCCGGCGTCCTGCAGCAGCGCCGCAACCTCGGGCGGCGGCGGGACCGCGGTGATCCCCTGCGCGCCGAGGCAATCCACCACCATCGAGCCGCCGCCGCCCGTCGTGGTCATCACCGCCACGCGCCGGCCCGCCGCCGGGCCGCCGGAGGTGAAGAGCGGCGGTGCCTCCAGCAGCGCTTCGAACATCTCCACCCGGGCGATGCCGAGATCGGCGAGCAGCGCCGAGACCATCGCATCGTCGCCCGCCAGCGCCCCGGTATGCGTCGCCGCCAGCGCCTGCCCGGCGGCGGACCGGCCCAGCTTGTAGGCGATCACCGGCTTGCCGCAGGCTGCGGCCTGCGCCGCCAGCGCCACCAGCCCGGCGCGGTCGCGGATCGCCTCGAGAAACAGCAGCACCGCGGCGCAGCGGGGATCGTCCAGCATCAGCCCGGCGATCTCGGCCACGCCCAGATCGGCCTCGTTGCCGACCGAGACGAGCTGCGCGAAACCGATCCCCCGCGCCGCGCCATGCGACAGCAGCGCGCCGATCAGGCTGCCCGATTGCGACACCACGCCCAGCCCGCCGCGCGGCAGGTCGGGCAGTTCCAGTGCGGCGTTGGCGCTGCAGGTGAAGCCCGCGGTATCGATCACGCCGATGCTGTTGGGGCCGAGCAGGCGCACCCCGGCGGCCCGCGCCGCAGCCAGCAGCGCGTCCTGGCGGGCCTGCCCCGCGGGGCCGGTCTCGGCGAAGCCGTCCGAGAGGACGGTCGCCACCCGGACGCCGGCCGCGCCGCAGGCGGCGATGGCCTCGGCGGCCTCTTCGGCGCGGCACATGATGAAGGCGTGGTCGATCGGGCCGGGGGCCGCCGCCAGCGACGGATAGGCGCGCACGCCGTCGATCTCGGAGCGGCGCGGGTTGATCGGCAGGATGCGGCCGGAGAACCCGTGGCGGCGAAGATAGCGCAGCGGCCGTGCGCCGGTTTTCGCCGGATCGGCCGAGGCGCCGATCAGTGCCACCGCGCGGGGGGCGAACAGCGCCTGCGCCAGCCCCGTATCGGCCGCGACACGTGCCGGGACGCTCATTGCGGCGCCTCGGTCCTTGGCGGGCGCTGCGAGAACCGCCGGCCGAAGACGCCCTCGGCGATGCGGTTCTTCATCATCTCGGTGGAGCCGCCGGCGATCATCCAGCCGCGGGTCTTGCGGAAGATGTATTCGACCAGGCTGTCGGTGCCGTAGCCCAGGCCCCCCAGCACCTGCATCGCCGCATCCGCCACCTCGAAGCCGGCGCGGTTGCACATCAGTTTCGCCACCGCGGTCGCCTGGGCGTCGGGCAGGCCGTCGTCGGCCTCGACCGCGGCGCGATAGAGCAGGAGTTGCGCCGCCTCCAGCCTGGCGTGCATCTCGGCGAAGCTCCACTGGATGCCCTGGAACTCGCACAGCGGGCGGCCGAACTGGTGGCGGTCCTGCGCGTGCTGGCGCGCGATCTCGAAGGCGTGGCGGCCCAGCGCCAGCGCCCGGGCGGCGTTGCCGATGCGTTCGGCGTTGAAGCCGGCGATCTGGCGCTTGAAGCCGCCGGGGCCGAGCAGCAGGTTTTCCGGCGGGATGCGGGCATTGTCGAAGAAGAGCGGGCACCATTCCTCGCCGTTCATGTAGCGCGCGGGCTTGCCCAGCGAGAACCCCTCCTGCCCGCGTTCCAGCAGGACCGAGCCGATGTTGCCGGTGCCCGGCCCGAAGCGGCAGTAGATCAGGAACACCGAGGCCTCGGGCGAGTTCGAGGTGAAGACCTTGGCGCCGTTCAGCCGCCAGCCGTCGCCGTCTTCGGTGGCGGTGGTGGCAAGCTCGGTCACCGCCGAGCCCGCGCCGGGCTCGCTCATGCCCAGCCCGATGGCCGTCTCGCCGCGCAGCAGGGGGGCGAGGAAGCGCGCCTTCTGTTCCGGCGTGGCGTATTCGGCCAGCGTGCGGATCGGGCCGAAATTGGTGGCCTGGATCACGTCGGCCGAGCGCGGGCAGACCGCCGCCACCGCCTCGATGGCGAGGATCGCGTCCATCAGGGCGCCGCCCTGGCCGCCGTCGGCCTCGGCCATGGCGATGCCGGTCAGCCCGGCCTCGGCCGCCGACCGGGCGACATCGAAGGGAAAGCCCGGCTCATGGGCGCGCGCCAGCGCCCCTTCCGCCAGCCGGTCGCGCGCCCAGCGCGCCACCTGGTCGCGGAACATCACCTGCTCGGCCGTCAGCCGGAAATCCATGCGCTCCCCCTGCCTCGCCCGGGCCTGCGCGGCCCGGCTGCGCAAGGGGGTAGCACCGGAAAAGTATGCACGTCAATACAACAGGACCGTGCGGGGCCTGCCAAGGATCAGGGTCAGGATGCCGCGCCGCTGGCAGCGGCCGGTTCGATGCCTGGTTGACCGCGTGGATAGTCCCAATACGTGCCGGCCTCGAAATCGAACGCCTCCGGATGGAACGCGGCCTCTCCGTTATTCGGGGTTTGCGTGATCTCGCCGAAATAGACCGCCCCGTTGTGGGAATACAGATCGACCCTTGCGAAATCGAAGAACCGGCCGATCGCTTCGGCAGCGGCGATCACGCGATCGATGTTCTCGGGCAGTCTGCTGTCCGGGCTGGTCGGCGACACGCTGCGAACGTCGAGGACGTCGAGATTGCGGTTGTAGAATTTGGTCTTCCTTCCCTGCAGGCGGTCGCTGAGAATGTAGAAGAACCTCACCCGGCCGTGGAAGACGAAGAACTTGATGTCCCTCGGGGGGTTGCCATCCTCGTCTGCGAGGAATTCCTCCACGACAAGCCGCCTCGGAATGTGCCATGCCGGCCAGATGAGACTCTGGTAGCGGTAGGTCGGGCTCTCGAGCATCCAGCGTTGAATGTCATCCGCGAGATTCGGCGTCTGATCGACGCCCTTCTCGATGATCGCGTTCCGGCCCGACGCCCAGGCCGCCTTGATGATGCAGCGTTGCGGCAGCTTCGCCTTGCGCAGCTGACGAGCGGTTCGGAACACGCCGAGAGCCGGAATGAGCCTGAGGTCTTCCCCCAGCAGGTTGTTGCGCCGCAACCAGTCCCGTACCGCGACCTTGTCGGTCACCTCGATCCAGATCGGATCGCGGCAGAAGAGTTTGCGATGGGTGAGCTTCTGATTGAGACTCGTCGGGTTGTCCAGATCCAGCTCGTATCCCGCCTTTCTGCGAAA
>SLBI01000323.1 GCA_007126375.1 Paracoccaceae bacterium
AAGATGAACATGCGTCTGAACCTGGATGCGCCCGACACCCAGCGCACCCTGCGGCACGAGGATATCGTCGCCTGCATCAAGGCGCTGGTGGAACTGCGCGACGGCAAGGGCGAGATCGACGACATCGACCACCTCGGCAACCGTCGCGTGCGGTCCGTGGGCGAGCTGATGGAGAACCAGTATCGCCTGGGCCTGCTGCGGATGGAGCGCGCGATCAAGGAGCGCATGTCCTCGGTCGAGATCGACACGGTGATGCCGCAGGACCTGATCAATGCCAAGCCGGCGGCCGCGGCGGTGCGCGAGTTCTTCGGCTCCAGCCAGCTGTCGCAGTTCATGGACCAGACCAACCCGCTTTCCGAGGTGACGCACAAGCGCCGCCTCTCGGCGCTGGGGCCGGGCGGCCTCACGCGCGAGCGTGCGGGCTTCGAGGTGCGCGACGTGCATCCCACCCATTATGGCCGGATGTGCCCGATCGAGACGCCGGAAGGCCAGAACATCGGCCTGATCAACAGCCTCGCGACCTTTGCGCGGGTGAACAAGTACGGCTTCATCGAAACCCCCTACCGCAAGGTGGAGAACGGTCAGGTCACCGACGAGGTGGTCTACATGTCCGCCACCGAGGAGGCGCGCCACACCATCGCCCAGGCCAACGCGCAACTGGACGACGCGGGCCGCTTCATCAACGAGCTGGTCTCGACCCGGCAGGGGGGCGACTTCATGCTCAACCCCGCCAGCTCGGTCGAGCTGATCGACGTGTCGCCCAAGCAGCTTGTGTCGGTCGCGGCCTCGCTCATTCCGTTTCTGGAGAATGACGACGCCAACCGCGCGCTGATGGGCTCGAACATGATGCGTCAGGCGGTGCCGCTGCTGCAGGCCGAGGCGCCCTTCGTTGGCACCGGCATTGAAGAAGTGGTGGCGCGCGACTCGGGCGCGGCCATCGTGGCGCGGCGGGGCGGGACCATCGACCAGGTCGATGCCACCCGGATCGTCGTGCGCGTGACCGAGGATCTGGAGCCGGGCGAGCCGGGCGTGGACATCTACCGCCTGCGCAAGTTCACCCGCTCCAACGCGTCCTCCTGCATCAACCAGCGCCCGCTGGTGAAGGTGGGCGATGCCGTGGCTCGTGGCGAGGTGATCGCCGACGGCCCCTCGACCGACATGGGCGAACTGGCGCTGGGCCGCAACGTGGTCGTCGCCTTCATGCCGTGGAACGGCTACAACTTTGAGGATTCGATCCTGATTTCGGAGCGGATCCTGAAGGACGACGTCTTCACCTCGATCCATATCGAGGAATACGAGGTCGCCGCCCGCGACACCAAGCTGGGGCCCGAGGAAATCACCCGCGACATCCCCAACGTCGGTGAGGAAGCGCTGCGCAACCTCGACGAGGCCGGCATCGTCTATATCGGTGCCGAGGTCGGGCCGGGCGACATCCTTGTGGGCAAGATCACCCCCAAGGGCGAAAGCCCGATGACGCCCGAGGAAAAGCTGTTGCGCGCGATCTTCGGGGAAAAGGCGTCGGATGTGCGCGACACCTCGCTGCGGTTGCCGCCGGGCGCGTCGGGCACCATTGTCGAGGTGCGCGTCTTCAACCGCCACGGCGTCGAGAAGGACGAGCGCGCGCTGCAGATCGAGCGTGAGGAAATCGCCAGCCTGTCGCGCGACCGCGACGACGAGCTGGAGATCCTCGAGCGCAACATCTATGCCCGGTTGCGGCAGTTGCTGATGGGCCGGGTCGCGGTGAAGGGGCCGAAGGGTGTCAAGGCCAACACCACGGTCGATGAGGCGCTGCTGGAGCAACTGACCCGTGGCCAGTGGTGGCAGCTTGCGCTGGCCGAAGAGGCCGACGCGGCGGCGGTGGAAGCCCTGCGCGTGCAGTTCGACGCGCAGAAGCGCGCGCTGGAGGCCCGGTTCGACGACAAGGTCGAAAAGGTGCGCCGGGGCGACGACCTGCCGCCGGGCGTGATGAAGATGGTCAAGGTCTTTGTCGCGGTGAAGCGCAAGGTGCAGGCCGGCGACAAGATGGCCGGGCGGCACGGCAACAAGGGCGTGATCTCCAAGGTGGTCCCGGTCGAGGACATGCCGTTCCTTGCCGACGGCACGCCGGTCGACATGGTGCTCAACCCGCTGGGGGTGCCCTCGCGCATGAACGTGGGCCAGATCCTCGAGACGCACATGGGCTGGGCCGCGCGCGGCCTGGGCATGCGCATCGACGAGGCGCTGGACGAGTTCCGCCGCATCGGCGACGCCGCCCCCCTGCGCGAGGCCGTGCGGCTGGCCTATGGCGACGGGACCTTCGAGGCCGAGTTCGCGGGTCTGGAGCCCGAGGATCTGGCCGAAGCCGCGTCCACCGTCACCACCGGCGTGCCGATCGCCACGCCGGTCTTCGACGGCGCCAAGGAGCCGGACGTTAACGACGCCCTGCGCCGCGCGGGCTTCGACGTGTCGGGCCAGTCCACGGTCTATGACGGCCGCACCGGCGAGGCCTTCGCCCGGCCTGTGACCGTGGGGGTGAAGTACCTGCTGAAGCTGCACCATCTGGTGGACGACAAGCTGCACGCCCGTTCGACCGGCCCCTACAGCCTGGTCACCCAGCAGCCGCTGGGCGGCAAGGCGCAGTTCGGCGGCCAGCGGCTGGGCGAGATGGAGGTCTGGGCGCTGGAAGCCTATGGCGCCGCCTACACGTTGCAGGAAATGCTGACGGTCAAGTCCGACGACGTGGCCGGCCGCACCAAGGTCTACGAGTCCATCGTCAAGGGCGAGGACAATTTCGAGGCCGGCGTGCCGGAAAGCTTCAACGTGCTGGTCAAGGAAGTGCGCGGCCTCGGCCTGAACATGGAACTCCTGGATGCGGAGGAAGATGGGTGAACCCCTTTCCACACGGCATGACCGCGTCGGTCAGCTCTGTGCCTTCGGGTCGTTCAGGCTGCGCAGGAGGGGTCCGGCATGGATGACGAGCCGCGCCAGCGCTTCGACGCCCTCGACCGACAGTTGCACACCATCGTGACGCGACTGGAGGAACAGGACGCCAGCCACGACCGCCTGATGGGCAAGGTCGATCGGCTTGGAGCCAAGATCGACCAGCTTTCGATCCTGTCGCGTGCAGGCGAAGAAGCGATGACGTCACTCGACGCGCTGTCGCGTCGGGTCGCAAAGATCGAAGCCGCATTGCGCGGCGACAACGGATAGGAACTGGACCATGAACCAGGAACTCACCACCAACCCGTTCAACCCCGTCGCGCCGGTCAAGCCGTTCGACGAGATCCGCATCTCGCTGGCCTCGCCCGAGCGGATCCTGTCGTGGTCCTATGGCGAGATCAAGAAGCCCGAGACCATCAACTACCGCACCTTCAAGCCCGAGCGTGACGGGCTGTTCTGCGCCCGCATCTTCGGGCCGATCAAGGATTACGAGTGCCTGTGCGGCAAGTACAAGCGCATGAAGTATCGCGGCGTCGTCTGCGAGAAATGCGGCGTGGAAGTCACCCTGCAGAAGGTCCGGCGCGAGCGCATGGGCC
>SLBI01000016.1 GCA_007126375.1 Paracoccaceae bacterium
GTCGCCGCTTCCTCGGGCGATCCGCATCTCGACCGGGCAGCGCTTGCGGCAGTCCGCGGCGCGGGTCGGCTGCCGCCCGCGCCCGCGCGGCTCGACGGTGCGCAACACCGCTTCAGCCTGCCGCTGCGCTTCGACTGAGGCGCCGCGACGAGCCATGACGCTGCCGGGTCAGGCGGCGGCCGGCGCGAAGCGCTGGGCGAAGCGGCTGCCCTCGGCAGCCATGTCGCGCAGCAGTTGCGGCGGCGTGAAGCGGGGGCCGTGGTCGGCGGCGAGACGCTCGGTGGTGGCCAGCGCTTCGGCCGCGCCGATCCGGTCCAGCCAGGAGAACGGACCGCCCGACCACGGCGCGAAGCCCCAGCCAAGGATCGCGCCGACATCGCCCTCGCGGATGTCGGTCAGCACACCGGCCTCGAGCGCGCGCACCGCTTCCAGCACCTGCGCGAAGAGCAGCCGCGCCTGCACCTCGGAGAGCTCGGGCTGGTGGGCAGCGCGGGGGGCGAGCCCGGCGATCCCGTCCCAGAGCCCCTGCCGCTTGCCGGCATCGTCATAGGCGTAGAACCCCGCCCCGGCCTTGCGGCCCAGCCGGCCGGCATCGGCCATGGCGAAGAGCACCTCGTCGACATCGCCATCGGGATAGGCATCACCCATCGCCGCGCGGGTGGCCCGGGCGATCCGCACGCCGAGGTCGATCGATGTCTCGTCCACCAGTTGCAGCGGCCCGAGCGGCATGCCCAGCAGTTTTGCGGCGTTCTCGATCAATGCCGGGGTCACGCCCTCGCCGACCATCCGCATCCCCTCGTTGATATAGGGGATGATGCAGCGGTTGGCGTAGAAGAAGCGTGCGTCGTGGACGACGATGGGTGTCTTCTTCAGCTGGCGGACGAAATCCAGCGCCTTCGCCTGTGCCGCCGCGCCCGTCCTTTCGCCGAGGATCACCTCGACCAGCAGCATCCGCTCCACCGGGCTGAAGAAATGGATGCCGATGAAGCCCTCGGGCCGGCTGCTCGCCCGTGCCAGATCGGAAATCGGCAGGGTGGAGGTGTTGGTGGCGAAGATCGCTTCGGGCGCCGCCGCCTCGGCCTTCGCGGTGACCTCGGCCTTCACGGCGGGATCCTCGAACACCGCCTCGACGATCAGGTCGCAGCCGGCTAGCGCGGCGTAGTTGGCCCCGGCGGAGATGCGTGCGAGCGTCGCCTCGGCCTTCTCCGGGGCCGTGCGGCCGCGCTTTGCCGCCGCCTCCAGACCGGCAGCAATGCCGGCCCGGCCCTTCGCCGCGCCTTCCTCGGTCGCGTCGATCAGCACCACCTCGATGCCGGCCTCGGCGGCGACCCGGGCGATCCCGGCACCCATCATGCCGGCGCCCAGCACACCGAGCCTCGCCACGGGTGCGGGCGGCAGATCGGGGCGCCGGGCGCCCTTCTCCAGCGCCTCCTTGTTGAGGAAGAGGGTGCGGATCATCGCCTCGGCGGTCGGATCCATCAGCACATGGGTGAACCAGCGCGCCTCGATCCGCAGCGCGGTGTCGAACGGCACCAGCGCACCCTCGTAGACCGCGGAGAGAAGTGCCTTCGCGGCCGGATAGACCCCTTGCGTCTTGCCGTTCACCATCGCCGAGGCGCCGACGAAGGTCATGAAGCCGGCCGGGTGATAGGGGCTGCCGCCGGGCATCTTGTAGCCCTTGGCATCCCAGGGTTTGACGCAATCGGCATCCTTCGCCGTCAGCACCCAGGCCTTTGCCCGGGCCAGCAACTCGCCTTCCGGCAACACCTCGTCGATCAGCCCGGCGGCCCTGGCGGCCTTGGGCTTGACCATCTTGCCCTCCAGCAGAAAGGGTGCGGCCGCCATGGCGCCCATCTTGCGCACCAGCCGCGTGGTGCCGCCGGCCCCGGGAAAGATGCCGACCTTGATCTCGGGCAGGCCGACCCTGGCGCGGTCGCTGTCGGCGGCAAGAATGCGGTGGCAGGCCAGTGCCAGTTCGAGGCCGATGCCGGCGGCGGTGCCGGGCAGGGCGCAGGCCACGGGTTTGGCGCCCTTCAATGTCTTGGGGTCCATCCCGGCCCGTTCGATCCGGCGGAGCAACGCATGGATCCGCATGACACCCTCGAAGATGCCGCGCACGGGCTCTGCTCCGGCCTCGGACTTCATCCGGGCGAGTGCGGAAAGATCCATGCCGCCGGCGAAATCCTTCTTGGCCGAGGTGATGACGATCCCCTTGACCTCTGGATCGGCAAGGGCGGCGTCGAACTGTTGCGACAGAGCCTCAAGCCCCTCCAGTGTCATCACGTTCATCGACCTGCCCGGCAGATCCCAGGCGATCACGGCGACGCCGTCGGCGTCGATCTCGGTGCGGAAGTCGGTCATGCCGTCTCCTCCTGCGGGGGGGTGTAGGGGGATCCGTCGCGGCGGGTGACGACCACACCGCCATCCGCCATCTCGATCTTGAGATCCACATCCGTGTAGGTGCAGACTTCGTGCGGGGCCTTCGTGCCGACGACGAGGAAGCGGCCTTCGGCCGTCGAGCGGTTGACCATCGTGTGGCCCTCGGGCCGACCGGCGGGAAAAGCGGCGCAGTCGCCCGCGCGCATCGCATGCTCGCCGCTGTCGGTGACGAGGGTCAGTTCGCCCTCCAGCACCATCAGGAACTCGTCCTCGTTCAGGTGCCAGTGGCGCAGCGAGGATCGTCCGCCGGGTTGCAGGACGGTGATGTTCACGCCGAACTGCGTCAGCCCCCCGGCGCGGCCCAGTTGCAGGCTGCGGCGGCCGGCCATCCAGCCGTCATAAGGCGCGGGATAGATCGAGGTCGTGCGGACCGGCACCGTCTCCATGTCGATCAGGGGCATGGCTCAGATCCTTTCCAGGATGGTCGCCGCACCCATGCCGGAGGCGACGCAGAGGGTGATCAGCGCGGTGCCCGCGCCGGTGCGCTCCATCTCGTCCAGCGCGGTGCCGAGGATCATCGCGCCGGTCGCGCCCAGCGGATGACCCATGGCGATGGCGCCACCGTTGATGTTCACTTTCTCCGGGTCCACATCGAAGGCCTGCAGGAACCGCAGCACCACGGCCGAAAACGCCTCGTTCACCTCGATCACGTCGATGTCGCCGATCCCCATGCCGGCGGCGGCCAGCACCCGTTCGGTGGCGGGCACCGGGCCGGTCAGCATGATGGTGGGGTCGCTGCCCACCCGGGCGGTGGCACGGATACGGGCGCGCGGCTTGAGGTCGTGCGCCTTGCCGAAGTCCCCGGTGCCCATCAGCACCGCGGCGGCGCCATCGACGATGCCCGAGGAATTGCCGGCGTGGTGGATGTGGTGGATGCGCTCAAGATGCGGATAGCGCATCAGCGCCACCGCATCGAAGCCGGGCATCACCGTGCCCATCTCGGCGAAGGCGGGCTTCAGCGCGCCGAGGCTCTGCATGTCGGTGCCCGGCCGGATCGCCTCGTCGCGCTCGAGGATCGGCAGACCGTTGACATCGCGGACCGCCACGACAGAGCGGGCGAAGCGGCCTTCCTCCCA
>SLBI01000242.1 GCA_007126375.1 Paracoccaceae bacterium
AGGGGGAGCCGCCTCGGGGGGCATCGAGCCCCCGCTCGGCGGCGCTGCCGGGCGCCGGCGGCGAACGCGGGGAGCGGGCGGCGCCTCAGGCGCCCCAGTTGCGCACCGGGCCGCAATCCATGTGCACGAAATCCGAGCGCGAGTAGCGGCCGACGCCGCCGGCCTGCAGCGCCGCTGCGGCGCGGGCCATCTGCGAGACCGAGCGCGAGCGCAACCGCAGATCGGCCGCCTCGCCCTTCATGTGCAGCGAGTTGCGGGCCACTCCGCGCGATCGGGCGCGCAGCATCGCATTGGTCTGCGGCGAGCGGTATCCCGAGAGCAGCGTGTAGGGCTCGGAGATCTCGAGCAGCTGTTGCGCCGCCGCCATGATGTCGATCGTGCGGCTGTCGATCGTCCGGGTGCGGTTGTCGCGCCAGTCGCGCATGAAGAAGGTGACCTCGCGCAGCACCTCGGGAACATAGCGCCCCTCGATCCAGTAGATCGCGTCGATCCGTTCGCCGGTGCGGCCGGAATACATGCGCAACCGCCGGATGTCGCCGCCGCTGCGCAGGAAGCCCGAGGCGTTGGCGTAATAGGGGGCTGCCGACACCGCCGTCGCCGCGAAGGCCGCCAGAAGACCGCGCCGCGTGACGGCCATTGCTCTGCCATCGATCATTCTGATCTGCCTGTCCCTTGTTGTTGCCCGTCTTTTCCGGGTCGCCCCGATCACCTCGCGGCCTCTGACGTCCGCGTGATTGGGTCCAGCAGTGCCACAATCCGCGACGCAGCCCAAGGGCGGTTCTGCCCCGGCGCGGCGTCCGTGCCACATCTCGGCGGAAAATTGCTGAAATCCGGTTTCCGATGCGGCAGACTGCACCGACCGTTGCCCGCCGGCAGCGCCGCATCGGCGGATTGCCGCCGATCCGCGGCAATGCCATGCTGTGGCGACGCCGCGTTACGCCGAACCGGGCCGCAGCCCAGAGGAGTGCCGATGATCCGCCGTTGCCTGTCCCTCCCGCCCCTTGCCGTGCCGCTGCCGGCCGGTGCCTGCCGTCGCTTCGCCCTGCCGGTGGCGCTGGCGCTCGGAGTGATGCTGCCGCCGGGGCCGGGGGCGGCGGGCGGGGGGCTGGGCGTCACCGCCTTCGGTCAGGCCGTGGCCGAGGCGCTGGCACCCGGCGATGATGCCGCGGAGGCGCGGCTGGAGACGGCGCTGGCCGCGTTCTATCGTGCGCGCCGCTTCGCGCCGGTCTGGACCGGGCCGGCGGATGCCGAGCGGCGGCAGGCGCTGCTGGCGGCGCTGGCTCGGGCGCCGGAGCACGGGCTGCCGGCCCGGCGTTACGATCCGCAGGCGCTGGTCGCGGCCTTTCGGGCGGTGACGAGCGAGCGCGACCGCGGCATGCTGGAGTTGCACAGCAGCCGGCTATTCCTGCGGCTGGCGCGCGACCTGCATGCCGGCGTGCTGGAGCCCGGATCGGTTGACGGGAACATCCGCCGCAGCCCGCCCGAACTCGATGCCGCCGCCGTGCTGGCCCGGCTGGAGACCGAAAGCCCCGCGGCGATCCTGCGCGACCTGCTGCCGACCGCACCGGAGTACAACCGGCTGATGCGGGCGCGGATGGACCTTGTGCGCCAGATCGAGGCCGGGGGCTGGGGGCCCGAGGTTCGGGCCGGCCGTCTCGCGCCGGGCGATGTCGGTGCGCAGGTGCTGGCGCTGCGCGACCGGCTGATCGCGATGGGCTGGCTGCAGCGCAGCGCGGCGGCGGATTACGACGCGACGCTGCAGATGGCGGTGCAGCGGTTCCAGATGGCGCATGGCATCGCGCCCGACGGCATCGCCGGGCCCGAGACCTTGCGGGCGATCAACATCGGCCCCGAGGCGCGGCTGCAGAGCGTTCTGGTGGCGCTGGAACGCGAACGCTGGATGAACATCCCGCGCGGCGAGCGGCACATCTGGGTGAACCTCACCGATTTTTCCAGCCGCATCGTCGATCGCGACCGGATCACGCTGGAAACCGTCTCGATCATCGGCGAGGCGCGCCGGGAATTGCAGACCTACGAGTTCTCGGAACTGATGACCTACATGGAGATCAACCCCGACTGGACGATCCCGCGCGGGATGGTCGGGCGCGGCTATCTGGCGGCGCTGCAGGCCAACCCGCACGCCTACAGCCATCTGCAGCTGGTGGATGGGCGCGGCCGGGTGGTCAGCCGCGATACCGTTGATTTCACCGCCTATTCGGCGCGTACCCTGCCGTTCAACCTGCGCCAGGCGCCGGGGCCGCGCAATCCGCTGGGCAAGGTGAAGTTCATGTTTCCCAACCCGCATGCGATCTATCTGCACGACACGCCGGACCGGCATCTGTTCGGCCGCGACATGCGGGCGCTGTCGAACGGCTGCATCCGCCTGCAGGATCCCGAGGCCTTCGCGCATGTGCTGCTGGCCCGCCAGGTGGAGGATCCGGAGGCGCATTTCGATCGGATCTGGCGGTCGGGGCGGCAGACGCGGGTCTATCTGGACGATCCGGTGCCGGTGCATCTGGTCTATCGCACCGCCTTCACCGATCTGCGCGGGCAGATGAACTATCGCGCCGATGTCTATGGCCGCGATGCGAAAATCCTCGATGCGCTGCGCCGTGCCGGGCTGGAACTGCCCGGCGCGGGGACATGACGGCCGCCCCGGCGGGATCGTTGAGAAAGGGTTAATCGGTCCGGTTTCCTGACCGGTTGCAGCCCGATACGGTATCGTAGTACCGGCTCGGGAGATGCGCAAACCCGGTTTCGGGGTGGGAAAACCGGCCCCCGGGGTGCAAAACCGCGCTTTCCGGCCTTCCCTGCAGGGCCGTTAACCCGCGATTAACCCGCCGGGTCGCCCCGGCACCGCCCGGCGCGCCGGCGGCCGGCGCGACAGCCTCACGCGTCGAGCTCGACCCAGACCGGGACGTGGTCCGACGGCTTCGTGCCGGCGCGCATCTCCTTCCCGATCCGGGCATCGGTGAGCAGGTCGGCGGCCTGGGGCGAGAGCAGATGGTGGTCGATGCGGATGCCGTCGTTCTTTTCCCAGGCGGCGGCCTGATAATCCCAGAAGCTGTAGTGCCCCGGCCCGGCGGTGGTCAGGCGGAAGGCATCGGCATAGCCGAGGTGCAGCAGCCGGCGGAAGGCGGCGCGGCTGTCCGGCAGGGCCAGCGCGTCCTGCGCCCAGGCCTCGGGGCGGGCGGCGTCCTCGTCCTGCGGGATGACGTTGTAGTCGCCGGCCAGAACCACCGGTTCCTCGGTGGCGAGCAGGCCGGCCGCATGCGCCCGCAGCCGGTCCATCCACTTGAGCTTGTAGTCGTATTTCGGCCCCGGCGCGGGGTTGCCGTTGGGCAGGTAAAGGCAGGCCAGCCGCACCGCGCGGGTGCCGATGACGGTCGCCTCGATCCAGCGGGCCTGCTCGTCGGTGTCGTCGCCGGGCAGGCCGCGGCGGATATCCTCCAGCGGCAGGCGCGAGAGGATCGCGACCCCGTTGAAGCCCTTCTGCCCATGCGTCTCGACG
>SLBI01000318.1 GCA_007126375.1 Paracoccaceae bacterium
CGGCCTGCCCCGACTGGCGGGCGACCGGGCTGCCGCGGGCCTCGCTGGCGGTCTCGCCGGCGGTGCGCGACGGACCCTGGCTGGTGGCCGCGCCGCTGGCCGGGCTGGCCGAAGGCTGGCAGGCCGAGACGATCCCCCCTGCGGCGGATTTCCCCGCAGGGCTGATCGCGCATTGATCGCGGCGCCCATATCCTTATCTTGGGTCTATCGAGAGGGCGTGGCGCAGCCACCGCCCGGAGTTTTGGGGAGAGCTTCCTTGGGCAATCTGCGCAACATCGCCTTCTGGGTCGTGCTGTTCCTGCTGATGCTGGCACTGTTCAACCTGTTTTCGAACGGACAGAACACCGGCTCGGCACGCGCGATCGCCTATTCGGAATTCATCCAGCGGGTGGACAACGGCGAGGTCAGCCGCGTCACGATCGACGGCGAGCGGGTGATGATCCGCGGCCGCGACGGCCAGCAGTATTCCACCGTCAAGCCCGACGGGGTGGATCTGACCGACCGGCTGCTGGGCGCCGATGTCGCGGTCGAGGTGCGGCCGCAGCAGTCCTCGGGCTTCCTGTCGGCGCTGGGGCTGTGGCTGCCGTTCCTGCTGCTGATCGGCGTCTGGATCTATTTCATGAACCGGATGCAGGGTGGCGGGCGCGGCGGCGCCATGGGCTTCGGCAAGTCGAAGGCCAAGCTGCTGACCGAGAAGCACGGCCGCGTCACCTTCGACGACGTCGCCGGCATCGACGAGGCGAAGGACGAGCTGGAGGAGATCGTCGAGTTCCTGCGCGACCCGCAGAAGTTCAGCCGCCTCGGCGGGCGCATCCCCAAGGGTGCGCTGCTGGTCGGTCCGCCGGGCACCGGCAAGACGCTGCTGGCGCGCGCCATTGCCGGCGAGGCGGGGGTTCCCTTCTTCACCATCTCGGGTTCGGATTTCGTGGAGATGTTCGTCGGTGTCGGCGCGTCGCGGGTGCGCGACATGTTCGAGCAGGCCAAGAAGAACGCGCCCTGCATCGTCTTCATCGACGAGATCGACGCGGTGGGGCGCTCACGCGGGGTCGGCTATGGCGGCGGCAACGACGAGCGCGAGCAGACGCTGAACCAGCTCCTGGTGGAGATGGACGGTTTCGAAGCCAACGAGGGGATCATCATCATCGCCGCCACCAACCGCCCCGACGTGCTGGACCCGGCGCTGTTGCGCCCCGGCCGTTTCGACCGGCAGGTGACGGTGCCCAACCCCGACATCAAGGGCCGCGAGAAGATCCTCGGCGTGCATGCGCGCAAGGTGCCGCTGGGCCCGAACGTGGATCTGCGCATCATCGCCCGCGGCACGCCCGGCTTCTCGGGCGCCGATCTGGCAAATCTCGTCAACGAGGCGGCGCTGATGGCCGCGCGCAAGGGCCGGCGCTTCGTCACAATGGACGATTTCGAGAGCGCCAAGGACAAGGTGATGATGGGCGCCGAGCGGCGGTCCATGGTCATGACCGAGGACGAGAAGAAGCTGACCGCCTATCACGAGGCCGGCCACGCCATTGTCGGCATGAACGTGCCCGAGCACGACCCGATCCACAAGGCGACGATCATCCCGCGCGGCCGGGCGCTGGGTCTGGTGCTGTCGCTGCCCGAGCGTGACCAGCTTTCGGTCACCTACACAAAGTACAAGTCGAAGATCGCCATGGCGATGGGCGGCAAGGTGGCCGAGGAGCTGATCTTCGGCAAGGAGAACGTCACCTCGGGCGCGGCCTCGGACATCCAGCAGATCTCGAAGATCGCGCGGGCGATGGTGACGCAGTTCGGCTTTTCCGAGGAGCTGGGCAACATCGACTATGCCAACGAGCAGCAGAGCTATCTCGGGGCCTATCAGGGGCCGTCGAGCATCTCGCCCGAGACGCAGAAGATGATCGACGCCGAGGTGCGCAGCATCGTCGACGAGGGGTACGAGACCGCCAAGCGCATCCTGACCGAGAAGATCGACGATCTGCATCGGCTGGCACAGGGGCTGCTGGAATACGAGACGCTGACCGGCAGCGACATCCGGAGGGTGATCGCCGGGGAGCCGCTGGACCGCGACGACGAGGACGAGACCCCGACCCTGCCCGGTGGCGGCAGCGTCACGGCGATCCCCAAGACCAACAAGCCGCGCGGCAGCAGCGAGGGCGGGCTGGAGCCCGACCCGGCCTGAGCCCGGGCGGATTGCGGACGGCTTGCGAGGCCCCTGCGCGGATGCGCCGGGGCCTTTTCCATGCCGCGGGGTCCGGTGCGCGCCCGGGGGGAAGTGGCCGGGGGCGTCATCTTTCTGTTGACGGGGGGGTATTTCTTTCGCATCCTCACCTGTATCAAAGGTCAGACAGATTTTGGCTGTATGACCGATCCGACCGCAGCACGGGCGATTCGACAGGACGGTGTCGGGCGCCGCGGGCAAGAAGGAGGGAAGGCGCATGGCGGCAGGCGGCACGGCGGCTTCGAGGGTGGGCATGGCGCCGGGCGTGCCGGCGATCCCGGCGAGCGATCCCGACGCACGCGCCTGGCACGCGGCCGATCTGTCCGATGAGGCCGCGACGCTGTTGCACGACCTCTCGGCCGAGGCGCTGGCGCAGATCGACGCGGCGGTGGAACGGGCCCGCGCCAACGGGCTGACGCCCGAGACGGTGACGCAGGAGGATTTCCGCCTTCCGGCCTTTGCTCGCGCGGTTCCGTCGCTGCGCGCGCAACTCGACAGCGGGCGCGGCTTCTTCGTGCTGCGCGGGGTGGATGTGCACCGCTACAGCGAGCCCGAGGTGGAGATGATCGCCTGGGCGCTGTGCAACTATCTGGGCCAGCCGATCCGGCAGGGGATCGACCGCGACCGGCGCTTCTTCACCGTCGCCGACAAGGGTGCGGCCAACACCGACCCGACGCGGATCGGCGCCTCGGCGCAGCGTTCGCGCGCGCATTCCGACAATGCCTGTCTGGAGCCGCGGCCGCCCTGCTACCTCTCGCTGTTCTGCTATCGCTCTTCGGTGCAGGGTGGCGAGAACACGCTGATCATGGCGCGCAGCGTCTACGAGGTGTTCGCCGCGGAGCGGCCCGACCTGCTGCCGCTGCTGTTCGAGACCTATCACTTCCGTGCCCCGCAGGCGCATGTCTGGCCCGACCGCGGCCCGACGGTGCAGAAGCCGATCCTGGAGGTGACGCGGGGCGAGCTGCGCATCCACTATGCCCGGGTGATGGTGGAGCCGGGAATGGAGATGGCCGGCACGCCGCTGAGCGACCGGCAGCGCGAGGCGCTGGATTTCCTCGACGCCGTGCTGGAGCGGCCCGAGCTGAACCATCGGCATCTGCTGCGCGAGGGCGAGATGCTGGTGATCAACAACCTGATCATGCTGCACGGCCGCGACGCCTTTGCCGCGGGCAGCGGCGGGCGCGCGCTCAAGCGGTTCTGGATGTGGCGCCGCCACTGGGGGCCGGGCGTGGACCCGGTGGCCCTCGACATGGAAGAATTCGCATGAGCATCAGTTTCGAGGCCACCGTGGCGTCGCGCGACGGCAGCACGCGGACGCAGGGCTTCACCATCCGCCGGATGTACAACTTCGGCTCGGCCACGCGCGACCCCGAGACGGCGGTGGCGCATCAGCAGGAAGTGGCGAAATCGGGCATCCACATCGCCTTCGACGTGCCGGCGCCGCGGATCTATCCGATCGCGCTGCATGCGCTGACCTTCGACGACGAGCTTTACGTGCAGTCCGACCGCACCTCGGGCGAGGTGGAGATCGTCGTGCTGGTGGCCGACCGGGTCTATGTCGGCGTCGGGTCCGACCATACCGACCGCAAGCTGGAGACGGTGTCGATCCCCGGGTCGAAACAGGCCTGCGCCAACCATCTCGCGCCGGTGTTCTGGCCCTATGACGAGATCCGCGACGACTGGGACAACTGCACCCTGCGCAGCTGGGTGGACGGGCGGCTCTATCAGGAGGTCGGTGTCGATGCCTTCCTCGCCCCCGACGATGTGGTGCGGACCCTGCGCGAGCGCGGCCATGCGGTGCCGGACCGCGATTTCCTGATCTTCTGCGGCACCATCGTCAGCGTGGACAAGGAACTCGGCTACGGCGCCGCCTGGCGCTATGAGCTGGAGGGCAACGGCCGCAGCATCGGGGCCGAATACCGGGTGGTCGACATCCTGTCCGAGATGCGGCCGGAGTACAGGGTGCCGTTCTTCAATCCGGTCCGCGGCTGAGCGCATGGCGGCGGGGCGGGGCAGGGGTGTGCCGGGTGACTGACGGACGAATGACAGGACGAAAACAGCACAAACGGGGAGGCTGCCGAATGAAGAACCTCAGCAAGGCCGGGTTGCTTTGCGCCGTCGCGGCGGGGGCGATGTTCGCCGCTGCCGGGGCGCATGCGAACACGCTGGTGATCGCGGAACAGCAGACGCCCGAGGGTTTCGACGGTGATGCGCTGCGGCCGCGGACGCAGCATGTGGTGGTGCAGATCTACGAGAACCTCGTGCGCTACGCCCGCGTCGAGGAGGACGGCCGGACCGTCCTGAACCCCGACGATGTGGAGCCGCATCTGGCGGAAAGCTGGACCGTCTCCGACGACGGCATGACCTGGGTGTTCAAGCTGCGCGAGGGCGTGCTCAGCCCCTTCGGCAACGAGCTGACCGCGGACGATGTGGTCTGGGGCTGGGAGAAATCCTTCGACCAGAGGCGCACCGGCAACTTCATCGCCAATGTCGCCAATGTCGCGGGTGTGCGGGCGCTGTCGGAATACGAGGTGGAGTTCACGCTCTCGGCGCCGTCGTCGATCTTCCTGCAGGCGCTGACGCTCTACATCCCGGGCATCTACGACACCACCGAGGTCAAGCAGCACGCCACCGACGACGATCCCTGGGCGCTGGAGTGGATGGAAAGCAACACCGCCGGCTTTGGCGCCTATCACCTGCAGACGCTGCGGCCGGGCGAGCGGGCGGTGTTCGTCGCCAACCCCAACTACTTCCTCGGCCAGCCGTATTTCACCGAGGTGATCTTCACCGAGGTGCCCTCGGAGGCGGCGCGCTCGACGCTGCTCAAGGCCGGCCAGGTGCAGTGGATCGACCGGCCGTCGATCCAGATGACGCTGGACCTGCAGCGCGACCCGAACGTGAAGGTGGACCGTTTCACCGGCCGGTCGATGGCTGCGGTGCGGATGAACCCGAAATGCGAGCCTTTCGACGATGTGCGGGTGCGTCAGGCCTTCAACTACGCCATCGACAAGGAGGCGCTGAACGAGGCGGTCTTCGCCGGCACGGCCGACATCGCCAAGTCGGTGGTGCCGCCGGCGGTGGGCGGTCATACCGAGGAGCATTTCCTCTATGACTTCAACCCCGAGCGGGCGCGCGAACTGATCGCCGAGGCGGGGCTTGAGGGATCGACCGAGACCATCGAGATCATGTATGCCGACATCTTCTGGCATCAGGAGCCGGTGGCGATCCAGGTGGCGGGGCAGCTGCGCAACCATCTCGGCCTCGACGTGCAGCCGCGGCGGATCACCGGCTCGGAGATGCGTGCGGCCACCGCGCCGGCCGAACAGACGCTGTGCTTCTTCACCTTCGAGGACGGGCCGATCGTGCTCGACCCGGTCTATACCATGTTCCTGCTGGCGCACAGCACGGGGGTGTCGAACCGGGCGGGCTTCCGCAACGCCGAGATCGACGCGATCATCGACGAGGCGCGCCAGGAGCTGGACCTCGACACGCGGCTGGCGCTGATGGACGAGGCGCAGCGCATCTGGATCGAGCAGGCGCCCTGGATTCTCACCGCCTATCCGGCGACCTACGAGGCGATGGCGCCGAACATCTCGGGCTGGGTCTGGCACCCGGACGAGCACGAGCGCTGGTTCGACCTGCGCGCCGACTGAACGCGACCGGACAGACAGGGCGCCGCGGCCTGCCGGGCCGCGGCGCCGGATTTCGCCGATAGCCTTGGGAGAGCGGCGTGAACCTGGGATCGTTCCTGCTGCGGCGGTTGCTGATGGCAATTCCGATGGTGATCGGGATCCTGTTCGTGACCTTCATGCTGGTCCGGATCGGATCGCTCGATCCGGTCGGGCTGCTGGCCGGGCCGACGGCGACACAGGCCGAATTCGACATGATCCGTCGCAACCTCGGCCTCGACGAGCCGCTGTGGCGGCAGTTCACCATCTATGTGGGCAATGTGCTGCAGGGCGATCTGGGCCGGTCCTGGCTGTCGAACCGCGCGGTTCTGACCGACATACTGGAGCGTTCGGTGGCCTCGCTGGAACTGCTGTTCTGGGGCGTGGGGCTGGGCGCGCTGATCGGCATTCCGATCGGGCTGAAGGCCGCGTTCCGCCCCAACGGCACCTTCGATCAGGTGAGCCGCATCGGCTCGCTGCTGGGCTTCTCGATCCCGACCTACTGGCTCGGCCTGGTGATGCTGTTCGTCTTCTTCTACCTGCTGCGCTGGGCGCCGCCGGGCATGGGGCGGATGAGCCTGATGATCAGCCCGCCCGATTTCATCACCGGCTCGTATCTGATCGACGGGCTGCTGCAGGCGGAATGGCGCGCGGCGCGCTCGGCCTTCTCGCATCTGGTGCTGCCGGTGATCTGCATGGCGATCATCTCGGCCGCGCCGATCATCAAGCACACCCGCGCGATCGCGCTGGAGGTGATGACCTCGGACGCGGTGCGCTATGCCCGGGCCTGCGGCCTGCCGCGGCGGACGGTGCGGCGGATGGTGATGCGCAATTCCGCCACGCCGGTGATCACCTTCGTCGGCACCGAGCTGACCGGCCTCGTCGGCACGCTGTCGCTGATCGAATACGTCTTCGCCTGGGGCGGTGTCGGGCAATACGGGCTGAACGCCATCGTGCGCGGCGACTTCACCGCGGTGCAGGGCTATGTGCTGGCGCTGGCGCTGTTCTCGGTGATCGTCTTTCTCGTGGTGGACGTGGTGGTCCATCTCATCGAACCCAGGGCGGGGCGGGCGTGATGGTCGAGATTTCGGACGGCGTGGAGCGGACGGAGATGCGCGCAAGCGCGCCGCGGCGGCTGATCAACCGGCTGATCGGGCTGTTCCGCATGAGCCCGGTGGCGGCGGTGGGCCTGCTGATCATCCTCTTCTTCGCGGTGCTGGCGGTGTTCGCGCCGTGGCTGATGCCGCATGATCCGATCCAGTCCTACACCAACCGCATCCTGCACCCGCCTTCGGCCGAGCACTGGTTCGGCACCGATGCGAACGGCATGGATATCTTCTCGCGGGTGATCTACGGCGCCCGCTACGGCTTCGGCATCGCCATTCCGGCGGTGATCCTGGCGGTGGCGATCGGCGTGCCGGTGGGGCTGATCGCCGGCTACAAGGGCGGCTACATCGACGAGGCGCTGATGCGGCTCTTCGACGGGCTGCGGGTGTTTCCCTCGATCATCCTGGCGCTGGCGGTGGTGGCCGCGACGGGGCAGTCGCTGATCAACGTGATCATCGTGCTGGGGCTGCTGGATGCGCCGGTGTTCGCCCGGCTGGTGCGCGCCGAGGTGTTGTCGCAGCGCAGTTCGGTCTTCGTCGAATCCTCGGTCGCGGCGGGCAATCCGACCTGGCGGACGATGTTCGTGCATCTGCTGCCGAACTCGGTGCAGGGGGCGATGGCGCAGACCGCGGTGCGCGCCGCCTGGGCGGTGCGGATCAGTGCGACGCTGGCGTTTCTGGGCGTGGGGATCCAGGTGCCGACGCCGGAATGGGGCGCGATGATCCGGCAGGGGGCCGAGGTGATGGTCTCGGGCCAGTGGTGGGTGGCGGTGTTCCCGGGGCTGGCGCTGATCCTGCTGGTGTTCGGGCTGAACCTTCTGGGCGACGGCATGCAGGACCTGATGGACCCGCGCCGGAGGCAGCAGAAATGAGCCTGCTCAAGGTCGAGGGGCTGTCGACGCATTTCATCAGCCGCGACATCGACAACCGGATGCGCGTGGCGAAGGCGCTGAGCGGGGTCAGTTTCGCGCTGGATACCGGCCGGGTGCTGGGCATCATCGGCGAGACCGGAGCGGGCAAGTCGCTGACCGCGCAATCGATCTGCGGCCTCTTGAAGCCGCCGGCGCGGATCGTCGGCGGCCGCGTGACCTTCGACGGGCAGGATCTGACGGCGATGTCGCCCGAGGCGCTGAACCGGCTGCGGGGGGCGCAGATCGCGCTGGTGGTGCAGAACCCGCGCACCTCGCTGGATCCGCTGTCGCGGGTGGGCGATCAGCTTGTGCGCATCCATCAGGCGCATGGTCGCCATTCGCAGGCCGCCTCGCGCAAGCGGGCGCTGGAGATGCTGGCGGCAGTGGGCATTCCCGATCCGGAAGGCCGCGCGAAGGCCTGGCCGCATGAGCTTTCCGGCGGCATGGCGCAGCGTGTGCTGATCGCCATGGCGCTGATGAACGGCCCGCGGCTGCTGATCGCGGACGAGCCGACGACGGGGCTGGACGTGACGGTGCAGGCGCAGATCCTCGACCTGATGCGCGACCTCGTGCAGCGCTTCGGCATGGCGATGATGATCATCACCCACGATCTGGGCGTGGTGGCGCATTACTGCGACGAGGTGGCGGTGATGTTCGCCGGCACCATCGTCGAGAGCGGGCCGGTGCGGACGATCTTCGGCGCCCCGGGCCACCCCTACACGCAGGCGCTGATCGCGGCGACGCCCGAGCGCAAGCGCATCGGCGGCGGCGGCGCGCAGATCGGCGGCGAGCCGCCCGATCTCTACAACCTGCCGTCGGGCTGCCCGGTGCGGCTGCGCTGCGCCCATGCCACCGAGGTCTGCGCCACGACGCCGCCGGAACGGGCGATGGCGCCGGGCCACATGGTGCGCTGCCACCACGCCGGCGCGCTGCGCGATCGGACGCGGGGATCGGTGGCATGAGCCGGACGGGAACGGCGAAGCCGGTGCTGTCGGTGCGCGGGCTGACCAAGCAGTTCGCGGTCGGCGGCGGGCGGATGCTGACGGCGGTGAGCAACGTCGATCTGGACATCCGCCCGGGCGAGACCCTGGGCATGGTGGGCGAGAGCGGGTCCGGCAAGTCCACCTTCGGCCGGGCGGTGCTGCGGCTGACCGATCCGACCGCGGGCAGCGTGGTCTTCGACGGGCAGGACATCACCCACATCTCGCAGCGCCGGCTGCGGCCGATGCGGCGCGACATGCAGATGGTGTTTCAGGACCCGTGGAGCGCGCTGAACCCGCGCCTGCGCATCGGCGAGCTGATCACCGAACCGATCAAGCTGCATCTGGGCCTGTCGCGGTCCGAACGGGCCGACCGCGCCGAGGCGCTGGCGCGGCGCGTGCGGCTGAGCCCGGATTTCCTGCGCCGCACGCCGTCGGGCCTGTCGGGCGGGCAGTTGCAGCGGGTCTGCATCGCGCGGGCCATCGCCACCAGCCCGAAGCTGCTGGTGCTGGACGAACCCACCAGTTCGCTGGATCTGTCGGTGCGCGCCGGCATCCTGGACCTTCTGGCCGAGATCCGCGACGAGACGCGGATGGCGATGCTGTTCATCAGCCACGACCTGGCCACCATCCGGCTGATCAGCGACCGCATCGTCGTGCTCTATCTGGGCAGCGTGGTCGAGGAGGCCTCGGCCGAGGGGCTGTTCCAGACGCCGGCGCATCCCTATTCGCAGGCGCTGCTGTCGGCGCACATGCCGGCCGACCCGGAGGTGAAGCTGGCCCGCCACCTGCTGGAGGGCGAGGTGCCCTCGCCGATCAACCTGCCGCCGGGCTGCAGCTTCCACACCCGCTGCCCGGTGGCGATCGGCGCCTGCAGGACCACCGTGCCGCAACCGGTCGCCGTGGGCAGCACCGACCACACCGCCCGCTGCATCCGCATCCAGGACGGCGGCAACCTGATTTCCCGAAGAGAGACCGCATGACCGAGCACGCCTATCCGCTGCTGGGCAGCCCGCTGAAGCTGGGGCCCCGCACCGCGCGCAACCGGATCTGGATGACGGCGCATGCCACGCTGCTGGTCAAGGATCACCTGTTCACCGAGGCGCATATCGCCTATTACCGCGCCCGCGCCGAAGGCGGGGCGGCGGTGATCACGATGGAGGCGATGGCCGCCCATCCCACCACCCAGCCCTACAAGGGCAAGGCGTTCGCCTTCGATCCGCGGATGGTGCCGGAATACCGCAAGCTTGCGGATGCCGTGCACAGGCACGACACGCTGCTGCTGGCGCAGCCCTGGCACCGCGGGCGGCAGACCAATTCGGTGACCAACGGCCTGCCGGTCTGGGCGCCCTCGGCGGTGCCCTGCGCGGTCTATCGCGAGATGCCGCATGTGATGACCACGGCCGAGATCGCCGAGCTGGTGCAGGGCTATCGGCTGGCCGCGCGCTATGCCCGCGAGGGGGGGCTCGACGGGATCGAGATGCACGGTTCGGCGCATGGCTACATGCTGAACCAGTTCCTCTCGCCCGCGACCAACCACCGAACCGATTCCTACGGCGGGTCGATCGAGAACCGCATGCGCATCGTTCTGGAGATCCTGGAGGCCACCCGCGAGGAGGCCGGCTCCGACATGATCGTCGGCATGCGGATCAATTCGGACGACGGGCATCCCGGCGGGCTGGGCCCGGCGGACTGGGCGGACCTCGCGCGGCGGTTCGAGGCGACCGGGCTGATCGACTACATCAGCTGCAGCCATGGCACCTATGTGAACCGGATGCTGATCTACCCGACCTCGCCCGAGGAACACGGGTTCCAGCTGGGCGCCACCGCGCAGGTCAAGGCGGCGGTGAGCGTGCCGGTGGTGGGCGTGGGCCGGATCGTCAACCCCGACGAGGCCGAGGCGGCGCTGGCCGACGGCAAGTGCGACATGATCGGCATGGCGCGCGCGCTGGTCTCGGACGCGCGCTGGGGGGCCAAGGCGCTGGGCGGCGAGGCGCGGCGCATCCGGCCCTGCGTGGGGGCGAACTGGTGCATGTCCACGATCTTCGCGCAGGCGCCGATCGGCTGCATCCACAACCCCTCGGCCGGGCAGGAGCTGGAACTGGACGAGGATGCGGTGGAGCCCGCCGCGACGGCGAAGCGGGTGGCGGTGGTCGGCGGCGGCCCGGGCGGGATGCGCGCGGCCTGGACGCTGGCGCGGCGCGGCCACAAGGTGACGCTGTTCGAGGCGCGCGACGAACTGGGCGGGCAGGTGCGCTGGTGGGCGCAGGCGCCGAGCCGGCGCGAGTTGCTCGGCATCGTCGACTGGCTGTCGGACCGGATCGGCGAGGCGGATGTGGAGGTCCGTCTCGGCAGCAATGCGGGGCCGGAGGAGCTGGCCGGATTCGATGCGGTGGTGGTGGCCACCGGCGCGCTGGGGCAGAAGCATGGCTGGACCGGGGTGCGGCCGCAGAACTGGGGCGGCCCGCCGGTGCCCGGCGCCGATCTGGGCCATGTCATGGCCTATACCGAGTATCTCGCCGCCGGGGCACCGCCGGCGCGCCGGGCGCTGCTGTTCGACGGGATGGGCGGCCGGCAGGCTGCGGTGGTGGCCGAGGTGCTGGCCAGCAAGGGAGCCGAGGTCGATTTCGCCACCCAGCTGGGCCAGCCTTCGCCGGACCTCGCCGCCAGCCGCGACTGGGGCAAGGTGCACGGGATGCTGCGCCGCGCCGGCGTGCGGTTCCATGCCGACCGCGAGCTGGTCGAGATCACGCCCGACACGGTGACGCTGCGCGACCTCTACACCGGCGAGACCGAGACGCTGGCCGGCATCGACCGGGTGGTGATGGTGGTGGGCGGCACCGCCCAGGACGGTCTGCACCATGCGCTGCGCGACGCCGGGGTGGACAGCCATCTGATCGGCGACGCGATGGCGCCGCGCCGGGTCAACGACGCGATCCGCGAGGGCGAGCTGGTCGCCCGGAAGCTCTGATTTCTCAAACCGAAAGGACGCTGCAATGACGCCCGAGGGCAAGGCCGAACTCGACAAGATCCGCGCGGTGCGGGGCTATACGCTGCCGGTGCACGAATACCTCGCCGAACTCGACCCCGAGATGCTGCGCCGCTATGGCGACCTCGCCTCGTACACGCTGTTCGGCGAGGCCGAGGGCCGCCCGATGGACCTGAAGACCCGCTTTCTGGTCCTGGTCGGCGTGACCACCGCGATCAAGGGCGACCGCGAGGGGGTGGAATGGGCCGCCATCCGCGCGGTGCAGAACGGCGCCACCTGGAAGGAGGTCTACGAGGCCGCCTTCATGGCCGCGCTGCCCGCCGGCATCCCCGCCTTCGAGGCCTCGTGCAAGACCTTCGACGCGATGAAGAAGGGCGACCGCTGGGTCGATCTGGCGATGCCCGAGGAGAGCGCCGGCCAGTGAAGGCCGCAGGGCAGGAAGGGGAGGCGCCGCAGACGGCCGATGTCGCCATCGTCGGGGCCGGCGCGGCCGGCCTCGCCTTCGCCTGGCAACTGGCGCGGCCGGGGTTGCGGGTCGTGTGCCTGGAGCGCGGCGGTTTCGTCGACCAGCGCGCCAGCCCCGGCCTGAGCGACGACTGGGAACTGGCGCTGCAGACCCGGTTCAACGCCAACCCGAACCTGCGCGCCGGGCCGGCCGATCATCCGGTGGACGACAGCGCCTCCGCGATCCGCCCGGCCTTCTTCAATGCGGTGGGTGGCAGCACGATCCGCTGGGGCGCGCATTTCCCGCGCTTCCGGCCGTCGGATTTCCGGGTGCGCAGCCTCGACGGGGTGGGGGCGGACTGGCCCGTTGCCTATGACGACCTCGTGCCTTGGTACGACCTCAACGACCGGATGATGGGGGTGGCGGGGCTGGCCGGCGACCCGGCCAACC
>SLBI01000154.1 GCA_007126375.1 Paracoccaceae bacterium
CGCTACTATGCCGCGGGCAAGGTGCCCGGCGGCTTCTTCAAGCGCGAGGCGCGCCCCTCCGAGAAGGAGACGCTGACCTCGCGGCTGATCGACCGGCCGATCCGCCCGCTGTTCGTGCCCGGCTTCAAGAACGAGGTGCTGGTGATCTGCACCGTGCTCTCGCATGATCTCGAGAACGAACCCGACATGCTGGCGATGATCGCCGCCTCGGCCGCGCTGACCATTTCGGGCGTGCCCTTCATGGGGCCGATCGCCGGCTGCCGGGTGGGCTTCTCGAACGGCCAGTATGTGCTCAACCCCAAGGTCGACGACATGCTGAAGCTGCGGGAAAACCCCGAGCAGCGGCTGGATCTTGTCGTCGCCGGCACGCGCGACGCGGTGATGATGGTCGAATCCGAGGCCTACGAACTGACCGAGGACGAGATGCTCGGCGCGGTCACCTTCGCCCATGACAACATGAAGCCGGTGATCGACCTGATCGTGGATCTCGCTGAAGTGGCGGCGAAGGAACCCTTCGACTTCGAGCCGCCGGAGTACGCGGCGCTCTACGGCAAGGTGAAGGATCTGGGCGAGGCGCAGATGCGCGCCGCCTTCGCCATCACCGACAAGCAGGAGCGGGTGGCGGCGATCGCGGCCGCACGCGACGTCGTCCAGGCCGGGTTGAGCGAGGAGGAACTGGCCGACCAGAACCTCGGCTCGGCCTTCAAGAAGCTTGAAAGCGCGATCCTGCGCGGCGACATCATCAAGGGCGCGCCGCGGATCGACGGACGCGACACGAAGACGATCCGTCCGATCCTGTCCGAGGTCGGCATCCTGCCGCGCACGCATGGCTCGTCGCTGTTCACCAGGGGCGAGACGCAGGCGCTCGTGGTCACCACGCTCGGCACCGGTGAGGACGAGCAGTTCATCGATGCGCTGACGGGCAACTACAAGTCGAACTTCCTGCTGCATTACAACTTCCCGCCGTACTCCGTTGGCGAGGTTGGCCGTTTCGGCCCTCCGGGGCGGCGCGAGATCGGCCATGGCAAGCTGGCGTGGCGGGCGCTGCAGGCGGTGCTGCCGCCGGTGACGGAGTTTCCCTACACCATTCGGCTGGTCTCGGAGATCACCGAGTCGAACGGCTCTTCGTCGATGGCGACGGTCTGCGGCTCGTCGCTGGCGATGATGGATGCGGCGGTGCCGCTGAAGGCGCCGGTTGCCGGCGTGGCAATGGGGCTGATCCTGGAATCGGACGGCAGCTTCGCGATCCTCAGCGACATCCTCGGCGACGAGGACCATCTCGGCGACATGGACTTCAAGGTGGCCGGGACCGCCGAGGGGATCACCAGCCTGCAGATGGACATCAAGGTGGCCGGGATCACGCCCGAGATCATGAAGCAGGCGCTCGCCCAGGCGAAGGAAGGCCGCATGCACATCCTCGGCGAGATGAACAAGGCGCTGAGCGCGGGACGTCAGGAATTCTCGGTGCATGCGCCGCGGATCGAGACGATGCAGGTGCCGACCGACAAGATCCGCGAGGTGATCGGATCGGGCGGCAAGGTGATCCGCGAGATCGTCGAGGTGTCGGGCGCCAAGGTGGACATCAACGACGAGGGGATCGTCAAGATCGCATCGCCCAATGCCGAGGCGATCAGGAAGGCCTACGAGATGATCCATTCGATCGTGGCCGAGCCGGAAGTGGGCCGCATCTACACCGGCAAGGTGGTGAAGCTGGTCGATTTCGGCGCCTTCGTGAACTTCTTCGGCAAGCGTGACGGGCTGGTGCATGTCAGCCAGATCTCGGGCAAGCGGTTGGGCCATCCGTCCGAGGCGCTGCAGGAGGGCCAGGAAGTGAAGGTCAAGCTGCTCGGCTTTGATGATCGCGGCAAGGTGCGGCTGGCGATGAAGATGGTCGATCAGAAGACCGGCGAGGAGATCGCGGGCGAGGCCGCCGAGGCCTGATACCGCCCTCCGCTCCTGATGGACCCCGGCCCGTGTGGCCGGGGTCTTTCGTTGTGCACCCGCGGCTCCGGGGCTGCTGCGCCTCCCGACGAGGGGCTTGCACGACCGCTGCCTGCCGGATAGACCCGGCTGCAGGTGATAGTATAACATGGAGGGCGCGATGAACGCTGACGCACGCCTGCCGGTCACGGTTCTCTCGGGGTTTCTGGGTGCGGGCAAGACCACGCTGCTGAATCACGTTCTCAACAATCGCGCCGGTCGGCGGGTGGCGGTGATTGTCAACGACATGTCCGAGGTCAACATCGACGCCGATCTGGTGCAGGCCGGGGTCGACCTGAAGCGCGGCGAGGAGAAGCTGGTCGAAATGTCGAACGGCTGCATTTGCTGCACGCTGCGGGACGATCTGCTGCAGGAGGTGCGCCGGCTCGCGGCGGAGGGGCGTTTCGACTATCTGCTGATCGAGTCGACCGGCATTTCCGAACCCCTGCCGGTTGCCGCCACCTTCGAATTCCGCGACGAGGCTGGGCACAGCCTGTCGGATGTTGCCCGGCTGGACACCATGGTGACGGTGGTGGATGCCGTGAACCTTCTGCGCGACTTTTCCAGCCACGACTTCCTGTCGGACCGGGGCGAGAGCCTGGGCGAGACCGACGCGCGCACCCTGGTCGATCTGCTGACCGATCAGATCGAATTCGCCGATGTCGTGGTGCTGAACAAGGTCTCGGACGCCGGCGCCGAACGGAGCGATGCGGCCCGCAAGATCGTCAAGGCCTTGAACCCGGATGCGATCCTGCTGGAAACCGACCACTCCACCGTCGATCATGGCCGAATTCTGGGGACCGGACTGTTCGATTTCGACAAGGCGCATGAGCATCCGCTCTGGGCGAAGGAGCTTTACGGTTTCGCCGATCACCTGCCCGAGACGGAGGAATACGGCATCTCCTCCTTCGTGTATCGCGCGCGCCGTCCCTTCGATCCGTCCAGGGTGCATGCGGTGCTGAACGGCGATCTGCCGGGAGTGATTCGCGCCAAGGGGCATTTCTGGATCGCCACGCGACCCAACTGGGTCGCGGAGTTCTCGCTGGCCGGCGCGATCTCCAGCGTCAAGCCTTTGGGCGGCTGGTGGGCGGCGGTCCCCCGCGAACGCTGGCCCGATCACGAGGAGGCGCTGGCGCAGATGCGCAAGCACTGGGTGGAGCCATGGGGCGACCGGCGGCAGGAACTCGTGTTCATCGGCGCCGGCATGGACCGGGCGGCGATCACCGCGGCGCTGGACTCCTGCCTCGTCGGGGTGCCCACGCGCGCGGATTTCGACCCCGATGCGTGGCGCGACCTCGCCGATCCGTTTCCTGCCTGGGGCCGCAGGACGGCGGCCTGAGGCGGCCTGCGGGATGCGCCGCAACCTGAGCACCCGGTTGCCGCGCCGGCGCCGCAGCGATGCGCGGATGTCGGCCTTCGACCGGCTGCCTCCCGAGTTGCGCAGATGGTTGCACGGTGCGGCGCTGCCCTGGTCGGCGGCCAGCGCGCTCCGGCTCTGGCGTCGCGCGCTGGC
>SLBI01000133.1 GCA_007126375.1 Paracoccaceae bacterium
GGCATGCCAGCCGCAAGGACCGGGCGGGACACTTCGTCAACGACCGTGCACCCCGGCCGCGCCAAAGGCGGGCGCAGCCTGCGGGCGCGGCGCAGCTGCGTTTCGATCTGTGAAGGTCGGAGAGGGCGGCCGTGTCCGTCGGCGCGCCGGCGATGTGCCGGCCGCCGGCCGGCCCCGGAGGAGCCGATGCCACGTGGCATGAGAAAGCAGCATCTGCCGACGAAAACCTGCGCGAGCTGTGGACGGCCATTCGCCTGGCGCAGGAAATGGGCGCGGGTCTGGCAAGAGGTGCGCCATTGCTCGGACCGCTGCCGGCGCGAGGGGAGGGCGGCCGCGCGCGGCAGGGTGCCGCCGGAATAGGCGCGCGGGAGGGTGGCTTCGAGGCGCCCCCGCGCACGGATGCGGCAGGGCTTCACGCCGGCGCTCTGCCACGGTATCGTGACGAAACTTCCTGCAGGCGGGATCATGGCACGCCCCATCATCGGCATCATCGGCAACAGCCACATGATCAACGACGAGTATCCGGCCCATGCCTGCGGCCGGATGAACTGCGAGGCGGTCGCCGAGGTTGCCGATTGCGTACCGCTGGTGATACCGGCCGACCCGCGGCTGGTGCAGGTGCCGGAACTGCTGGACCTCTGCGCCGGTTTCCTGCTGACCGGCGGCCGACCCAATGTGCACCCCGAGGAATACGGCGAGCTCGAGACCGAGGCGCATGGTGCCTTCGACCGGGCGCGCGATGCGGTGGTGCTGCCCCTGATCCGCGCCTGCGTCGAACGGGGACAGCCCTTCTTCGGCGTCTGCCGCGGTTTTCAGGAGGTCAATGTTGCGATGGGCGGGACGCTTCATCCGGAAGTCCGCGATCTGCCGGGCCGAATGAATCACCGCATGCCTCCTGACGGGACGCTGGAAGAGAAGTTCGCCCTGCGCCATCCCGTGCGCTTCGCGACCGGGGGTGTTTTCCATCGGCTTCTCGGCGCCGAGGAGGTGATGACCAATTCGCTGCACGGGCAGGGGATAAAGACCGCCGGCGCACGCATCAGGTTGGAAGGCCATGCTCCGGACGGCACGCCCGAGGCGCTGGTGGTTGCCGGCGCTACGGGTTTCACGCTATCGGTGCAGTGGCACCCCGAATGGAACGCCGGCGCCGATCCGGTGTCGCGGCCGCTCTTCGCGGCTTTCGGCGCGGCGACGCATGCCTGGGCCGAGGGCCGGTGCCTGCGGCCGGCGTTGAGCGCCTGAAGTCTGGCCGGCCCGAAGGCACGGGCGGTGCCGCGGCGTTCGACGCGACCTTGATGAGGGACTGACAGTGATCTTCGGCATCGCCTCGACCGCGTGGAGGTCGAGCACGCGCGACCCGGCAGCCGGGTTTCCATACGATGGCCGCGCCCATGCCCAGCGGCGATGCTGCAAGCGCTGAGCCACGCAGCGCGGCAAGGCCATCAGTCGATCCGCGCACCCGGGCTGTCATCCTCGGGCGTGACGTCCAGCACGACGGCCCGCATGGTTATCTGAGCCGCGCCCGCGCCACAGTCGGACATGCACGGCGCCTCCCAGAAATGCGACTCGGCTGTTTCGCGGTCGTCTGGAAAGAACCCGCCCGCGTTCGGCATCTCGATCCGGCCGACGTTCTCGTGGCTGAGTTCGAAGTCATCGTCCAGCACGACATCGCCCAGCCAGAGGATATAGGCGGAGATTGCATAGACCTCGTCGGGCGTGAGCGACTGCGCATAGCCGAAGGGCATGGAACGATTGATGTAATCGACAAGGATCGACGCATAAGGCCAGTAGGAGCCTACGGTCTTGATCGGATCGTGGCTGGCGAGCGAACCCGTGCCGCCCGCAAGCTGCGGCCAGCGGCCCGCCCCCTCGCCGAAATCGCCGTGACAGACGGCGCAATACATCACGAACAGATCCTCGCCTTCGGCCACCGTGCCGCGGCCCTCGGGCGCGCCGGTGCCGTCGGGCAGGATGTCGATCGCCCAGCCGGCGATTTCCTCCGCCGTCGCCTCGCGGCCGATACCGGACAGGTCGAACATGGTGGCATCCAGCGCCAGCGCCGGCGCGGCGACGCAGAGTCCGACCAGCGGCAGAAGGTTACGAAACCTCGACATTCTCGACCTCTCCGCTCGGAGCGACATGCCAGGTCTGGATGCCGTTCTGATGATAGATGGAGTTTTCGCCACGCACGGCGCGCAAGGCGTCCTTGGTGGGCTGGACATAGCCCGTCTCGTCCGTCGCGCGGGATTGCAGCAGCAGCGGCCGGCCGTCCCAGTCGAACTCGAAGTAGAAACGCGTCAGCGCCTTGTCCCAGACAGGCCCGTCCAGCCGCGCGTGCTGCCAGTTGCGCCCGCCGTCGAGGCTGACATCGACACCCGCGATCCTGCCCCGTCCCGACCAGGCCAGGCCCGAAAGGACGGTGAAGCCGCCGGCATGGTTGATCGGCGCCTGGGGCGAGGGCGAGGTGATCACCGATTTGGCGTCCATCACGAAGGTGAACTTGCGGGCGTTCCCGTCCGCCATGAGGTCGGTGTATTTCGACGTCTCCTCGCGGTGATACCAGGGCCGGTCACCCACGGCGATGCGGCGCAGCCATTTCACCCACATGTTCGCCTCCCAGCCGGGGATGACGGCACGGACGGGATAGCCGTTCTCGGGGCGCAGCATCTCGCCGTTCATCCGCCAGGCGATGAGCACGTCGTCGAGTGCCTTCTGCATGGGAACGGAGCGCGTCATGGCCGCAGCATCGGCGCCCTCGAGCAGCAGCCATTCGGCGTTCGGCTTCAGCCCGGCCATCTCCAGCAGCAGGCGCAGTGGCGTGCCAGTATACATCACGCAATGCACCATGCCGTGGGTGAACTGCGCGCCGTTAAGCTGCGCGCCGCGCCATTCCATTCCCGAATTGGCCGCGCATTCGCAGAAATAGGGGACGTTGACGCGCGGCAGACGCATCAGATCCTCCATGGTGAAGATCAGCGGCTTGTCGACGAGGCCGTGGATCATCAGCCTGTGATCGACCGGGTCCACTTCGGCGATGCCGGCGTGGTGCCGCTCGAAGCAGAGCCCGTTCGGGGTGATCGAGCCGTCGAGGGCGTGGATCGGCGTGAAGCTGACCGAGCTTTCGCGCGAGGCGGTAAGCCACTGCACGTCGCGCCGGATCACATGCGCCTCGTGCTCGGACGGCTTGCCATAGGCGCGCACCGCCACCCCGTCGCCGAGGAACTGCGACCATTCGGGGACTTTGGGGGGCTGGTTCGCCGGGTTGCCCGGGGAGGCGCCGGAGTTCGCCAGTGCCGGCGCAGCGACAAGCGCGCCGCCGGCCCCGATCAGAAAGCGGCGGCGGTTCGGGATCGGGGTGTCGGTCATGCTGTCGCCTCCTGCTGCGAGCCCTCAGGCACCCGTCACGCGCACATGGCTGCCACCCCCGGGGGCGACCGGGCCGTGATCGCGCAGATGGTCGAACACCACATCCCAGATCGGTGGTCCCGTGGTGCCCGCGTTCACGCTGGCCCAGCCGGCGACGGCATAGTCGCGCCCCGACTCGATCGCCTCGCCGGTTCGCAGAAGCGTCATGTCGCTGATGCGCCGGCCCATTGCCGCGCCCACATCGATGGAGAAGCCGAGGCCGCCGACGCGCACCATATCGCCGCCCTGCTGGAAATAGGGGTCGGGATTGAACAGGTTGTCGGCGACATCCTCGAGCACTTCGTGCAGCCGCGCGCCGGTCATCGTCATGCGGTAGCATTCGGGATAGGTCATTGCCGTGGCATTGTAGACATCCTCGGCGGTGATCTCGCCCGGCAACACCGACGCCCCCCATCGAAAGCCGGGAGACAGGGCGATCTCGGCGTCGCGCTGCGACAGCATCGCGTCGCATATGACGTCGTCGAAGGTGCCGTTGAAGTTGCCGCGGCGGTAGAGCAGCGTGTCGGTCTCGCCCACCACGCGGCGCAGGTGCACTTCGTGCGGGGCGCGCATCTCGGCGATGGCGGCAGACATCTCCGGCTCTGGGGAAATGACGTCGGAGAAGACCGGGATCAGGCGAAAGCCCCAACCCTGCACTTCGCCGTTGCGCACATCGAGATCCAGCCGGCCGACGAATTTTCCGTGGCTGCCCGAAGCGACCACCAACGTGCGGCCGACCTGCACCGGCTCGGGCAGCGCATCATGTGTGTGGCCGGTCAGGATGACGTCGATTCCCGCGACACGCCCGGCCAGCTTTCGATCCACATCGAAGCCGTTGTGCGAGAGCACGACAACCACTTCGGCGCCGGCCGAACGGGCCGCTTCGACGCTCGCGCGCAATTCTCCCTCGCGGATGCCGAAGGACCAGTCCGGGACCATCCAGCGCGGATTGGCAATGGGGGTATAGGGGAAGGCCTGGCCGATCACCGCAATGCGGGTGCCGGCACGTTCGAAATGGGCTGTGCCGTCAAAGACGGGATCGCCCCATGCCGTGTCGCGGATGTTCTGCGCGAGGAAGGGAAAACCGAGTTGTGCGACCAGCTCCTCCACGCGCCGCTGCCCGAGGGTGAATTCCCAGTGACCGACCATCGCGTCGGGCGAGAGGCGGGCCAGCAGTGCCACCATGTCCTGGCCCGCGGTTTCCAGCGCGGTGTAGCTGTTCTGCCAACTGTCGCCACTGTCGAGCAGCAGGCAGTTCCCGGCCCCGCGCTCTGCCCGGATTGCGGCGATGACCGTGGCGATGCGGTCCAGCCCGCCCATCGGCCCGTAGCTGCGGGCAAGGTCGGTGAAATCGGGGTAGGCCAGCGCATGGGCCAGTGCCGAACCCGCGGCGATGCCGTAGCGTGCCAGAAGGTCGTGGCCGGTCAGGTGCGGCACCAGACCGCGCACCTCGCCCACGCCAAGGTTCCATGAGGGTTCGCGGAAGTGGATCGGCCGCAGTTGGGCGTGAATGTCCGACAGGTGGATCAGCGTCAGGCGCCCAACCGGCGGCATGTCCAGGAGGCCCTGCTGGCTCAACGCCTCCTTCCCGAAGGCCGGGCGCCAGCCCATCGGCAAAACTGCCGACAGCGCGGCCGTGCGTTGCAAAAAATCGCGACGGGTCGTCATGGCTTCGATGGCTCCGTCGGATCGCGTCAAGCATGCGCCGCCCTCAGCTGGCGCAGGGCAATTGTCCGGCACGCACTGGCCGGCGCGTCGCGCGGGCCGCGGGATCAGGAAACCGTGATGGCTTCCTCGGCGGTGATCTCGAGCCCGTCGTCGGTCAGCCAGATCAGCCGCAGCGTGCCCGACCGCCGCGGCGCAACGTTGAACTGCATGTAGGGATTGGCCGAGATCGCCGGTTCCATGGCCGCCTCGAAAACCACCTCGCCGTCGTATTCGGCGCGGAAGGTATGGATGATGTTGCGCGGAACCAGATTGCCGTCACCGTCGCGGCGATTGCCGGTTTCCATCGTGTGCGAGATCAGCGTGCGCACATCGATCACCTCGCCGGCCGAAATGTCCGTCGCGCTGAGGCGGATGCGCGGTCTTGGTGTCGACATCGGTCGTCTCCTCCCCGAGAGTTCTGCCGCGCCCAGCCCTCAGCCACCACAGCCGCCGATCGTGACCTTCACTTCGCGCACGTCCATGAAGAAGCTGCCGTCGCTCATCTCCGCCACGGCCAGAACATTCTGCGTGCCGCCCAGCCGAATGCGGGTGTTGGCCTGCGCAACTCCGGCCAGAGGCGAGAAGTGAAAGGTGGCAACGGCTGGTGAGGGGTTTCCGTCGGCAAGGATCATGAGACGGCGGACGTGATCCTCGTCGGTCATCGGGCTGTCGACGATGACGTTCATCGGCACCGCGTTCCCGTTTTCGGCGATTTCGGGCATGTCCAGCGCGACCCTGCCCATCTGCGGTTCCACCCCGCCGGTGAAGGCCAGCAACTGATCCCGGGCGTCGTTTGCGGCGGACGCAGGGCCGACGAACGCGCCGGTGGAGAGCATCGCGACAGCCGCACCGGCGACCGCAAGCGCCTGTCTGCGTGTGAGATCGACATGCATGGCGAATTCCCTCCCTTGTGCGCCCGGGTATTCGCGACAGCGGGCTTGGGCGCCCTGTCTCCACACCGCCGCGGCAGTGCAGGCCAAGCCATCACATATGGCTCCGGACGCATCGGCGTCAAGCGTTTGCCTGCGCTTCGAGCAACAATATTCTGTTTCGAGCCCCCCCGGCGTAACAATGAAAATCAAGAGCTTGCCATGCACAGATTCCCGCACAAGCTGCCCTGACGGACGCGCGGGGGACGGTCGCAGCCGTCCATCAGCAGGCGACCGGTGCGAAAACGACACTCCTCGCGGCATCGATCGGGCAAGAGATACGCTGCGCGAGCCCCCTCGTCGAACGCCGCGCTGCTCGGCGGCCAGGCTTGCGCCTGGCCTTTCGGTCGCGCCTGGCGCGGCGGCGGAGGTCCGCACCGTCGTCATTGGCGGCGGCGGGCGGTCAATCGGCGGATGTGTTTCACGGCTGCCAAGGACCAGGGCCACCAGGATTCCGCGTCGTTACCAGCGCAGCAACCGCGCGCCGAGGAGCGCGCCCGTCAGCGCCACGAGGCCGATCCCGGCCGCATAGGCGGGCAGATAGAAAAGCACGGCGTCCTGATCGCAGTAGAGCGAGTAGATCGCCGCGCCGAAGCCCCCGGCAGCGAGGCCGGCCACGGCACCCGCGCGGGCAGGCCGAGCCGGCGCTCCGCTGCGCAGCGCCCAGAGCGCCGCGGCCAGCGGCAGCAGCGACAGCGCAGGAACGGACTGCAGACAGGTCCACAGGCTCGACCGTCCCATCTCGATGGCCAATGCCGCGCTGCCGTACCGCCAGAGCGCCATTGCAAAGACGGCCGCAGCGGCGGCGCCGAGGGCCGCCAATGCGACGCGGAGGGCCTTCGGCTGCGCCTCGGGGCGACAAAGCTCGGCAGCGAGCCACAACGCCGCCGCCCCCAGCGCCAGCGGCACCAGGGTCTTTGCAACTGTTGTGCCGGTTAGTGCTGCTGCCAGCGCCTCTCGCGGTCCCCAGAAGGCGAACAGCGCCGCCAGCGCCAGCAGAAGCGCCGGAACGAGGCCGAGGGCAAGGCGTCGCTCGGGGCGAGGCCCCGGCGTGGTGTCGGCGGACAATGCCGCGATCAGATCCTCGGTCCTCATTCGATCATCCTTTCCCGCAACCGGGCGATCCTCTTCAATGCGCGATGCAGCGCCACCCGCACCGCGCCTTCGGTCATCTGCAGCCTTGCCCCGGTCTCGGCGACGCTTTCGCCGTCGAGACCGATCGCGCGGACGATCTCGGCCGCGCGGGGGTCGAGCCGACCGATGACCTTTTCCATGTCCCGCGCCACAAGCGGGTCCGGACCTTCGGGCGCCGGCAGGACCTCGGCCAGATGCTCCACCGGCAGTTCCACCCGCTGGCCGCGGGCCCGGAAGGCGTCGACCACCTTGTGCCGCGTCACCGCATAGAGCCACGGGCGCACCGGCGCATCCTCGCGCCATGTATGGCGTTTCAGATGCACCGCAAGAAGGACGTCCTGCACCACATCTTCACAGCCCTCGGCACCCAGCCTTGCGCCCCGAGCGCGCACGATGCCGCGGACCACAGGGGCAATTTCACGCAGAAGCCTCGCATAGGCAGCGCCATCGCCGCGGTTGGCCGCGCGCATCAGCGCCTCCCAGTCCGCCGAGCGGTTCGAATCCTTGTTCACTCGGCGGTCCTTTCGCAGCGCGCCGCGGCACCGTTACAGCTTTCCGCCCCTTGCATTGCAGAAAACGCCGTCAGGGTCACGGCTGCGTGAGGCCGGTAACGTGCGATGCGGTGCCCGCGTCCTGCCGTTCGGGACCTGATGGACAGGTCCGCTACCAGCAGGAGAGAAGAGACATGCATAGCAAACCCGCCCTCGCCCTGGCCGCCTCGGTCGCCGCCGCGCTGGGCATGGCCGGCAGCCACGCCCATGCCCAGTCCGACTCGATGGAAAAGTGTTTCGGCGTGTCCCTCGCCGGCGAGAACGATTGCGCCGCCGGGCCGGGCACGACCTGTGCCGGCACCTCCACCATGGATTATCAGGGCAATGCCTGGACCATGGTTCCGGCCGGCACCTGCACCACGATGGAACTGCCCGCGCAGGCTGACGGCTCGCCGCGGATGGGCGCGCTCGAAGAACTCGATCGCGACCTGCCAACCGGCTGACGCCGGTTCCTCCCGGCGCCGTTTCCGTCCCGTCTCTTCCCCCCAAGCGAGGAGGGGCGCCGGGAGATCCACCGGGCGCGATACGCCGGTCGCGTCCTGCTGCCTCCGTGTCGCGCGGCGGCGCGCGACCGAGGCCGACACCACCTGTCCATGACACTCGCAAGCTGCGAGGAGTGACGCTGCGGCGATAGAGGCGGCCGGCGATCAGGGATGACTCGCGAGCAGCGGTCCCGCGAGGGCGAAACCTTCGCCATTTTTGCGGTAAGTCGCGATTAACGCGCGCAGGCTAGCCTTCTTTGCGCTCGAACCGCGCTTGGGATGCGCGGCCGGCAGAGCGGAGCGGCGGACGTAAATGCAGCAGCTTAGAACGCAGGCGGCACCGGGCCCCGTGCGGTACAGACGGGCGCCGCGCCCGGCCCCGGAACCCGCGGCCGTTCATGGGGCCGCAGGTCATGCCTGACTGCCTGCCCGGGGGCACGCTGCCGCTTTCCGCCGTCTTCGGATTGACGGTCTGGGCCGGATTGTTGCTGTTGACTCTGTGGATGCGCCGACAGCGGTTCTTTCACGGCAGGCCGTTCTTCATGGTGATGCTGGTGGCCATGCTCTACTGGCTCGGTGCCTCGAATCTCGAGCATCTGGCGCAGGGCAAGGACTGCAAGATTGCACTGGCGCAGGCCGCATGGCCCGGCATCGCGCTCCTGCCGGCGGCGGTGGCCTTCTTCCTGCACGACTACAGCTTCGGCCGAGACAGCAGCCGGCGCCTCTGGAAGCGGGCGGTGCTCTTCGGCGGGTCGGCAACGATCACGCTGGCGGCCGCGACCAACCGCTGGCACGGGCTGTTCTACGCGGACAGCACACGGTTCGATCCGGGGCCGCCGGAGGCCGTTGTCTACGACCACGGGCCGCTTTTCTACCTCGCGGCTGGATATCTGTATGTCTTCATGGTGGCCGCGGTGGCGGTCACGCTCTGGGGCGCATTGCGGGCGCATCGTGCCTATCGTGGGTTCTTCCTCGCCTGGCTGGCGCTGACCCTGGTCCCGATGATGGCGAATGCCGGATACATCCTTGGCGGGATACGAATCTTCGGGATGGATCCGACACCCTATTCCTTCGCACTGGTGGTCGTGCTGTTTGCCTGGCTCATTCTCACCAACAGGGCGTTCGACATCCGCGCCATCGCCAAGGACATTCTATTCTTCGCTACACCGAACCCGATCCTTGTCGTGGATGGCGCCGGCCGTGTCAGCGCCGCCAATCCCGAGGCCCTGGCACTGTGCGGTGCCGGGGGGGGCTGGATCGATGCGCCGCTGGCACAATGGCCGCATGTCGGGCCGCTGGCGGGGTCTCTGGGCGAGGGGCAGCGGCTGCCACGCACCCTCGAGGCCGACGGTCGCAGCTTCGACGTCGAGGCGACGCCGATCGAGAAGCCGCTGGATCGGGGCAGCCTGCCGATGGGCTGGGTGGTGATGCTGCGCGACATCACCGCGCGCCGGGTACTCGAACGATCGCTGGAGGCCGAGCGCGATACGATCGCCCAGATCATGGCCACCTCGATTTCGGCGATCATCGCCTTCGATGCCCGAGGGCGCATGGTCTTCGCCAATGCCGAGGCCTCGGCGCTGCTGGGCCTGCCACCGGAGGAACTCATCGGCCGCGCGCATGACGATGCGCGCTGGCGGCTCGCGGCGCCGGACGGCGGCCCGCTCGATCTCGCGCTTCTGCCCACTGCGCAGGTCATGGCCACCGGTCGCCCGGTGCGTGACGTCCGCTTCTCGGTCTGCCGACCGGACGGTGCACGCCGGGTCCTCTCAGTGAACGCCGCGCCGGTCGCCAGCCGCGACGTGACGGTCGGCCCGGAAACGGCGGCGCGCATCGTCTGCGCCGTGGCCGACATCACCCGGGACCTTGCCGCTGCAGAGGAGTTGCGCCTCGCCCGCGAGCGGGCCGAGGCTGCGAACCGTACCAAGTCGCAGTTCCTCGCCAACATGAGTCACGAGATCCGCACGCCCCTGAACGGTGTACTCGGCATGGCGCAGGCGCTGGAGGCCGCGCTGGCCGACACCGAGACCCGCACCATGGCCGCCACCATCCGCGAAAGCGGGGAGGGGCTGCTGAACCTGCTCAACGACATCCTCGACATGGCCAAGATCGAGGCAGGGAAGCTCAGTCTCGACCTCGTGCCCTTTCGCCCCGACGCCCTGGCCGGCCGGATCGCGGCGCTGCATCGGCCGGAATCCGAGGCGAGGGGGCTCGGCTTCTCCGTCGACTGCGGACCCGGCTGCGACCGGAACCTTATGGGCGATCCGCATCGCCTGCTGCAGATCCTGCACAATCTGATGTCGAACGCGATCAAGTTCACCGAGTCCGGGCAGGTGACGGTGCGGCTGGAGGCCGGTGACGGCGCACCGCTGACCATCACCGTGGCCGACAGCGGCATCGGCATGAGCGGCGAACAGGTCGCGCGGCTTTTCGAGGAGTTCGAACAGGGCGACGGCAGCGTTGCCCGCCGGTTCGGCGGCACCGGTCTGGGCATGGCGATCACCCGCAAACTGGTCGAGCAGATGGGCGGCAGCCTTTCAGTCGAAAGCACGCCGGGAAAAGGCACGACGGTGCGCGTGTCGCTGCCGCTGCAAGAGGCCGCGGCGGCGCCGGATCCACCGTCCGACGTTCCCGATGCGGCCCCGACCGCCGGTGCCCTGAAAGGCCTGCAGCTGCTCGCCGCCGACGACAACGCCACCAATCGCCGCGTATTGGCGGCCCTCCTGGGCCCGACGGGGGCAGCGCTGACACTCGTTGCTGACGGGCAGGAAGCCTGCGACGCTTGGGCGCCGGAACGGTTCGACGCGGTGCTCCTCGACATCGCCATGCCCGGCATGGACGGCATGGCAGCACTCGCGACGCTGCGCGCACGTGCGGCTGCGGCCGGACAGCCGCCACCGACGGCGCTCGCCATCACTGCCAATGTCATGCCACAGCATCTGGAGGCATACCGTGCTGCGGGCTTTGCCGGGCATGTCGGCAAACCGTTCCGCGCGACCGATCTGGTGGCCGCGTTGCGTGCCGCAGTGGCCGGACCCGCAGACGCGGAGCCCGGCACGGCCGAACCGCATCGCGCGGCGAGTTGAACGACGTGGCAGCGGCCGGGTTCAGGCCGCCAGCGCGCGGTCCAATGCGGTGGCGAGCTTGTCGGTCAGTTCGTCGAGCTGGGCATCTTCGATGATGAAGGGCGGCGCCAGCAGGATGTGATCGCCGATCTTGCCGTCGATGGTGCCGCCCATCGGATAGCAGATAAGCCCCGCCGCCATCGCCTCGGCCTTGATCCGGGCATGCAGCTTGCGTTCGGGGTCGAAGGGCGACCTGGTTTCGCGATCCGACACCAGTTCGACGCCGCGAAACAGGCCGCGGCCGCGGATGTCACCGACATGCGGGTGCTGGCCGAGCCGGGTGCGCAGCCGCGCATCCAGCTTGTCGCCCTGCGTTCGCACACGCTCCAGCAGTCCGCGGCCCAGGATCGCCTCCAGCACGGCATTCGCCGCCGCCGCAGCCATGGCATGACCCATGTAGGTATGTCCGTGCTGGAAGAAACCCGAACCGGCCGCAATGGCGTCATAGATCGCGCCCGTGCACATCAGCGCGCCGATCGGCTGGTAACCGGCGCCAAGCCCCTTGGCGATGGTGATCATGTCCGGGGCGATGCCGTCTTCCTCGCAGGCGAAGAGGCGACCCGTCCGGCCCATGCCGCACATGACCTCGTCAAGAATGAGGAGAACGCCATGAGTATCGCATATTTCCCTGATTCTCCTGAAATAGCCCGGCACCGCCGGCACCGCGCCGGCGGTCGCGCCCACCACCGGTTCAGCGATGAAGGCCATGACCGTTTCCGGTCCGAGGCGGAGGATCTCCGCCTCCAGCTCATTCGCCACCCGTTGCCCGTAATCCTCGGGGCTCTCTCCCTCGGCCCTGTCGCGGTATTCATAGCAGGGGGCAATGTGCGTGGTCTCGACCAGAAGCGGCGCGAACTGTGCCCGGCGCCAGGCATTGCCGCCTGCCGCCAGCGCGCCCAGCGTGTTGCCGTGATAGCTTTGCCGCCGCGCGATGACGCGGTGCCGTGCGGGTTGGCCGGTTTCGAGGAAGAACTGCCGGGCAAGCTTCAGCGCCGCCTCCACCGCCTCGGACCCTCCGGAAACCAGATATACCCGGTCGATGCCCTCGGGTGCGTGTGCAACAAGTGTCTCGGCCAATCGCTCGGCAGCCTCGGTTGTGAAGAAGCCGGTATGCGCAAAGGCGAGGGCGTCGAGCTGTGCATGCAGCGCCGCACGCACGGCCGCATCGGAATGGCCGAGGCAGGACACCGCCGCACCGCCCGAGCCGTCGAGATAGCGCCGCCCTTCGGCGTCGATCACGTAGCATCCCTCTCCCGCGACGGCGGTGGCGAGCCGGCCGCGGGTCGAGCGGCCGAAGACATGGCTGGCGGTTTCCCGGGGCATCATTCCCTCACGACATAGACGGATTGCCGCGCGTGCCGCACCACGCGGGCAGCGTTGGGGCCAAGCAGATAGTCCTTCAACTCGGGCCGGTGCGAGCCGATGACGATGACGTCGGCCTTCAGCTTGTCGGCCGCCCGCAGGATCTCGTCGTAGATCGAGCCATGCAGGACATGGGGATGCACCTCGATGTCGTCGGGGATGTGCTCGGCCACCCAGTCGGTCAGGGCCTGGCCGAAGCGCTTCAGCGCCTCCTTCTCGAAGTCCTTCTTGAAGTAGCCGCTGACCATGGCCATGCCGAAATCGGGCAGCACGCTGACGACATGCAGCACACCGCCATTGGCGCGCAACATCGCCACCGCCTCGGCCAGGGCAAGGCGCCAACTCTTCTCGTCGTTCAGATCGACAGGCATCAGGACGGTTCTGGGCATCGGGTTCACCCTCAGAAGGCGGGTTTGGTCTGGCGGCGGCGCTGCAGCAGCACCACAACCGCCAGGAGGAGAAGCGCCGGGAGATAGAAGATCTCCGCCGGCAGCCGGTCGGCCGGCACTTCGACGCGAGCAAGCACCACAGGATCGTCCGGGGCGTAGAAGTCGAAGCGCTGCAGATCGCGTTCGTAGATGGAGCCGAAGGCGGGTTCCTCCATCAGCATCCGCTCTCCTTCGGGCATGAGGAAAAAGCCGACGGCGTCCAGACGCTCGGCGCCGCTGCCGTCGCCCTCGATGTCATGGGCGATGGTATAGGCTGTGGGGGCTCCGCTGTCGAAATCCGGCCCACGTATGACGAAGCGGATGCGGTCGCCGGGGTCCGCAGCGTCGAGCGTCGCCTCGACCTGCCTCGGGTCGGTCTGGGCAAAGGGTGCCTGGATCTGGTTCAGCCAGAAGTTGGGCACGAAGAAGGTGAAGGCGACGAGCAGCAGCGCAGCCGATTCCCACCAGCGCGAGCGGGCCAGGAAATAGCCCTGCGTGGCAGCGGCAAACAGCAGCATCGCGAAGGTCGCCACCACGAAAACCCCGGCTGCCTGCAGCAGGCCCGCCGTGGTGCCGAGATCAACGCCGTAGAGGATCAGCACGGGATTGTAGACGAACAGGAAGGGCAGCGCGACCGTCCGCAGCGAATAGAAGAAGGCGGTGAATCCCGTGCGGATCGGATCGCCGCCCGAAACCGCCGCCGCGGCGAAACTCGCCAGCCCCACAGGCGGAGTCACATCCGCCATGATCCCGAAATAGAAGACGAAGAGATGCGCCGCGATCAGCGGCACGATCAACCCCTCCTGCGCACCCAGGCTGACGACAACTGTGGCCATCAGCGACGACACGACGATATAGTTCGCCGTCGTCGGCAGACCCAGGCCGAGGATCAGCGAGAAGACGCCGACCAGCACGAGCATGAGGAACAGGTTGCCCATCGACAGCGCCTCCACCAGCCCGGCGAGTTCGGTGCCGATGGGGGTGCGTGTGACCGTGGCAACGATCATCCCGGCCGCGCCCGTGGCCACGGCAATGCCGATCATGTTGCGCGCCCCGCCGATCATGCCCTCCACCAGGTCGCGGAACCCGCCCGCCAACTCGGACAGGGCGGTCTCTGCACGTCCGCGCATCAAGGCCTTGATGGGCCGCTGGGTAAGGATGATGAACAGCATGGTCGAGACGGCGAAAAAGGCAGATTTCTGAGGTGACTGGCGCTCGACCATCAGAAACCACACGAGCACGAGGATCGGCAGCAGGAAATGCAGGCCGGCGGGAAAGACCTCGTTCATCTTTGGCAGTTTCACTTCCTTCGCGTTCGGATCGTCGAGCGCCAGGTCGGGCCGCCGCGCTGCCACCCAGAGCGCGGCGAGATAGAGCGCGAGCAGCACGAGCGACATGACCGTGTCAGAAACACCCGGCGCAGCGGCGCGCAGCGCGTTCACCCCGGCAATGACGCCATAGAAGACCGCGCCGGCAACAACGAACCCGATGGCGATCTTGAGAAACATGGCGCCCAGGCTCTTCGCCTCTCCCAGCGCCTGCATGTCGTTGCGCAGCGCCTCGAGGTGCACGATGTAGATCAGCGCGATGTAGGAGATGACGGCCGGGATGAAGGCGTGCTTGATGACGTCAAGATAGGAGATGCCGACAAACTCGACCATCAGGAAGGCCGCGGCTCCCATCACCGGCGGCATGATCTGGCCGTTGACCGAGCTTGCGACCTCGACGGCGCCGGCACGCTCGGAGGTGAAGCCGACACGTTTCATCAGCGGGATGGTGAAGGTCCCGGTGGTAACCACATTGGCGATCGAAGATCCGGAGATCAGCCCGGTCGCGCCCGAGCCGACCACCGCCGCCTTGGCCGGGCCGCCGCGCAGATGGCCAAGCCCCGCAAAAGCGAGCTTTATGAAATAGTTGCCGGCTCCGGCCTTGTCCAGCAGCGCGCCGAACAGCACGAAGAGGAAGACGAAGGCGGTGGAAACGCCGAGCGGGATGCCGAACACCCCTTCGGTGGAGAGCCATTGCGTGTTGACCACGCCGGTGAAGGAACGGCCGGAATGTTCGATCAACTCCGGTATCAACCAGCCGGTACCGAAATAGGAATAGGCGAGGAAAAGCCCGGCGACGATCGTCAACGCCGGACCCAGTGCCCTGCGGGATGCCTCCAGCAGCAGCAGCACCCCTATGGCCCCGATCACGATCTGCGGCGTCGTGGGTCGGCCGATCCGCGCCGTTTCGGCGAGTTCGCGCGAATTCCAGAAGATGTAGAAGGTCACGGCCAAGCCGGCGATGGCGAAGATCCAGTCGAGGATCGGCACATGCTTGCGCGGGCTGGCCTTGAAGGCGGGATAGACCAGAAAGGCGAGGAAGATTGCCAGCGCCAGATGCATCGGACGGGTCTGGTCCGAACCGATCACGCGCAGGCCCGGAACGTATTGCGAAAGCCAGAACTGCGGATCGGCGATCCAGATCTGAAAGACCGACCAGAACAGCGCCACCGCAGCGATCAACAGGGCCACATAGCGATTGGTGGGGCTGCGCCCGCCGGAGTCGGTGCTGGCAACCAGATCCTGTAGTTCATCGTCGCTGAACTGGCGTGACTTCCGACCACCCTGTTCGGCCATTTCCCTCTCCCTGTCCCATGCTGCCGGGTTCGCCCCGTTATGGCCGAAGCTTACCCAAGCCCCTCGGCTTAGGCAAAAAAAATAGGCGGCGCGCCGGATGGCGCGCCGCTCATGTGTCGAACCGCGTCACATTGCAGATCAGTCGATCAAGCCGGCCTCGCGGTAAAAGCGCTCGGCGCCCGGATGCAGCGGGGCCGAGAGCCCGTCCGACACCATCTGTTCGGGCACGAGGATATCCAGAGCCGGGTGGAGGCCCTTGAACTGGTCGAGGTCCTCGAAGATTGCCTTCACGACCTGATAGACCACCTCGTCCGCGACCGTCGCAGAGGTGACGAAGGTCGCGCCGACGCCGAAGGTGGTGACATCGGCATCGGTGCCGCGATACATGCCGCCCGGGATGGTGGCCATGCGGTAGTAGGGCCGATCCTCCACCAGTGCGCGGATCGCGTCATTGTCGACGTTGACCAGCACCGTGTCGCAGGCCGTCGTGGCCTCCTGGATCGCGCCGGAGGGATGCCCGACGGTGTAGATGATGGCATCGATGTTGTTGTCGCAAAGCGCGAGCGCCTGTTCGCCCGGGGGCAGTTCGGTCGCCTGCGAGAAGGTGTCGGTGGTCCAGCCCATCGCCTCCATCACCACATCCATGGTGCCGCGCTGACCCGAGCCCGGGTTGCCGATGTTCACACGCTTGCCGGCCAGATCGTCGAAACTGGTGACGTCGGCATCCGAGCGTGCGACCACGGTAAACGGTTCGGGGTGCAGCGAAAACACCGCGCGCAGATCCTCGAACGGGCCGTCGTCCTCGAAGCGCGAGGAGCCGTTGAACGCGTGGAACTGCCAGTCGGACTGTGCGACGCCGAACTCGAGTTCGCCGGTGCGGATGGCATTGATGTTGAAGATCGAACCACCAGTCGATTCCACGCCGCAGCGGATGCCGTGTTCTGCGCGGTTGCGGTTCACGAGGCGGCAGATCGCACCGCCAGCCGGATAATACACGCCGGTGACTCCCCCCGTGCCGATGGCGATGAAGGTCTGCTGCGCACTGGCGACGCCGGCAATCCCGATGCCAAGCGCCGCGACGCTGCCGAGAAGGATCCTGTTCATGAGTGTTCTCCCGTCTTTATGTTGCGGCGGTTATCGCCGTTCTGTCTGGGCCGTTCGATCAAACAGCTTCGTGTGGCGGCACCCTACCATGACATGTCAGCCTCAAGTCAACTGTCGCAGCAGGTCGCACCGGGCTGAGGCATGGGCAACAGATCGATCCCGAGGCATGGCCCTTCCCGCGGCATTACGGCCAGATGCCTGGCAAGCGGCCGATGCCGCCCAAGCCGCGACCGAATTCGGGCAGCAATGCCGCGCAGTTGTCTTGCCTTCGTCTCATTCCCCCTCTAGCGCAAAAGAGACGGGGCACGGGGGTTGGCTCCGGGCGCAAGGGTGCGTGGCGCATGATCGCAGAACGGCTGAGCGAGGTATCTCCGTCCCGGGCGATGCTGAACGATCGGCGCGAGGGCGTGGTTCTGGTCGTGGATCTGGACGGCACGCTCCTGCGCAGCGATGTGCTGCAGGAATCCTTCTGGTCGGCGCTGGCGCGGCACTGGTGGACGCCGCTGGCGGCAGTGCGGGCGCTTGCTGCCGGCGGGCGGCCGGGGCTGAAGCGGCGGCTTGCCGAACTCGGTCCGGTGCGACCGTCGCGGCTGCCCTATGACGAGGGCGTGCTGGCCCTTGTGCAGCGGTGGCGCGCCGAGGGCGGGCGAACCGCCCTCGTGACCGCCGCGGATGCCGCGCTGGCCCGGCAGGTGGCCACCCATGTCGATCTGTTCGACGAGGTGCATGGCAGCACGCCCGGGCGCAATCTGAAGGGCACGGTGAAGGCGGCATTCCTGGCCGAACGGTTCGGTCCGCAGGGTTATGTCTATGTGGGTGATGCGCCGGCCGATATGCCGGTCTGGCAGGGGGCGGCCGAAGCCGTGACCGTCACACCCTCGCCGCGGCTGCGCGCGCGGGTCGAGGCTGCCATGGCCGCCTCCGGCGGCCGGGCGGTCACCCATCTTCCCTCCGAAGCGCCCGGCCCGGCAACATGGCTGCGCGCCCTGCGCCCGCATCAATGGGCCAAGAACCTGCTGGTTTTCCTTCCGATGCTGGCGGCCCACCAGTTGGACGCGATCACGCTGGGGCAATCGGCGTTGGCCTTCGTCGCCTTCAGCCTGATCGCCTCGGCCATATATCTGCTCAACGACCTGCTCGATCTCGATGCCGACCGGGCCCATCCGCGCAAGCGCGCGCGCCCCTTCGCCTCGGGTGCGCTGTCGCTGGCACAAGGAGGGCTGGCAGCGCCGGTGCTGTTGCTCGCGGGGCTTGGCTGCGCGGCACTGCTCGGCCTGGAGTTCCTTGCCGTGATGCTGGGCTATGTCATCGTCACCAGTGCCTATTCATTGAGCCTGAAACGGCGGCTGGTTGTTGATATCTGCGTGCTTGCAGGGCTTTACACGCTGCGCATCTTCGCGGGTGGGGCGGCCACGGGCATTCCGCTTTCGGTCTGGCTGCTGGCGTTCTCGATCTTTCTGTTCTTCTCGCTTGCGGCGGTGAAGCGGCAAGCGGAACTCGTCGATGGCGCTGCCTCGGGGCGCAGCGTGGCGCCCGGGCGGGGCTATCAGATCGAGGATCTGCCGATCGTCGCCGGCATGGCGATCGCGGCAGGCTATGTCTCGGTGCTGGTGATGGCGCTCTATCTTACGTCGCCCGAGGTCAAGGCGCTCTATGCCGCACCGGAACTGCTCTGGGGCATCTGCCTCGTGCTGCTCTACTGGATCAGTCGCGTGGTGATGCTGACGCATCGTGGGCGCATGCACGACGATCCGGTGGTGTTCGCGCTGCGCGACCCGGTCAGCCGGCTGTGCGTGGCGCTGGTGGCGGGGTTCGCTGTCGTGGGAACCCTGTTGTGACGCTGCGCAGCCTGATCCTGCGCTATGCCGCCTTTGCGGCGGTCGCCACGCTCGCCAATCTTGGCGCGCAGCGGCTGGTGCTGACGGTCGACGACGGCACGCGCGGGTTCGTTTTGGCCGTGCTGGCCGGCACGGCCGTGGGGCTTGTGGTAAAGTACATTCTCGACAAGCGCTGGATCTTCGCCGACGCCTCTTCCGGCCTGCGTGCGCATTCGCGGCGCTTCACCCTCTACACGGCGATGGGCGTCGTGACGACGCTGATCTTCTGGGTGACCGAGACCGCCTTCTGGCTGATCTGGCAGACCGATCTCGCCCGCGAGACGGGTGCCGTGCTCGGGTTGACGGTGGGATATATCGTGAAATACCGCCTCGACCGGCGTTATGTCTTTACCGCAGACCGGGCGGGATTTGGGGCGACGGCATGATGCTGTCGGGCTGGGGGCGCTATCCGTGGGCGGCGTGCCACGTGATCCGGCCGCGCGACGAGGACGCACTGCGCGCCGCGCTGGCCGATGGTCCGGCGATCGCGCGCGGCAACGGCCGGGCCTATGGCGACAGCGCAATGCATCCCCGGAGCACGCTCGACATGCGCGGTTTCGAACGCATGCTCGACTTCGATCCGGGCAGCGGCGTCCTCGTGGCGGAAGCCGGCGTCATCCTCGGCGACATCATCTCCACCTTTCTGCCGCGCGGCTGGTTTCCCCTCGTCACCCCGGGAACGAAATTCGTAACGCTTGGCGGCATGTTGGCGGCCGATGTTCACGGCAAGAACCATCACCGGGACGGCAGCATGCGCGCCTGCGTGGACTGGATCGAGGTCATGGGACCGGATGGATGCGTCGAGCGCCTTCGCCCGGGCGAGGAGCGGTTCGACTGGACGCTGGGCGGCATGGGGCTGACCGGCCTGATCCTGCGCGCCGCGATCCGGCTGCAGCGGGTCGAAAGCGGCTGGATTCGCCAGACCCTGATTCCCGCAGCCGATCTGGACGCGGCGATGGAGGCTTTCGAGGCTCATGCGGGGGCACGGTATTCGGTGGCATGGATCGACTGCCTCAGCCCGGCGCCGGCGCTCGGCCGGTCCCTGGTGATGCTGGGGGAGCATGCCGCACGCGACGAGTTGCCGCAGACCCATGGCGGCGCGCCGTTCGTCGTACCGCGACGCCGGGCGCTGCGGGTGCCGATGGATGCGCCGGCCTTCCTGCTTTCCGGTCCGCTGATCCGGGCCTTCAACGCACTCCATCACGCGCGTGGCAGCCGCGCAGCCGGTACGCGGCTGGTGGACTGGGACAGCTATTTCTATCCGCTCGATGCGCTGCTGGGCTGGAACCGGATCTACGGGCGGCGTGGCTTCGTGCAGTTCCAGTGCGCGCTGCCGCTCGATGCTTCGCGCGACGGGCTCTCGGCCATGCTGCGCCGGATCGCCACCGCCGGTCAGGGCGCGTTCCTGGCCGTGCTGAAGCGCTTCGGACCGGGCGAGGGACGATTCTCCTTTCCGATGGAAGGGTATACGCTTGCCCTCGACTTCCCCGTGAACCGGCGCAGCCTGGCCCTGCTCGACGAACTCGACCGGATCACCATCGATCATGGCGGCCGTTTCTACCTGGCGAAGGACGCCCGGATGTCGGCGACGACGATGCGCGCGGCCGATCCGCGGGCCGAAGGCTTTGCGGCGATGCGCCGCGAGCAGGGCCTGCACAGCGCCTTCGCCTCCGCCCAATCCGAAAGGCTCGCTCTATGACCATCGCTCCCGTGCTGATCCTCGGTGGCCGCTCCGACATCGGCCGGGCGGTCGCGCACCGCTTCGCAAGGGCCGGCCATCCGATCCAGCTCGCCGTGCGCAACCCCGAAACGGTGGCAGCGGATGCCCGCGACATCGAGCTGCGCCATGGGGTGGGCGTAAGCCTGCATGCCTTCGACGCACTGGAGACCGCCGGCCATGCCGCATTCCTCGACACGCTCGACCCGCTGCCCGGTATCGCGGTCTGTGCCGTGGGCCTGCTGGGCGATCAGGCCGAGAGCGAGCGTGACATGGCCGCCGCCACCCGCGTGATGCGGTCGAACTTCGAGGCGCCGGCGCTACTGCTGGGCGAACTCGCCAATCGCTTCGAGGCACGCGGCAGCGGCACTCTGGTCGGCATCAGCTCGGTCGCAGGCGAGCGGGGGCGGGCCACGAACTATGTCTACGGCTCGGCCAAGTCGGGCTTCACCGCCTTCCTGTCCGGGCTGCGCAACCGGCTGGCCGGCAAAGGGGTGCACGTCGTCACCGTGCTGCCCGGTTTCGTGCGCACGCGGATGACCGAGGGGATGGATCTGCCGGCACGGCTGACAGCCACGCCCGAGGCAGTGGCCGAAGCGATCTTTCGCGCCGTGAAGAAGCGGCGCGACAGCCTGCATGTGCTGCCCGTGTGGGCGCTGGTTATGGCGGTGATCCGCAACATTCCCGAGCGGGTGTTCAAGCGGATGCGGATCTGAAGGAGGCTCCGGGAGATGACCCGTCTGAACGAACGCAGCTTGCTTTGGGCGATCGGCATCGCCATCGTCGCGGCGATCGCATATCGGCTGTGGCCGGTGGCGGCCGGCATGCCGGCTCTGGCGCAGTTCTTCGTCACCGAGGACGGCTATCTGATGCTGACGGTGGCGCGCAACTTCGCCATCGGTCTGGGGTTGTCGGTCTCGGAGGGGACGATCCCGACGAACGGTGTGCAGCCGCTCGCCACCTTCCTCTATTCCATTCCCTATGCGCTGACCGGCGGCGACAAGGTGGCGGGGCTTTTCGGCGTGCATCTGATCATGGCGGCGGCGGCGCTGGCCGGGCTGTTTGCCGTGCGGGCCTTTGCCGCCCGCGTGATGGCAGCACAGGACACCGCCCCGGTCTGGCCGTGGATGGTGGCCGGGCTGTGGTTCACCGGGCCGCTGCTCGTCAACCACAGCATGAACGCACTGGAAACGGGACTCTACACCGTGCTGGTTCTGCTGGCGCTACTGCAGTTCGGCCGGGTGCTGGCGCGCGGGGCCGCGGCGGGGCAGGGGGATCTGCTGCTGGCGGGGTTCCTGTTCGGGCTGGCCTTTCTCGGGCGGGTCGATGCTGTGTTCCTGATCTTCGCGGCACTGGCGGTCTGGATCCTGCATGCGCTGACGGTGCAGCGGCTGGGGCCGGGCGCGGTGGCGCGCCGGCTGTTCGGGCCGGCGCTGGTCTGTCTGCTGGTGGTGGCGCCCTGGCTCGTGCACAATCAGCTCATTTTCGGCTCCATCGTGCCGATCAGCGGCACCGCGCAGTCGATGACCGCGGGCCTGGGGCAGAACCTGCCGCGCATTCCCGCCATCCTGTTCGAGCATGCACTGCCGATGTTGCCGATCCCTGGAACGATGCAGATACAACCGGCAGTCACGGTGGCCACCGGCGTGGTGGCATCGGCAATCCTGATCACCTTTCTCGTGCAGTGCTGGCGGCGCGGCGGCACGGTGCGTCTGGTGGTGCTGACCTATCTGCTTTTCGGGGTCGGGCTGGTGGCCTATTACGGGCTGTTCTTCGGCGCGGCACACTTCCTTTCGCGCTACCTTGCGCCGCTGGCGCCACTGATGATCTGCGCCACCGTTTCGGTCATGCTGGACCTGATCCGCTGGCTGTTTCCCGCGCGCGCCGGGGTGGTGCTGTCCGGCATGGGCATTGCGGCGCTGCTGCTGGTAGCTGGGCTGAACGCGCGGCTTCTCTTGCCGGGCGTCAAGGACCAGGGCCATTTCCAGGTGGTCGGCTGGGTTGCGGAGAATGTGCCCGATGAGGTCTGGGTCGGTGCGGTGCAGACCGGCACTCTCGGCTACTGGCACGACCGCACGGTCAACCTTGACGGCAAGGTCAACCCGGAGGCACTGACAGCCCGCAGGGAACAGGGACATGTGCTTGACTATGTCGCGGCGAGCGGGATCGACTACCTCGCCGACTGGCACGGCATCGCCGACTGGATCAACCGCGAGGGGTTCGGCGCCAGCTTCGAACTGGTGGTCGCCGATCCGGTTGCCAATCTGGGCGTGCTGCGCCGCCGTGGCATCGCTGACTGACCCGAACGGCGCTGCGCCGCGTCAGCCAGGGCTGAGGCCGCGCAGCCGTTCCGAACGGCGGCGCAGGATTTCGATGGTGGTGAGAAGCGCCACGGAAATCAGCACGAGGATGGTCGCCACCGCGAGAATCGTCGGGCTGATCTGTTCGCGGATTCCCGACCACATCTCGCGCGGGATGGTGCGCTGTTCCACGCCAGCGACGAAGAGCACGATGACGATCTCGTCGAAGGAGGTGATGAAGGCGAACAGCGCGCCCGAGATCACCCCCGGCAGGATCAGTGGCATGGTGATCTTGAAGAAGGTCCGCGTCGGCGAGGCGCCAAGGCTGGCGGCCGCGCGGGTGAGAGAATGGTCGAAGCCCACCAGCGTCGCCGTTACCGTGATTACCACGAAGGGCGTGCCCAGCGCGGTGTGCGCGAGGATCACACCCAGATAGGTCTGCGCCAGGTTCACCGAGGAGAAGAAGAAGAACATCCCCGCCGCCGAGATGATCAGCGGCACGATCATCGGCGAGATCAGGATGCCCATGATCAGCCCCTTGAAAGGCATCTGCGACCGGCTGAGGCCAAGCGCCGCCAGCGTGCCCAGCGTGGTGGCCAGAACCGTGGCGGCGATGCCGATGATGAACGAGTTGCGGATCGACCGCATCCAGCTGTCCGAGGTGAAGAAATCCTCGTACCAGCGCAGGCTGAAGCCCTCGGGGTTGAGGGTCAGCATCTCGCGGGTGAAGGTGAAGAAGGGCTGGGCGTTGAAGCTGAGCGGGATCATGATCAGGATCGGCGCCAGCAGAAAGAAGAAGATGGCGATGCAGATCACCCGAAAGGCGTAGTACCAGACACGCTCGCCGGTGGTGGCATAGGGGGGAAGGCCCATCGCGATGCGCTCCTTCTCAGCCGAATTTCAGCGTGTCGGCGCCGACCAGCCGGTTGTAGGCCCAGTAGAGGATCAGCACGCCGACCAGCAGCATGGTTCCCAGCGCCGCGGCAAGGCCCCAGTTGAGCGACTGTTGCATGTGACGCGCGATCTCGTTGGAGATCATCCGCCCGGTCTGACCGCCCACCAGCGCCGGGGTGATGTAGTAGCCGATGGAAATGATGAAGACCAGCACGGCGCCGGCCCCGATCCCCGGCAGGGTCTGCGGAAAATAGACGCGACGGAAGGCGGTTGCCGGCGTCGCCCCCAGACTCTTGGCTGCACGCATGTAGCTGGGCGGAATGGTCCGCATCACGGAATAGAGCGGCAGCACCATGAAGGGCAGCAGGATATGCGTCATCGCCACGATCGTGCCGGTCATGTTGTAGATCATGCTCAACCTGTTGTCGTCACCGATGATGCCCAGCGTCACCAGCATGGTGTTGATGACACCCTGCTGCTGCAGCAGCACGATCCACGCCGTGGTGCGCACCAGCAGCGATGTCCAGAACGGCAGCAACACGCAGATCATCAGCAGGTTGGCGTAGCGCATCGGCAGGATCGACATCCAGTAGGCGATCGGAAACCCCAGCAGGAAGCACAGGAAGGTAATCGCCACCGAAAGTGCCAGCGTGCGCATGAACAGGCTGACATAGATACGACGGTTCTCGTCGCGCAGCACTACGCTGCCGTCGGCGTCATACTGGCGGTCGAGCGCGGCGACGTAATAGGACAGCGTCAGCGGCCGGCCCTCACGCTGGATGATGCGCCACAGTTCGACGTCGCCCCAAAGCCGATGCTGGTCGAGGAAGGCCTCCTTGTAGGGCGGCTCGAACGACTCGACGTTACGGCCGGTGCGTGAGATTGCGCCGCGGGCCGCGCTCAGTTCGTAATTGAGCCGGATGCCCATCGGCCCGATCTTCTGCTCGCGGCGGGGCAGTTCGGCGTCGGCCATGAAATCGGCGTGCAGAGCGGCAAAGACGCGTTCCTCGGGAAGCTCATTGCCGTCCCAGCCCCGGAGCGCCTCCAGCGTACGGGGCACGGCATCGACGACTTGAGGGTTGTCCACGCTGCGCCACATCATCTGGCCGATGGGAAAGATGAAGACGACGAGGAGGAAGGCAAGGAGTGGCGCCACCAGCAGGAAGGCGGCGAGCTTGCGCCGTCGTTCGGCGCGTTCCAGCGCTCGGCGCAGTGGCGTGCCGTCGGCCGTCACCAGCCCACTACGGCTACGGCCACTGCCGGATGCTCCTGTCAGGGCGGGCCCTGCGTCGGCCTGTGCCATCGTCGATCCCCCAGCCGGTGCCGGCGCATGGCCGACCGATGGGCGGGGACGCGCACGCCCCCGCCGTTGTCGGATCCGCTGACTTACTGCAGCATCCAGTTGGCGAAGCGCTCGCGCAGTTCGTCGCCGTAATCGGTCCAGAAGTCGTTATCCAGAATGATCGGCGAGAAGTAGTTTTCGGGCGCGGTCGGCATGTGCGGGTTCATGTCGATGCCGAGATCGGCATGCACGTCCACGAGTTCCGCCGAGGATGCGCGCGCCGGCCCGTAGGAGATGAACTTCGCCTGATCGGCCAGCCGCTGGGTGTCGGTGGCGAAATAGAGGTATTCCATCACCAGATCGATATTCGGCCCGTCGGCGGGGACGACCCAGCCGTCCCATTCCACCACCTGGCCGTCCCAGATGATGTCGGCCTCCATGCCCTCGACCTCGATCGCATCGAACATCCGGCCGTTGTAGCCGGTGGCGAAGGCGACCTCACCGTCTGCCAGAAGCTGCGGCGCCTGCGCGCCCTCGGTCCAGAAGATGATGTGGTCCTTGATCGTGTCGAGCTTGGCGAAGGCCCGGTCCACACCCTCCGGGGTCGCGAGAACATCGTAGATGTCCTCGGGCGCGACGCCGTCGGCATAGAGCGCCCATTCGAGGTTGGTGCCCGGACGGTCCTGAAGCGCGCGGCGGCCCGGGAAGTTCTCGACATCGAAGAGATCCGCGATCGAGCTCGGCTGATTGTCGGCCGGAAAGGCATCCGGACGATAGGACAGCACGGTCGAATAGACGATCTGGGGGATGAAGCACTCCCCGAGGCTGCCGGGCAGGAAATCCTCGCTTGCCGGCGTGCCGTCGGGTGCGGCGGCAAGCATCTCGTCGTGGTCGATCTGCAGGATGATGCCCTCGTCGCAGGCGAGCTGCGCATCAGACGGCAGCATGTCTACCAGATCCCAGGTCACGTTGCCGGCCTGGGACTGGGCGCGCAGCCCCGCCAGCGCATTGGCAGAGCCGTCGTCGTTAATGATGGTGACGTGCGGATTCGCTTCCATGAAGGGCTCGTGATAGGCCCGCACCTGACTTTGCGTGTAGGCGCCCCCCCACGAGACGATGGTCAGGCTGACCGGATCGTTGGCCTGTGCCGCCCCAAGCGCGAGCAGGCTGACCGCCCCGCTGGTTCCCAGTGTCTTCAGCATTTGCTGTTTCATGTCTTGCTCCTTTTCGTGTGATTGGCGCGGACAGTTCAACTGCCCGCGCGGGGAGTCGGCGCCACGACGCCGATTCCCTGACCCGCCGTCACGACGGGTCGAGTGCACGGCAATCCGCCGCGGTCCAGCCAAGCCGGAGTTCCTCGCCGACCTTGATCTTTCGCTCGCCGGTGGCATTGGGCACCTTGACGATGAACTCGTCATTGCCCGCAACGCTGACCCGCACCCGAATGTGGTCGCCAAGATAGATCAGTTCCTGCACCTTGCCGGTGAATATGTTGTCGAACCTGTCCTCGCCGGCATCGATCTGCACCCGCTCGGGACGCAGCGACAGGGTCGTTTCGGCGCCCTCGCCATCGACATTCACCCGCAGGGCACGCACCTGCATGTCGCCGCCGATCCGCACGGTGCAGATGTCCCCCTCGATCGCGGTCACGCGGCCGCGGAGCGTGTTGTTCTCGCCGATGAAGGCGGCAACGAATGCGTTTTCGGGCCGCTCGTACAGCGTGTCCGGCGCGGCGAGCTGCTGGATCTTGCCGTCGTCGAACACTGCCACCTTGTCGGACATGGTCAGCGCCTCGGTCTGGTCATGTGTGACATAGACCACGGTGACCCCCAGGCTCTCGTGGATGTGCTTGATCTCGTACTGCATCCGCTCGCGCAGGTTCTTGTCCAGCGCGCCAAGCGGTTCGTCCATCAGCACGACTTCGGGCTCGAACACCAGGGCGCGCGCCAGCGCGATGCGCTGCTGCTGCCCGCCCGACAGTTGCGCCGGTCGCCGACCGGCGAAACTGCCCATCTGCACCATGTCGAGCGCGCGCTTGACCTTGGCCTCGCGGTCGGACTTGCCCATCCCGCGCACCTCGAGCGGAAAGGACAGGTTTTCGCCCACCGTCATGTGCGGAAACAGGGCATAGTTCTGAAAGACCATGCCAATCCCCCGCTTGTGCGGCGGGATATTGTTGATCGGTCGGTCGCCCAGAAGGATATCGCCGGAGGTCGCCGTCTCGAAGCCGGCGAGCATCATCAGGCATGTGGTCTTGCCGGATCCCGACGGCCCCAGCATCGTCAGGAATTCCCCTCGCGCGATGTCGAGGTTCAGGTCCTTAACGACCAGAGTGCTGCCGTCATAGCTCTTCTGAACGCGATCAAAACGGACGAATGCTGCGTCGTCCCGGGTATCGAACACCGGCGGTTACCTCCTGTCGATTCCGGGCTCTTGCTGTCCCGAATTGGATGCAGGGTAACCGCGGCCGGCATCGGAATGCAACAGTCTGGCGCGGGCTTGCCCTGTCGGGAAGGTCCGCGTCTTCGGGTCCGGGTGGTGATTGGCTCAAGTACACATCGGGAACTATACGTTCTTTAACAGTGCTCTAGGCCTCGGCATGCCAGGATTTCAGGCACCGCCGGCGGGAGACGAACAAGCTATACGCACGCTGCAGCGAAGTGGCGCAAGCACATCCGGGCGGGGTTGCAGGCCGCGCGCACAAGGGTAAGGCAGTGTCACAGGGCCAGTGAAAGAGGGCAGGGGCGATGAACAGGGAAACGGTGGCGGAGTTGGCGGAGGCGATGGCAAGAATTCTCGGACTGTCGCTCGATGCGGCTGACCGTGACGCGGTGACACAGCATCTGACCATCGCGGCCGACATGGCGAGGCTGCTCGAAACCCTGCCTGCGGCCGATGCGGACATGCCGTTGCCGATGAATCCTCTGCCCGCATTCGACCGTTGAGCGCGACAACCGGCGAAATCGAGTCGCTGCTCGATGCCCCCGCCCTCGATGTGGCGGCTGCGGTGCGGAGGCGGCGGGCGTCCGCGGCGGCGCTGACAGAGGCGGTGCTCGCCCGCATCGCCGCGCGCAATCCCGAACTTGGCGCCTTCACCGAGGTGACCGAAGCGCGCGCCCGCGCCGCCGCCATCCGTATCGACGCACGGATTGCCGGCGGCGACGACCCCGGTCCGCTTGCCGGCGTCCCCTTCGCGGCGAAGAACCTCTATGACCTGATCGGGGTGGTCACCCGCGCCGGCAGCCGGATCCAGCGCAGCTGCCCGCCGGCGGGCTGCGACGCGACGGCCGTGAGCCGGTTGGAGGCGGCCGGGGCAATCTGTTTCGGCGCGCTGAACATGGGTGAATATGCCTATGATTTCACCGGCGAAAACATGCATGATGGCCCATCTCGGAACCCCCATGATACGGCACGGCTGACGGGCGGGTCCTCGGGCGGATCGGCGGCGGCGGTCGCCTCCGGAATGCTGTCGCTTGCGCTCGGCACCGACACCAACGGATCCATCCGCGTTCCTGCGGCCTTCTGCGGGCTGTTCGGGCTGAAGCCGAGTTTCGGACGGCTGTCGCGCGCGGGGGTCTTTCCCTTCGTCTCCAGCCTCGATCATGTCGGTCCGATCGGGCGCAGCGTGGCCGATCTGGCGGCTGCGCATGACGCGATGCGTGGCCCCGATCCGTCGGATCCCGCCTGCGCCGTCATGCCGGTGCCGGAGCTTCTCCCCGAGCTTTCCCAAGGTGTTGCCGGGCTGCGGATCGCGGAGTTGAGCGGCTATTTCGCCGAGGGCGCCGAACCCGACGCACTGGCGGCGGTGGGGACCGTGGCCAGGGCTCTGGGGGTGACGCACAGCGTCGAGTACCCGGAGGCAGCTGCCGCGCGCGCTGCGGCCTTTCTCATCACCATGGCCGAAGGCGGGGCGCTGCATCTCAAGCGGCTGCGGCTGCGGATGGCCGAGTTCGACCCGGCAGTGCGCGACCGGTTGATCGCCGGCGCGATGCTGCCCGCGGCCTGGATACAGCAGGCCCAGATCGCGCGGCGTCTTGCGCTGGAATCGGCTCGGAAGCTGTTTGCCGGGGCGGACGTGCTGCTTGCCCCGACCGTCCCCTGCGCCGCGCCCGAAGCCGGCGCGACTATGCTGCGGCTGGATGGAACCGAAATACCCCTGCGGGTGTTGCTGGGCAGGTTCACGCAACCGCTCTCCTGCATCGGCCTGCCGGTGGTGGCTGTGCCGGTCTGGCCCGACGGGGGCGGTTTGCCGTTGAGCGTGCAGATCATTGCCGCACCGGGGCGCGATGACCACGCGATGCGTGTTGCCTACGCCCTGCAAGAGATGGGCGTTGCGCATGCTCCGGTCGCAGCCGCGGGTCCGGTCGGCGGCTGACCTGCCGCGCGACATTGCGTCGCCCAGAAAGCTCGCCTATCACCGGAAACACGGGCAGAGTGCGGGGCGCGCCTTGTCCGTGCGAGGGAGGCGGGCATCGCGGACATCGACACATCGCGGGTCGTCGGCCTGCTGCGGGGGCTGCCGGGCTTCGGCAACCTCCATGAGACCGTCCTGAGCAACGTCGCGGCGCGGGCGGTCGTGCAGATCGTGCCCAGCGGCGCAGTGCTGATCGCGCAGGGGGCGCCGGCCGACGCGCTGTTTCTGGTGCTGGTCGGGCGCTTCCGCGTGACTCGCGACGGTGAGACCATCGCCACCATCGGCGCGGGCGAACCGATCGGCGAACTCGCATTCTTTTCCGGCGGTATCCGCACCGCCACGGTGGCCGCACTGCGCGAGAGCGAGGTTCTGCGCCTCGACCGCGCCGAATACGAGGCGCTGGCCGCAGAGAACCCCGCGTTGCCGCATGCCATCCTGCAGGCCGTCTCGGCGCGGCTGGCGGCGCTGACACCGCGCGCACCTGCGCTGCCGCCGGCCTCTGGGCTGGTGGTCGCGCTGCGCCCGGCCGGCACCGAACCGCTGCCGGAGGCCTTCGTCGAGGGTGTGCGCGCGGCAGTGGCCCGGCACGGCGCGGTCACGCTGCACGACGAGACCGCCGCCCCTGCTGCAGCCGATGTGGCGGCTCTGGCCGACTGGTTCAGGCCGCTGGAACGCGACGGCCGGCGCCATGTCCTGCTGGTGCGCGACGCCCGGGCGCATCCGGCCTGGGCCGCATTCGCCGATGCGCGCAGCGACAGCCGTTATCTGGTTGCCGAGCTGGCCGCATCGCCCGCCTCGGCCCCCGCGCCGGTCGAGGCAGAAGCGGGTCTCGCCGGGCGGCCGCGGGATCACCTCTTGCTGTGGCGCCCCTCGGCGCGCACGCCAATCACAGGCACGGCCGGCTGGCTGGCGCGGCGGGCGCTGGCGCTGCATCACCACCTCGGCCTCGACAGCCCGGGAGACTTCGACCGGCTGATGCGTTTCGTCACCGACCGTGCCCGCGGGCTGGTGCTGGGCGGCGGCGGCGCCTTCGGCACCGCCCATATCGGCGCCTGGAAGGCGATGTCGGAGGCCGGTATCGCGGTGGATTTCCTCGGCGGCACTTCGGTGGGGGCGGCGATGGCGGCGGCGCTGGCGCAGGGGCTCGATCCCGAAGACATAATGCGCCGCTGCGAGGAGATCTTCGTCACCAGCCGGGCGATGAACCGGCTGGCCGTGCCGCTTTACAGCGCGCTGGACCACCGCGTCTTCGACGAGCAGCTTGCCCGCCACTATGGTGAAGGGGGGATCGAGGATCTGCCGGTGGGGTTCTTCGCGCTCTCGACCAACCTCAGCCGCAACGACGCGCATCTGCACCGCAGCGGGCCGTTATGGCGGGCGGTACGCGCCTCGGGCTCGATCCCGGCGCTGCTGCCGCCGGTGCTGACGGAGGAAGGCGAGGTGCTGATCGACGGCGGGTTGCTGGACAACCTGCCGCTGACGGCGATGCGTCGGCTGAAATCGGGGCCAAACCTCGCCTTTGATTTTCGCCCGCGCCAGATCTGGCGGGTCGAGGCCGATTACGACCGGCTGCCGGGGCGGTTGGGCGCCCTGCTCGGCCTGCTCTTTCCGCGCAGCCGCCGCGGCAACCGCTTTCCGCGCATTCCCAATGTGCTTGCCCGGGCCATGACGCTCAACTCACGCCGGCGCTCGGGGCGAATGGAACTGGGTGAGGATGTGCTGGTGAACCTGCCGATCACCGCCGGCGCGCGGTTTCTCGACTGGAAGCGCGGGCAGCAGCACTACGCCGCGGCGCATCGCGCGCTCGGCGAAGCGATCGGCCGCCCCGATCCGGCTGAGGATGCGATGGACGTGATGCGTGCCGCGGCCCTGCGTCTGAACGGGGGCGGGCGGCCCACCGAATGAGCCCGGCCGGCCGCGGAAATCGTCGCGTGCGCCGCCGGCGCAGCGCATGATTGCCGCCATCCTCGATGCCGGGCGGGTTCGGGCGGCGCTGGCTGCAGCGGTGGGGATTTCCACCTTTCTGCTGCTCGGGCTGCCGCTGCCGTTCCTGCTGGGACCCATGGCGGGGTGCCTGATCGCCGGGATCGCCGGCGCCGAGATGCGCGGCATGGGCCGGTTGGGTGATGCCATGCGTACCATCCTCGGAGTAGCGGTCGGCGCGTCGATCACGCCGGCGTTGCTGGCCGATCTGCCGCGGATGGCGGCCTCGCTGGCGCTGGTGCCGGTCTATCTCGCGGTGGCCGGGCTGATCGGCTATCCGCTGCTGCGGCGTGTCTTCGGCTTTGACCGGGCCACCGCCTGGTATGGGGCGATGCCGGGGGGGCTGCAGGACATGCTGGTGTTCGGCGAGGAGGCCGGCGCACGGCCGCGGTCGCTGTCGCTGATCCATGCGACACGGGTCCTGCTGATCGTGATGGTGGCGCCGCCGCTGCTGTGGGCCTGGGGCGGGGTGGATCTGCAGGCGCCGCCGGGGCAACCGGCGCGCGACACGCCGATGCAGGAACTCGCGCTGATGGCGGTGGCCGCCCTCGGTGGCTGGCGGATCGCCCGTGCCGCAGGGCTTTTCGGCGCCTCCATTCTCGGGCCGATGATCGCCACCGCCGCGCTGTCACTCGCCGGGCTGATCACCCAGCGCCCCCCCGCCGAGGCGATCTGGGTCGCACAGGTCTTCATCGGTCTTGCCGTTGGCGTGCGCTATTCGGGGCTCAGCTGGGCCGAACTGCGCCATGACGTCGCCGCGGGCGCGACGCTCAGCCTCGTGCTGGCGCTGCTGACCGTCGTCGCGGCCGAGGCTGTCTTTCTGGCCGGCCTCGCCCCTCAGATGGAGGCCTTCATGGCCTTCGCGCCGGGCGGACAGGCCGAGATGGCAGTGCTTGCAATCCTTGCCGGAGCCGACCTCGCCTTCATCGTCGCCCATCACATCCTGCGGATCGTGCTGGTGATCCTGCTGGCGCCGGTGCTCCTGCGGCTTTGGCGGCGGGGCGGTGGCTGACGGTCGGGGCGCCGCCACGACCGGACTTCGGTTGTCCTGTGCAGAGGGCGCCGTATATACAGCATGGGCGATACGGTGCCGTTATCCAGGGGTCTGCCAATGCGAAAACTCTTCTTCGGCACGGTTCTCGTGGCCTCTATTGGCAGCCTCTCGCCCTCCGCATCGGCGCAAACGATCGCAAGCGATACGCCCGAGACGCGTGTCGGGGCGCATGGGTTGCGGTTGCCGGCCAGTTTCTCCGGTGTCCTGCCTTGTGCTGACTGCCCCGGCATTCGCCACCATCTCGATCTGTGGGATACCAGCGGCGGCTTCGTCCTGCGGCGCGAATACATCGACCGCGACCTCGTGGTTGTCACGCGCGGCCGCTGGCATGCCGACCCGCAAGCCAGGGCGATCATCCTGCGCGGGGAAGACGGCGAGCAGATGGGCTGGCAGATCCTCGACCAGGACAGGGTGCGGATGCTCGATCAGGACGGCGACCCGATCGATTCGGAGCTCGATTACGAATTGTCTGCGGGCCCGATGGAGCCGGTCGATATCTCCGCCACCCTGACCGGAGCCTTCACCTATTTCGCCGATGCCGCGCTGTTCGAGGATTGCCTGACCGGCGAGCGCATGCCGGTGGTTATGGCGGGCGACTACCTTGCCCTGGAACGGGCCTATCTCGAGGAACGATCGGCGCCGATGGCGCCGCTGCTGGCCCGCATCGACGCGCGCGTCGCCGAGGCCGAGGCAATGGAGGGGCCGCCCCGCCGCTCGGTCCATGTGGAGCGCTTGCATCATGTCACGCCGCACGGGGCCTGCCTGACCCGGCGGGCGCCGGCGCCGCTCGTCAACAGCTTCTGGCGCATCCGGAGTGTCGAGGGTGTGCCGTTGCCCGCGGGTGCCGACATGCGCGAACCGTATCTGTTGCTGCTGGCGGGCGAGGATGGCGCGTCACGCTTCAGCGGAACGCTGGGTTGCAACATGATGATGGGCAGCTACACGCGCGACGGCGAAGCATTGAGCTTCGGCCCCGCTGCCTCGACCATGATGGCATGTCCGCCACCGCTCGACGGGCTGGAGCCCGCTTTCGCCGAAGCCCTCGCCGCGACCGCCGGCTTTTCCAGCGACGGCTACGCCCTGAACCTGACCGATGATGCGGGACGCATTCGTGCCAGCCTCGTGGCGGTGCATACCCCCTGGAACTGACGGCACCGGCAGGGCCGGCCTAGAAGAGGAGCGACAGCCGATGTGCACAGCCTGCTGGGAGCCCGAGGCCGCCCGGGCAGCGGGGATCGACCCCTGCCACTGTGGCGCGCCGCACACGATGCAGGCCTATGCCCGGCTCGAGGCGGATCTGCGCCGGCGCGAGTTCCTGGGGGGAGCGGCAGCGGTGATGGGGATGTTCGCCGGTTTCGGCCTGGCCCCGCGCGAGGTCCGCGCACAGACGGACGGGCAGCCACTCCTGCTGACGAACCTGCGCTTTTTCGACGGCGAGACCCTCGCCATGTTGGAAGGCCGTGACATCCTGATCGATGGCGGACGGATCGCGGCGCTGCCGGTTCGCGGCGAAGGGCCGACCGAGGCCCGGGTCATCGACTGCGGCGGCCGGTCGGTGATCCCCGGCCTGATCGACGCGCATTGGCACGCGACCCTGGTAGGGGTCAGCATGGTCGTCGCCCTGACCCAGGACATCGGCTTCATCCACCTGATGGCCGGGCGCGAAGCCGGTGCCACGCTGATGCGCGGCTTCACCACCGTGCGCGATGTGGGCGGTCCGGCCTTCGGGCTGAAGATGGCGATCGACCGTGGCGTCGTGGAGGGGCCGCGCATCTTTCCCTCCGGCGCCATGATTTCGCAGACCTCGGGCCATGGCGATTTCCGGCTGCTGTCCGAACTCCCGCGCTTTCCCGACACACCGCCCAGCAACATCGAGCGGCAGGGTGTCGCGCTCATCGCCGACGGCGCCGACATGGTGCTGCGCGCCACCCGCGAACAGCTGATGAAGGGCGCGAGCCAGATCAAGATCATGGCCGGTGGCGGGGTGTCCTCGCTCTATGATCCGCTGGACACCACGCAGTTCACCGAACGCGAGATGCGCGCCGCGGTGGAGGCGGCCGAGGATTGGGGCACCTATGTCTGCGCCCATGTCTACACGCCTGGCGGCATCCGCCGCGCCGTGGCGGCCGGTGTCAAGTCCATCGAA
>SLBI01000144.1 GCA_007126375.1 Paracoccaceae bacterium
CGAACAGCGTCAGCCCGACCAGCACCGCCGCCAGCCCCAGCAGCAGCGCGCCGGGCCGCTCCGGCACCCCGCCCAGCACCAGGGCATGGAACAGACCCAGCACCGCAAGGATCGGCGCCATGTCCCGCAAGGTCGTGCCCAGCGCCGTCGCCAGCGCGCGCAGCTGCGCCATCCTTCTGTCCGCCCGCGGCTTTCCTCTCCGTCCCCTGCCTGCCATACTGGCCCCTGCCGCGCAAACGATCAGGGCCGGGACCGCCATGCTGACCTCCATCCTCGCCGCCTCCGACCTCTCGGGCCGCTCGACCCCGGCGGTCGCGCGGGCGGTGCAGATGGCGGAGTGGAGCGGGGCGCGGCTCGCCCTCCTGCATGTGGGCGAGGAGGACCAGCCTCCCGCGATGGAGGCCGAGGAGCGCCGCGGCGCAATGGCCTTCCTCACCGGTCAGGTGGCCGAGATGGGCGCCCCCGCAGACTGCGACATCGTCACCCGCGCCGGCGACGCCTTCCGCGTCATCGCCGAGGAGGCCGAGGCGCGCGCCGCCGATGTCATCGTCCTCGGCGCCCACCGCCGCCAGATCCTGCGCGACATCTTCGCCGGCACCACCGCCGAACGCGTCACCCGCACCGCCGGCCGCCCCGTGCTGATGGCGCAGTCCACCGGCCCCCGCTGGGAGCGGGTCTTCATCGCCACCGACATGTCCGACACCTCGGCCCATGCCGCCCGCACCGCCCATGCGCTGGGACTCCTGGACGGCGCCGAGGTTACCTTCCTGCATGCCCATGCCCCGGTCACCCTCCAGATGATGACCCACGCCGGCATCCCGGCCGACCGCGTGCAGGCCGAGGCCGAGCGCGAGTTCCAGACGACCCGCCGCGACCTCGCCCGCTTCCTGCAGACCCTCGGCCTCGGCGACCTGAGCTGCAGCGCCCGGCTGGTCGAGGGCATGGGCGCCGAGGCCATCGCCGGCCTCGTCGCCCAGTCCCGCCCCGACCTCCTCGTCCTCGGCACCCGCGGCCTCTCGGGCGTCAAACGCCTCTTCCTCGGCTCCGTCGCCCAGGAGCTGATGGGCAGCCTCGAGATCGACATGCTCGCGGTCCCTCCGAAGCCCTGAGCAAAGCCTGGCGGCTGGCGCCCGGGGCGCAGGCGTGGCACCAACCCGCCCAGCCATCCCGACGGGCTCCTGCGCGGCATGGAAGTCGACCCCGGCGCGCTTCGCCGGCACACGATCCCCGGGGCGAGGATGAACGACCGTTACGGGCAGGCTGCGCTGCAGCATGCCGAAGGGTCCGACCGTCGGCTTTGGGCCGGTCGGCTTGCTGCATGCGCAGTTTGCTCTGGATCGAGGAACCCGAGCGGCGGCTGGTCTGGTCGCGCGCGACCCGCGTGCCGTGGAAGCAGATCAGCGGCGAGCTGGGCTGCGACCGCACGACCGCCTGGCGGCGCTGGCAGCTGGCGCTGACCAAGATCGCCTCGCGGCTGGATGCGTGAACGACTCCAGAGTGTTGCAACACTTTATTCCTTCGAAACCTGCAACAGGATCGTGCCACCTGAAAGGCATGATGGGGAGAGTGCGCCGGAGGGCAGGCTTCCCCGTTTTCTTTTCGGACTGGGCTGCCCTTTCTCAAGGCCGCCTGCGGGTGCCTGCCGTCTGTATCCGCGGATCTTCACCTTGACCGCGTCCGGAGAACCTCGCCACTCTGGCTGCAGGACTGGAGGAGGAGGTCGGAAGACAATGGCACTGCAAAAAGTTCTTGATGACGCTGTCGCAGCCGAAGATGCGCCCTTTCTCGTTGGCATGACGGCCAATGCAAAAGGCGTCACATGGTCCGGAACATCGGGAGAGGCGGCCCCCGGCCGCCCTGCGGCGACGGATACCGTCTTCCGCATCTTCTCGATGACGAAGGCTGTAGGGTCGACGGCGGCGATGATCCTCATAGATCGGGGCGAGTTGGATTTCGACACGCCGGTGGAGGAGGTGCTTCCCGAGTTCGCGGAGATCCGGGTTCTGGACGGATGGGATGGCGGCACACCAGTGCTGCGCTCCCCGAAGACGAGGACGACAGCCCGGCAGCTCGCCACGCACACCTCGGGGCTCGAGTACGAGTTCTGGAACGCGGGGCCGGGACAGTACATGGAAAGGACTGGAAGGGTCTCGATCCTGTCCGGCCTGAAAGCCTCGATGTTCTACCCGATGATGACCGACCCGGGAACACGTTGGGGATACGGGCCGTCGATAGACTGGCTGGGTCTGATGGTCGAGAAGATCAGTGGCCAGCGGATCGACGCTTTCCTCAGGGAGACCCTCTTCGAGCCGCTGGGGATGTCGGATACGGATGTCGAGGTGAGGGACCACATGGCCCCGCGCCTCGCCGGAGTGAAGGCTCGCGGCGCGGACGGACGTTTCGGTGACTTTGATCTGGCTCCACCGTCGAACCCCGAGGTCTACGGCATGGGCCACGCGCTGTACTCGACACCCGACGATTACATGAAGTTCCTGCGCATGTTCCTGAACCGGGGGGCGCTGGACGGTCATCGGATTCTGAGCGAAGACGGCGTCAGCCGGATGCTCCAGAACCACATGGGGCCGCTGACCTTCGAAAAGATGGTTTCGGCCGCCCCGCCCGTCACGGCTGACTTCGATCCGTTCCCGGATGTGACCAAGACCCACAGCTTCGGGTTCATGCGCAACGAGGCGGACATTCCCGGCATGAGACGCGCGGGATCGCAGAGCTGGGCGGGGGTACTGAATACACACTACTGGTTCGATCCCGCGTCGGATCTCGCTGCAGTGATAATGACCCAGTCGCTGCCCTTCGTGGAGCCACGCTGGATGAAGACCTATGAGGCGTTCGAACGCGCTGCATACGCCACTTGACGATGCCGTCCTGTCTCCGGTCAGGCGCTGGACGCCTGACCGGAAAACCACACTGTGATGCCGTGCGAGCGACAGGTTTTTGGTGCAAGTGGTGTTCGGCTGACCGGAAAAAAAACGCTCTTCGCCTTCCTCTAACCCATTGAAATTTATTCTTTTTCCTGGCAGAAACCTGTGCTGCGTGGCAGCCCGGAGTTTCGACAGCGTCAGGGCCGATTTTCTGGGAAGCCACCGGAGTCCAGCGTCCAGCCGCGACGCCGCGACGCCGCGAAAACATTGTGAATTCAGATGCCTGACAGACCCCGCGGGGTGGATGCCCCGCGGATGCCGGAGTCCATCCGGAAGCCAGTGGACCCTGCCGCGCCGGAGTCCACGCCGGCAGAGCATCCCGCGTCGGCGGTCAGCGCGCGGCGTGCGGCGAAAGTCGCGCAAGGGCCTCGTCGGCGAGGTGGCGTGTGAGGTCCGCTGCCGGCATGGCTCGGCCGAGGGCGGCGGACTGGCCGGACCACAGCGGCATGAAATCCTCCGAGCCGGCGGGCTCGGTGGCTGCGCGCAGCGGCGCGAGCGCGCCGCCCGCCAGCGGGAAGGCCGGGGCATCCG
>SLBI01000071.1 GCA_007126375.1 Paracoccaceae bacterium
CCGCGTCCGCCATCAGCGCCGCCATGGCCTGCGCGGTGCGCCGCACCGCCCCGGGCAGGGTATGCCGCGCCAGACCCGGCAGCCAGGGCGCCAGCGCGAAGATCAGCGCGCGGCGCAGCGGCCCGGGCGGCACGGTCTGTCCGAACAGCAGCCCGGGTGTGGCCCGCAACATGTCGGGCGACCCCACCGGCAGCACGGCGTGATCCGCGATGACGCCGGCATTGCCCCATGCAGCACCGTCGCCCAGCGCCTCGGGCGCCACCATGGTCACCGCGCGGCCTTGCTGCGCCAGATGCAGCGCCACCGAATGCCCCACCACACCGGCGCCGATGACCGCCACCTCGGTCGTCTGCCGCCTGCCGTTCATGCCGTGCTCACGGGCCGTCTCCTGCGCTGCCGGCCGGATGGCCCGGAGGGAAGTGCGCAGAAGAACGGCAAAGCCGTCAATAGCCGCGTGCCCGATCCACGAGATGCAGAAGCGGCTCGTCCGTCGCGAGCCGGCGCAGGTTTTCTGCGATCACCCGCGCGGCGGTGACCGGGCGGGTCTCGGCCGCGATATGCGGCGTGACCGTGACGCGCGGATGCGCCCAGAAGGGATGTCCGGCCGGCAGGGGTTCGGTACGAAAGACATCCAGCGTTGCCGCCGCGACCTGCCCGCTGTGCAGCGCCGCAAGCAGCGCATCCTCGTCGATCAGGGCGCCGCGGCCGGGATTGATCAGCATCGCGCCCGGCGGCAGCCAGGACAGCCGGCGCGCGTCGAGCAACCCCTCGGTGTCGGGGGTGTGCGGCAACAGGGTGACAAGGATCTCCGCCGCCGCCAGCGCGTCGCGCAGTCCGCCATCGCCGGAATGACAGATCACGCCGGAAACGCTGCGCGGCGTCCGGCTCCACCCGTGGACGCGGAAATTGAGCGCGGCGAGTGCGCCCGCCGCCGCCTGACCCAGCGCCCCCAGTCCCAGAACCGTCACCTGCCGGTCGCGGGCGATCTTCACGCTGCGGGGCTGCCAGTGGCCGTCCTGCCGGGCCAGATCCACGCCGATCCCGAGATGATGCCACAGCACATGGCCCACAACGTATTCGACCATTCCCTCGGTCATTGCCGGATCGACCATCCGCGCCAGCGGCTGGGTGAGCGTCGGATTGGCGAGCAGTTTCTCGACCCCGGCCCAGAGGCAGAGCACGGCGCGGGCGTTGACGAAAGGGGCGAAATCGAACTCCGCCGCACCAGGGCCGCAGACGACGGCATCGACGCGGGCAGGCTCGGGGGCGCTGTCGCGCAGCTTGGCGGCGACACCCGCCTCCCTCAGCGCCCGCTTCAGCGGGTCTCGATAGGCCGCCCAGCGGTCGGCGTCGCCGGCAAAGAACACTTCAAGCGTCATCGCTGCCCCGTTCGCTCCCTCAGATGTTGCCGCGCGGGCGATGGATATGCGCGCTCTGTACCAGTCCGAAAGCGAACATCAACACGAGCAGGGCAGAGCCGCCGAAGGAAACCAGTGGCAGGGGCACGCCGACCACCGGCGCCAGCCCCATGACCATCGCCATGTTGACCGCGAAGTAGAGGAAGAAGGTCACCCCGACGCCCAGCGTGACCAGTTGCGCGAAACGGTCCTTCATCTGCAGGGCCGCAACCACGCAGAAGATCAGGATCAGCCCGTAGAGCAGCAGCAGGGACAGCCCGCCGACAAAACCGAATTCCTCGGCCAGCGACGTGAAGATGAAATCGGTGTGCTTTTCGGGCAGGAAGTTGAGCCGCGACTGCGTGCCCTGCATGAAGCCGCGGCCGGACCAGCCGCCCGATCCCAGCGCGATCTTCGACTGGTTGATGTGATACCCCGCACCGAGCGGGTCGAGGGCGGGATCGAGAAACGAGTCGATCCGGCGATACTGATAATCCTTCAGGACCTGCCACTCGGTGCCGCGGCTGGCAAGGACGGCCGTGACTGCGCCGGCGCCAATCAGGATCACCGCGGCGAAATAGAGCCAGCTGACGCCGGCAAGGAACATCATCGCCGCGCCGCCCATCAGGAGCAGCAGCGCCGTGCCCAGATCGGGCTGGCGCAGCACCAGAAACACCGGCAGCAGGATCAGCACCAGCGCCAGCACCACCCAGACCGGGCGCGAAGCGCGCCGCACGTCGAGCGCGTCGTAATAGGCCGCCAGCACCATGACCAGCGTAATCTTTGCCAGTTCCGAGGGCTGCAGCCGAATGAAGCCGAGGTCGATCCAGCGCTGCGCCCCCATGCCGACCGCACCGAAGGCCTCCACCCCCAGCAGCAGCAGGAGCGACAGGCCGTAGGCGACGCCGGCGACATTGCGCCAGAACCATATCGGCACGAAACCGACCGCGAACATGACCGCGAGCCCGACCGCGAAGCGCTTCATCTGCGGCTCGGCCCAGGGCGTCAGGCTGCCCCCGGCGATGGAGTAGAGCATGAGCCAGCCGATGCTGGCCACTGCGGTCAGCAGAAGCACCAGCGCCCAGTGGACATGCAGCACCTTGCCCGGGCCGGTGGGCACACGCTGCACGGCATATTCCAGATAGCTCATTCTCCCAGCTCCGGTGCGTCCGCGCCGCCGGGGGAAGGGGCTCCTGCGCCCGGCGGGGCCGGATGCGGGCGCGGGCTGCGGGTGGGGCGCCGCCGCGGCAGGGGACCGATGCCCCCGCTGCGGTGGCCCCGATCACGGGTGCACGCCACGGTCATGCGCGGTCCCGCCCCTCGTCCCCGGCGGACTGCATCCGGTCCATCAGGTCGCGCTGCATCGTCTCGATCCGGTTTCGCTGTGGCTCGGGATAGGCGGAAAGGGGCGGGAAACCGCCATGCAGTGCCTGCAGCAGGATGTCGCGCGCTACCGGTGCTGCGGCGGACGAGCCGCCGCCCCCGTGCTCCACCACCACCGCCACGGCGAAGCGTGGCGCTTCCTCGGGCGCATATCCCACGAACAGGCCATGGTTGCGCCGGTTCCAAGGCAGATCCTCCTGCCGTCGGACACCGGCTGCGCGCTCGGCCGCGGTGATGGTGAAGACCTGGCTGGTGCCGGTCTTTCCGGCCATCCGCCCGCCCGCCTCGACGATGCGTGAGGACCATGCCGTGCCGCGGCGATGGTTGACGCACTCGCCCATACCCTGCCGGACGATGGCCAGCGCACCGGCGTCGAGCCCCAGCAGGGGCGCCTCCGGCACCGGTGCCTCGACGCCGCTCACCGCCCGCACGAGGCGTGGCGCGAGGATGCGTCCGGAGGCGAGTCGCGCCGTCATCACGGCAAGCTGCAGCGGCGAGGACAGCACGAAGCCCTGACCGATCGCCGCGTTGATCGTGTCGCCCACCAGCCATGCCTCGTTGCGCCGGGACTGCTTCCACTCCCGCGTGGGGTTCAGCCCTGCGGCGACCGAGGACATCGGCAGATCGTGCCGCACCCCAAGCCCGAGCCGCGCGGCCATCTCGTTGATCCGCTCGATCCCCAGCCGCTGCGCCACATCGTAGAAATAGACATCGCAACTTTCGCTCAGCGCCGAGATCATGTTGACCCGGCCATGTCCGCCGCGCTTCCAGCAATGGAACCGCCGGCCCGAGACATCCATGTGTCCGGGACAGAACACCCGCTCTTCTGGCACGACGAGGCCGGAGTCGAGCGCGGCCAGCGCCACCACCATCTTGAAGGTCGAGCCGGGCGGATAGACCCCCTGCACCGTCTTGTCCACGAGCGGGCGATAGGGATCGTCCAGCAGCGCCCGGAAATCCGGCACCGAGATGCCGCGCACGAACAGGTTGGGATCGTAGGCGGGCGAGGAGGCGACGGCAACGAGATCGCCATTGCGGCAGTCCATCACCACGGCGGCGGCACTCTCGTTCGCCAGTCGCGCCCTGGCAAAGGTCTGCAGCCGGTGGTCGATGGTCAGTTGCACGGTCTGACCCGGTGTGCCTTCGCGGCGGTCGAGTTCGCGCATGACCCGGCCGACCACGTTCACCTCGATCCGGCGCGAGCCGGCAGTGCCGCGCAGGATGTCCTCCATCCGACGCTCGACCCCGAGCTTGCCGATCTGGAAACCCGGCAACTGCAGCACCGGATCGGGAACCTCCTGCTCGGCGAGGTCGCGTTCGCTGACGGCGGCGACATAGCCGACGACATGGGCGAGATCGCCCGCCAGCGGATAATGCCGGGACAAGCCCACCTCGGGGGTGACGCCGGGCAGGGCCGGGGCGTTGGCGGCGATCCGCGCGATCTGTTCCCAGCTCAACCGTTCGGCCACGGTGACCGGCACGAAGGGGCGGTGTCGGAAGATCTCCCGCCGCGTGCGCTCCAGCGCCTCTTCGGGCAGGTCGATCAGCAGTGCCAGCCGGTGCAGCACCTCGTCCACGTCCCCGGCATCCTCGCGCACCATCACCACGCGGTAATTCTGCTCGTTGAGCGCCAGCGCGCGGCCGGTGCGGTCGTGGATCAGCCCGCGCACCGGCGGAATCAGGCGGATGTTGATGCGGTTCTCTTCGGCCAGCAGTCGGAACTGGTCGGTTTCCTCCACCTGGATCTGCCGCATGCGCGCTGCGAGGGTCAGCATCGTGGCGCCCATCAACCCACCGGTGACCAGCGCTCGTCGGGTCAGGCGGCGCGTCGCCTCCGCGGTTGCGCGTGAGGGCCGCCTCACAGCGGCCTGCCCAGCGCATCGACCTCGCCGGTGGCCGGTTTGCGCACGCCGATCAGCCAATGGCTGGCCAGCACCACCAACGGATAGGCGAGCAACGTCATCGCAAGCTGCACGAGGCTTGCCCCCAGCCCCGGCATCGGCACCAAGACAAGGCCGAGCACGAGCCGTTCCGCCAGCCAGACCGTCGCCATGACAGTGCCGACGGCCGCCCATTCCATGGTGAAGGGCAACTCGCGCATCAGCGGCTGTCGCGTGCGCAGGAATTCCGCTGCCATCAGTACCAGCAGGGCCCACAGCCCTGGCGGCCGCATCAGCAGCAGATCCTCCAGCAGAACCGCCCCGACGACCAGCAGGGCGGGCATGTAGTCCGGGCGCCGCAGCACCCAGGCCAGCACGACACACAGGATGAGGTCTGGCCCCGGCACCAGCGGGGCCGCCCCGGACAGGGGCAGCAGCCGCCAGAACAGTGACAGCACCACGAAGCCCGCGAACAGCGCCCAGTAGCGCCAGGGCATGCTGCGCACCGGTTCAGCCACCGCCGCCTCCCCGGGCCGCCAGGGCCGGTCCGCCTGCTTCGGCGGCCGCTTCCGGTCCGGCGTCGTCGGCCCCGGGTTCGGGCTCGGCCAGTGGCAGCAGCAGGGCGCCGGCCTCGCCGATCCGCTCCATCGGTGCCGAGCGCAACACCCGCAGGAACTCCAGCCGTTGCTGATCGGCGGCAAGGCGGACGCGCTGCCGACGATCCGGCCCCAGCACCACTTCACCGACCAGAAGCCCGGCGGGAAAGACCCCGCCGTCGCCGGAACTCACCACCCGGTCACCCGGGCGAACCTGATCGGGATGCTCGAGGAAGTCGATCTGCGGCAGGGTACCGTTGTCGCCGGCAAGGATCGCGCGCTGCCCCGAGGGCTGGATCGTGACCGGCAGCCGGCTGTTCGAATCGGTCAGCAGGATCACGCGTGCGGTCTGTTGTCCGACCCCGGAGATGCGGCCGACGAGGCCCAGACCGTCCATCACCGCCCAGCCGTCCCGAATGCCGTCGCGCGCGCCCACGTTCAGAAGCACCGAGCGGCGGAAGGGCGACCCCGAATCGGCCCGCACCACCCCTGTGACATGGGTCAGCCTGGGATCGACCCGTACCTGGTTCAGCTCCAGCAGCCGCGCGTTCTGCTGTTCCAGCTGCAGGGCCGCCTCGCGCCACGCGCGCATCTGCTGCAACTCGCGACGCAGTTCGCGGTTCTGTTCCTGCAGCCGGGCATAGGACCGGAAATCCTCCAGCAGCGCGGCCGCCCCCAGTACCGGCGCTGCCGCCCAGTCGAAGCCGGGCACGACGCGGTCGATCACGGCGATGCGGAACCGTTCCACCCGCGGGCTGTCGATACGCCAGAGCGCGAATACCGCGATCAGGGCGAAGGCGAGCAGCCCGATGAGGATCTGCCGCACCGGCCTGCCGACATCGCCCTGGCTGTTGCGGTCCCGCGCCACCTGTGCCCCTTTGCCGCCCGCCGTATGTCCGGGCCCCCGCTGCCGGTCTCAGACGGAGCCGTCAGCTGTCATAATCGATGGCATGGCGCAGCTGCTTCTCGTATTCCAGCGCCTTGCCGGTGCCCAGCGCCACACAATTGAGTGACTCGTCGGCCACCGATATGGCAAGCCCCGTCTGCTCGCGCAGCGCAAGGTCGAGTTCGCCCAGAAGCGCACCGCCCCCCGTCAGCATCACGCCGCGATCGACGATGTCGGCCGCCAGATCGGGCGGCGTCGCCTCCAGCGCCATCATGACGGCTTCGCACATGGTGGTCACGGTTTCCGACAGCGCCTCGGCGACCTGCGCCTGACTGATCTCGATCTCCTTCGGCACGCCGTTGAGCAGATCGCGGCCGCGGATCTGCATCGCCGCGCCGCGCCCGTCGTCGGGCATCCGCGCGGTGCCGATGGAGGTCTTGATGCGCTCCGCCGTCGCCTCGCCGATCAGCAGGTTCTGCTGGCGGCGCAGGTAGGAGATGATCGCCTCGTCCATCCGGTCACCGCCGACCCTGACCGAGCGGGCATAGACGATGTCGCCGAGCGACAGAACCGCAACCTCCGTGGTGCCGCCGCCGATATCGACGACCATCGAGCCGGTGGGATCGGTGATCGGCATGCCCGCGCCGATGGCCGCGGCGATCGGTTCGGCAATGAGCCCGGCGCGCCGCGCGCCGGCCGACAGGACGGACTGCCGGATCGCCCGCTTCTCCACCGGCGTCGCGCCATAGGGCACGCAGACGATGACCTTCGGTTTCGAGAAGGTCGTGCGCCGATGCACCTTGCGGATGAAGTGCTTGATCATCTCCTCGGCGACGTCGAAATCGGCGATCACCCCGTCGCGCATCGGCCGGATCGCCTCGATGCTGCCGGGCGTCCGGCCCAGCATCAGCTTGGCGTCCTCGCCCACCGCGAGCACCTGCTTCTTGCCGTCCTTGACGTGGTACGCCACGACCGAAGGTTCGTTCAGGATGATCCCGCGCCCCTTGACATAGACCAGGGTGTTCGCCGTGCCGAGGTCGATCGCCATGTCCGACGAGAAGAGACCGGAGAAGACCATTGGCGGGAAATCCTGTTTTGGTGGCGTGCGCCATCCGGACACCCGCCTCGTGCCGCGGGCCAGAGTTCGGAACGCGCGCCCTTATAGGCGGGGGCGGGCGGCGGCGTAAAGGGGCGCCACCGGGCGCGGCAGCGGCATTCCGCCCGCCGGAGCGGGCGCACCGCCGCCGCTCCCCGCTTGCCGTTCAGGACACGGCAGCGGCGATATCGGTCACCGGCCGGCCGGCGCGCTCATAGGCGAGGAACTTGTTCAGCGCATTGAGATATGCCTTGGCCGAAGCGACGACGGTGTCGGTATCCGCTGCCTGTCCGGTGAAGATCCGGCCCTGCGATTCGAGCCGGACGCTGACCGTGGCCTGCGCGTCCGTGCCCTCGGTGACCGCGTGCACCTGATAGATCTGCAGCCGGACATCATGGGGCACCAGCGCCTTCACCGCGTTGAAGGCCGCATCCACGGGGCCGTCGCCGGTGGCGGTGGTCGACTGCTCCACCCCGTCCACCGCCAGCACCATATCGGCCGTCTGCGGCGCCTCGGTGCCGCAGATCACCCGCAGGCTGGTCAGCACCACCAGATCCTGATGGGCCCCTGCGGCGGTGTCCTGCATCAGTGCGACGAGATCCTCGTCGTAGATCTCCTTCTTCCGGTCGGCCAGTGCCTTGAACCGGACGAAGGCGTCGGCCAGCTGATTCTCGGCGAGATCGTAGCCGAGTTCCTTCAGCTTGGCGCGGAGTGCTGCGCGCCCCGAATGCTTGCCCATCACCAGATTTGTGGCGGTCAGGCCGATGTCCTCGGGCTTCATGATCTCGAAGGTCTCGGCGTTCTTCAGAACTCCGTCCTGATGGATGCCGCTCTCATGCGCGAAGGCGTTCTTGCCGACGATGGCCTTGTTGTACTGCACCGGAAAGCCCGAGACCGCGCTGACCAGACGGCTGGCCTGCATGATCCGGCGGGTGTCGATGCCGGTCGACCAGGGAAGGATGTCGTGGCGCACCTTCAGCGCCATCACCACCTCTTCCAGCGCGGTGTTCCCGGCACGCTCGCCCAGCCCGTTGATGGTGCACTCGATCTGCCGTGCCCCCGCCTCGACGGCCGCCAGGGCATTGGCCGTCGCCATGCCGAGGTCGTTGTGGCAGTGCGTGGCGAACACCACCTCCTGCGCGCCGGGCACCTCGCGCAGCAGCATGGCGATGATCTCGGCGCTCTCGCGCGGCGCGGTGTAGCCCACCGTGTCGGGTATGTTGATGGTGCTGGCGCCGGCGCGGATCGCCACCTCCACCACGCGGCAGAGGTAATCCCGCTCGGTGCGGGTCGCGTCCATCGGCGACCACTGGACATTCTCGCAAAGATCCCGCGCCCGGCTGACGGTGGCGTGGATCCGCTCCGCCATCTCATCCTGGGTCAGCCGGGTTATGTCGCGATGCAAAGGCGAGGTGCCGATGAAGGTGTGGATGCGTGGCCGCGCGGCATGTTTAACGGCTTCCCAGGCGCGGTCGATATCGGCGGCGTTGGCGCGTGCGAGGCCACAGATCACCGCGTTCCGCGTCTGCTCGGCGATGGCCTTGACGGCCGCGAAATCGCCTTCGGATGCAATGGGAAAGCCGGCCTCGATGATGTCAACGCCCATCTCGTCGAGCAGCTGCGCGATCTCCAGCTTTTCCTCATGGGTCATGGTGGCGCCGGGCGACTGCTCGCCGTCGCGCAATGTGGTGTCGAAGATCAGGACGCGGTCGGGGTCGGCCGCAGCGGGGGCGGGGAGGGGCGAATGGGTCATGTCTCTGGCTCTCGCGATGCTCTGGATGCTGCTGTCTCGGGCGGGGCGCGGTTTGTCACCTCTGAGCGGTCGCGCCCGAAGGCACGCTCAGAGGCGGCTAAGGAGCAGCAGTCCACGGGGCGCCAGCCGGGGGGCGGCCCCGGCGAAACCTGTATGTTGCCCACGTGTCATGGCTGATGAGTATACCGCCGCGTGTGGCGAAGAAAACCCCAAAAGCCGAACCGCCTTGCCGCCGAAGAACAGCCGGGGCGCCTGCAGGGGGGTTCACGCTGTACCGGCTCGTATGGAGGGCTGTCTCGTCGCCCCGCGCGGGGCGGTCATCCCCGCCCGGCCGGCCAGGTCCAGCCCCGCGGACCCTGTCGCTGCCGTCCCCTTCGGCCTGTGCGTCGGCGCGCAGCGCAGCGGGAACAGCGCAACGACACGCTCCCGGTCGCCCGAAACGGCGTCGCCGGCAGCCCGGCCAAACGAAGCCGGCGCGGGAAGCGAACCTTCGGCAGGTCCATCAAAGTCTTTGCGATCGGTCCTGACGCCCTAACTGCCGCCGCAGATGAGAAAGGTGAACGAATGCGGGCACTGGTAATCGGGGCATCGGGCGGGATCGGTGCGGCACTTGCCGCGCGGCTTGCCGATGGCGGGGCGGCGGTGACCGGCGTTTCCCGCCGTGCCGACGGGTTGGACGTGACCGACGAGGCGAGCATCGCCCGGGTTTTCAGCAGGCTGGAAGGGGAGTTCGACCTCGTGCTTTGCGCGACGGGCGGCTTGCAGATCGGCGCCCATGGTCCTGAAAAGACCTTGAAGGCATTGCAGTTGCCCGGGCTTGCTGCGCAGTTCGCCCTGAATGCCGCCGGGCCGGCGCTGGTGCTCAAGCACGCTCTTCCGCTGATGCCTCGTGACCGCCGCGCGGTGTTCGCCGCGCTGTCCGCCCGGGTCGGCTCGATCGGCGACAACCGCGCGGGAGGGTGGTATGGCTACCGCGCGGCCAAGGCCGCCCTGAACCAGTTGATCCACAGCGCGGCGATCGAGGTCGCGCGCAGCAATCCCCAGGCCGTCATCGTGTCGCTTCACCCCGGAACGGTGACCACGCCGCTGACAGAGAAATACCTCGGTCGTCACCCCGCCGTCAGCGCGGAAACAAGTGCTGACAATCTCCTGCGCGTCATTTCCGGTCTTGCACCCGAAGACAGCGGCCGCTTCTACGACTGGGCCGGCAAGGAGATCCCCTGGTGAGCGCGCCGCGCCTGGTGCTGGTGCTCGGCGATCAACTGACGCCTTCGGTGGCCGCACTGCGGGCCGCCGATCGCGAGAGCGACATCGTGGTCATGGCCGAGGTCGAGGACGAGGCCGCCTATGTGCCCCACCATCCCAAGAAGATCGCCTTCATCCTCGCCGCCATGCGCCATTTCGCGGCCGAACTGGAACAGGCCGGCTGGCGCGTGCTGTACACCCGACTCGACGATCCCGAGAACGCCGGCAGCATCCCCGGCGAAGTGTTGCGCCGGGTCGAGGACACCGGCGCACAGGAAGTGATCGCGACCGAGCCTGGTGAATGGCGGCTGATCGATCTGCTCGGTGCGCTGCCGGTGCCCGTGCGCCAGCTTCCCGATGATCGGTTCCTGTGCTCGCGCAAGGAGTTCGACGCCTGGGCGGAGGGGCGCAAGAGCCTGCGCATGGAGTATTTCTATCGCGAGATGCGCCGCAGGACAGGGCTTTTGATGGAGGGGGCAAAGCCGGCTGGCGGGCAATGGAACTATGACCACGACAACCGCAAGCCGGCCGCGGCGGATCTGTTTCGCGAGGGCCCGGCGTGGTTCGAGCCGGACGCCGAGACGCAGGCGGTGCTTGATCTCGTCGAAGGCCGTTTCGCCGGCAATTTCGGCGATCTGCGCCCGTTCCGTTTCGGTGTCACCCGAGCGCAGGCCGAGGCGGCATTCGATCACTTCCTCCGACACAGGCTGGCGGAGTTCGGCGCCTATCAGGACGCCATGCTTGCGGAGGATGCCTTCCTCAGCCATGCCGTGATCGGGCTCTATCTCAACACCGGTCTGCTCGATCCGCTGAAGGTATGCCGCGCTGCCGAAGCGGCCTGGCGGGACGGTTACGTGCCGATCAATTCGGCCGAGGGGTTCATCCGCCAGATCCTCGGGTGGCGCGAGTTCGTTCGCGGCGTGTATTTCCGCGAGGGGCCCGACTATGTTCGGCGCAACCGCCTGAACCATCAACGGAAACTGCCGGATTTCTATTGGGGCGGCGAAACCCGCATGGCCTGCATGGCGGCGGCGGTGGGCCAGACGCGGACCGAGGCCTATGCCCATCACATTCAGCGGTTGATGGTGACGGGCAATTTCGCGCTTCTCGCCGGGGTGAACCCGGCCGAGGTGCACGAGTGGTATCTGGCGGTCTATGCCGATGCCTTCGAGTGGGTCGAGGCGCCGAACACCCTGGGCATGTCGCAGTTCGCGGACGGCGGGGTGGTCGGCTCGAAACCCTATGTTTCCTCCGGGGCTTACATCGAAAGAATGTCGGATTACTGCAAGGGGTGCCATTACCGGGTGAGGGAACGGACCGGCCCGCGGGCATGCCCCTTCAACCTGCTCTACTGGCATTTCCTGACCCGCCACCGTCCGCGTTTCCAAGGCAATCCGCGCATGGCACAGATGTATCGAACCTGGGACCGCATGGCCGAGGACCGTCGTGCCGCGGTGTTGGCCGAGGCGGACGCGCTTCTGGCCCGGCTCTCGGCCGGCGATGTCGTCTGATGCGGGCTGCCTCAGCGTCGGGGCAACAGCGGCATCGGCCAGAACAGCCGCGACAGATGCCGGCCGGTGGCGAGCGTGCCGCGCGAGGGCCGCCGGCGCCAGATGAGCGGCAGCGGCCAGAACAGGCGCGACATCGCCTTGCCCGGAAGCAGTGCCGCGCGTGGCATCGAGCGGCGCCACAACAGCGGCACGCCGAAGGCGGAGGACACCGTGCCGCGCCGCCGCTCGATGTAGGGCGGCATGTCGCGGGTCATGACATGCGCATGCCGGCCGATCGCCGGGTGAAAGATCCGCGGGTCCGGTCGGTTGGCGACATGCTGGTTCGCATTGACGCCGGCCACCGCGACCGGCGCGTGCGCATCGGCGATTCTGATGGCGCTGCGCGCTCGACCGAAGGGGGTGAAAGGCGCTCGCACCACAAGGACGCTGCCGCCATGCGACGGATCTGCCGCCACGGCGGCGGCGTAGCGCCCGGCCGAGACCGAACCCACTCCGGCTGCAGCGATCCGCGCCGCAAGGCTCGTCTCGCTGTCCTGTGCGTCAGGCGAGACGATGCGGATCGTCGCCGGATCGTGGCCGGCGGCGCGCAGTTCCCGTGCCGCCGCCTCGGCGGTTTCGGCATCCGCGAAGAGCCGCGATATGATGGTGGTCATGCTGATTTCTCCGCCGCCAGATTGACGAAGGAGAGCATAGCCTCAAACGGGTGCAAAAAAAATATGCAATACGGCGCCGGATTTGGCATCCGGCATGGGCAGGGGCGGCGCGCAGCCGCCCCTTCCTCTTAAAGACCGGCGGCGACCGCCTCCCAGTTGACCAACTTGTCGAGGAAGTTCGTCAGATAGGCCGGGCGCTTGTTGCGGAAGTCGATGTAGTAGCTGTGCTCCCACACGTCGCAGCCCAAGAGCGCGGTCTGGCCGAAACAGAGCGGGTTC
>SLBI01000280.1 GCA_007126375.1 Paracoccaceae bacterium
CACGATCACGTTGAACGGGTTCTTTATCGAATTTGATGATGACAGCGACGATCCCGTTGCCGTCGGCGCTGCGGCCCTCACGATCGCGCTGCGCGATCCCGCAACGGCAAATTTCAGCTACGGCATCGTCGGTGACCCCGAAGATGGCGATTTGCCCGAGGTCGAAATCACCGGCACGGAGCCGTTGCTTCTGGACATCAACGGCAAGGTCGCCTCGGATTTCATCGTGAATATCGGCCGCATCACCACCAGCGCCGGCAACCATGACGTCATCGCGTTTTATGACGAGGTGAACGATACCGACTTCATCTTCCTGATGGGCGGCGATCCGCTGACCTTTCCGACAACCCTCGCGGAACTGACGGCGCTGGAGCAGAGCATTCTCGACGTCGGGCCAGTCCCTGACGGTGACTTCGCGCCGGGGGAAACCATACCGATCCTGTCGCTTGATGGCGCCACCACGAATGCCGACCCGCAGATCATCAAGAGCGGCTATGTGTTCGAAGACCCGGTCAACGGCTGGCACGAAATCGGCGTGTTCATCGACACCCCCGGCCTTGGCAACGGCAGCGTCACGGTGCTGGGCGGGGCCAACTACAGCCTGCCGCGGGATGGCGAAGGGTTCACGCTGCTCTATCTGGGCGGCTACGGGGCGCAAGGCACCATTACCGCGGCCGGCGCCAACAGCCGTGCCGACATCTTCGGTGGCAGCGGTGCATTCGACGAACTCAGCGTCCAGGTTGGCACCGAAGGGGGGCTTGGCCTGCTGCGCGCCCTCGACGGCGGCGAAATCCGGCTGCTGAGCGGGTTTTCCGGCGCCGGCGAAAACGCCACCCGCTCCTACCTCGGTTTCGGCGGGTTCAACGGGCAGGGCCTGGCCCAGCTGAATGGCGGCAGCCTGAGCATCGAAGGGTTCGATACCAGCTACCTCACCCTCGGTGAATTCGGCTCCAAGGGCGAAATCTACCTGACCAATGCCGCAACCCTGACGATGGCGCCGAGCAGCTTTGCCCGCATCTGGATCGGCGGTGAAGGCGATGATTTCTTTCCCTTCGATACCAACGGCACGATCGGCATCATGGGCGGTTCGCTCATGTCGGTCGATTCGCTGCATGAGCTGCTGATCGGCTATGGCAACGACGGGTCCGGCGTGCTCGAGATCATCGGCGCGGGATCGCGGCTGCAGGCCACGCTGACTGCAGAGGACGATGCCGACCCGGTGGCCATCATCGGCTCTGGCCTCGGCACCGGTGTGCTCAATGTGACAAACAGCGGCCGATTCGAGGTTTCGACGGATGGCAGCGACAACACGCTGTTTCTGGGCATCGGGCAGATGGGGCAGGGCACTGTCCGGGTGCTTAGCAGCGCGTGGATGGACCTTGGCGGCGGCGCGACCGTTCAGGTGGGCAGCGCCAACCTCGATCTGTCCGACGACACATGGCCCGCCGGAACTCTGGTGGTGAGGGGCTTCAGCGTGCTCACCGGGTTTTCCGAAATGTGGGTCGGTCATGATCCGGACACCATCCCGGGTGACATCACACCGAAGGGCAGCGGCAGCCTGTTCTTGGGTGGGGACGCCGTGCTGGGTGTGTTCGGTGAAGGGGTGCAGGTCAACCTTGGCATGATGGGCACCATGGATGTCGACGGGCTGGCCACGATCAACGGTGATCTGAATGTGTTCGGCGCCAACATCTTCATGGACAAGGCGAACCAGGATGCGCTGATCGTTACCGGCGACGTCAACCTTTACGGCGGTTACATCGGCATGGCCAATGCCGTCTTCGTGACGCAAGGCGATCTCAACGTCCTGGCCGGAGAGAACCTGTTCTCCGACGGCACCATGCTGGTGCTTGGCGCCCGTGACGGCAGCACCGACGTAGTACGGGTCCGCGGCGCGCTGAACCTGCAGGACGGCAATCTGACCGTGATGCTGGAAAGGGCGTTCGACTACAACTTTACCCTTGGCGAACAGCGCGAACTGATGACCTTCGGCGAACTGATCGACGGTGATGCCGGTTTCGACCCGATCCTGATGCACAGCTTCCTGCATCCGGACTTCTCGTACAAGTTCGCCATCGACAGCGCGATCGACGGATCGCTGATCTTCCGGGCGCTGAGCGAGATGGACGGCTCCGACAAGCTCGAGCTCGACTTCGCCTTCGGCGACACCGCGCTGACGATGGAATACGACCCGTTCGATGGCCTGCCCGGCCAGCAGGGCGAATTCAACTGGCAGGGCGGCGGCTGGTACGGCGGCGTTGCCGTCAATGTCGAACGGATCATCGGCACCAATCTTGACGATGTCATCGACCTGACCGGCGCCACGGCCGACATGTATGTGTTCGGCGGCTTCGGCAACGACCTGATCCGCGGTGGCGACGGCAACGACACCATCGTCGGCGGGCCCGGCAACGACACCATCGACGGCGGCGGCGGCATCAACACCGCGGAATTCACCTTCAACCGGGATGACTATCTGATTGACACGGATACGGAGACCGGCATCGTCACGGTGAACCACACCGCCACCATTGGCGCCAACGAAGGCGTCAACACCCTGACCAACATCCAGTGGCTGCAGTTCGCCGACCAGATCATCGAGGTCGATCTGCCGCCGATTTCCGGGCCTGCGCTGACGATCAGCGAGATCGGGCGCGAGGGGGCGGTGATCACCTATGGCGTGCGGGTGGACGGCGATCTGGTTTCGGGCGGGGCGCTGGATGCGCTGGCCTTCACGCTGGGCTTTGACGCGGCGCTGATCGGCTATGTGCCGGGCAGCGTGTCGGAGGGCTTCACGGTCACGCCCGGTTCGCTGGTGTTTTCGGGCAGCGACCTCGGCGGGATCACCGATTTCGACGACCCGGTGGTGACCTTCGACATGGCCCTGACACCGGTTGCCGGGGCGCGGACGGTCGAATTCTCGGTCGGCGACGTGGCGGTGAACGGCCAGGCGATGGACGACCAGAGCTTTGATTTCGCCTATGATCCGCTGACCTTTGCGCTGAACGGCACGGTGGCGCTGCGCGGCGCCGGTGCCGGCGGGGCGGACCCATCGGGAACGCAGGTCACCTTCACCCCTGACGGGGGCGGCGATGTGCTGCTGTCGACGCTGGATGCCAGCGGCGCCTTTGCCTTCGAGCTGGAGGCGGGCACCGCCGGCACGCTCTCGGTGGCGCGCGATTACGCCGCCGGCCCCGACAAGGCGCTTTCGGCGCTCGATGCGCTCGAGGTGCTGCGGATGGTGGCGGGTCTCGGCCCGTCGAACGGCGACAACCCGATGGCGGGCCAGAGCACCCTGGCGCTGGACTTCAACGGCGATGGCCAGATTACCCCGGCCGACGCGCTCGGTATCCTGCTGCATGTGGGCCAGTTCGCGGGCGTCGCTGCGCCCAAGTGGCTGTTTGCCGACGATCCCGACGGGCTGCCGGGCTTTGCCGAGCTTGGCGGCGGGCTGACCGGC
>SLBI01000137.1 GCA_007126375.1 Paracoccaceae bacterium
CGTAGAGCGACGAAAAACACTCCCTGACGGCGAGATTGCTCCGAAGCGTCAGGTACGAACGACCGATGCGGGAAAGCTGCGCCGCAGCATACCGGCACGGCCGACCGTCGGCTTTGGGCCGACCTCGTTGCCGCACCTGCGAGGAGTTTCGCCTTGCTGCGTGGCGCCTGAATGTCGCTGATGGGCTCTATGCGGTCATGCGAGGACACCGAGCATGGTCAGCAAGTTGCGCCATGTGCAATTAGGCCTCGATCGACGCAGTGGTGGCGGTGCGCAACTGCCGCGACGCCGCCGCCCTCTCAGTTCAGCAGAACCGAACCTACTGAACACGATTGCCATCCTCCGCCTCCGCTCACGCCCTGCCCACTCGCAGCTCATGGGGCTTGTTGCCCGCGATCGGCGCCTCTTGGCCAACGCCGTCGAAGGCCGCGCAGATCACATTGCGTGTCACCGCTGCCGTCTCAGGTTCCTGATCACCGACGCATAGTGCCCAGTGACCTCGATGCTGCGGGCCTGGATGTAGTGCCGCTCCGCGGTTCCGGTGGCTGTGTGGCCCAGCAATGGCCCGATCATGCGCGCGGCGTCAGGTGACTCGTGCGTCAATGTTGTCGCAGCGGCATACCTGAAGAAGTGCGGCGGGATGTGCTTGCCGGTCAAGCGCTTCGTGATGCCGGCGACCTTTGGGCCGATCCAGCCATAGGAGAGCGGGCGGCCGTCGTCGCCGACCCAGAGCCAGTCGTGGCGCTGAGGGTGTCGGCGGCTCATCAGAAAGGGTCTCGTCTCTTCGAGGTAGCGGCGCAGGAGCCCGGCCGTCGGCTCGGCGATGCCGCCCTCGAAGGGTAGGTCATTCTTTGTCAGGACGCCGGGCAGGGCCAGGACCAGTTCGTCCGCTGTCACGATCAGCGTCTCGCCGATCCGCAGTCCGGTAAGCGCGCGGCGCCGGATCGGGATCATGGCAAGGAAGGCCACAAGCGTGCCGTCCCGTTGCCGAATGGCCTGCTGGAGCGGGGTCGCCGCGCCCTCCGCCTCCGGGCCGGCGTGCCGAACCCCCGCCTCAAGAAGTACACGGCTAGACAGGATTCGGCCGGCCTTGCGGGCCTGGTCGCCGCGCCCGGCGGCGTGCTTGAGGTGGGCCTTCACGCGGCGGTGGCGCGTCCAGTCGGCTTCGGGGGCGGCGGCGCTCGCCACCCGGAGCAGGCCATCCACGAACATCAGGCGGGTCATCGGCCTGGTATGGACGAGATCCTCCAGCCAAGCCTTCAGGCGGGGCAGGGTGACCCGCTCGGAGGGTGGCTCGTCAAGGGCCGTGGGGTCGGTCCGGCGCAGCCATTCCAGCCAGCGGCCATAGCGCTTCGCAAGGGTCTGCACGGAGGTCTCGCGCAGGTGCGCCAGCGCGCCGCGATCATCGAAGGGGCCGCCCGGCTGCCGCAGCGCCGCCCACATCGCCCGGTCGGCCGCTGGCCAGTCCTTGAAGGGCAGGACCAGGCTCACCGCCGCCGCCCCCGCTTCTCCGTCAGCAGGTTGGAAAAGACCTCCAGCGCCTTCTTTGCCTCCAGCCCCGTGTACATGTTGATGGTGTGGCTGACCTCTGAGTGACCCAGAAGGCGGCGCGCGCCTTCATAGCCGCCGGGAAAGGCGTCGAGCCAAATCATCGCCGCAAGATGGCGGAAGAGGTGAGCGTTCATCTCGACCCCGATCTCCTTGCGGATGCGCCGTCTCATCCGCATCGACAGCTGGTTGGCATCCATCGGCCCCGCGCCATCGCGCCGCGGAAACAGCCAGGGAGTACCTTGCGGACACATCAGCGGGCAGCGCCGGGCAAGGTGTCGGTCGAGCATTCGGCGCAACGCGTTTGGCACTTCGAATTCAATCGGGCGCTCGTTCTTCACCTCATCCTCGAAAAGGGCCACGAAGACGCGTCCATCGCCAGGGCGGTGGAGATGGTGCTCGAGGTGAAGGCCCGCGAGATTGCCCACCCGGATCGGGCAGGTGAGAAGGATGCCGATCGCCAGCGCCTCCTCCCGCATCAACCCCGCCGCGTATGGGGTGGTCTGCTTTCCGGCCGCAGTAAACAGCCGCTCGGGCAGATCGAGCAGGCGTCGGAGGGTGCGCTCGTCCTGCAGTACCCGCAGGCGCTGGCGGTTCTTCCCGGTCATGCCCCGCTGCGGCGGCACTGCCACACGGCCGGCGAGCTTCGCGAGTCGGCTGCGCACATCGTCGCCAAGGCCCAGTTTGCCGGCAAGGTTGCGCAGCAGGGCGGCCGTCTCGGCGATGAGCTTGCCGGAGGTATTGCCCTTGCGCGCCACCATGGCGCGCAGGCCGCGCTCAGCGCGGGCCGGGTCGCACAGCGTCGCGACTTCGTCGATCTCCATGGCCGGCACCCCGGCCTCCAGTAGTTCCGACGCGAACCGCTTGAGCTGGCGTTCGTACTGCCCGAGAGTTTGCGGGCGCAGTGCCCGGGTGGGGCCGTCCTCGGCGAAAGGGTCAGGCTGCGCGAGCCGGCGCAACAGCTTCGCGAGATCGTCTAGGAGGGCCGGCGGCAGGTCCGCGTCAGCTCGTTTGTAGACCACCTGCCGCCGCGGCAGCACGAGACGGGTCGTCGGCCAGCCTGCGATCCGCGTGCCGGCAAGGTTCCATGCATTCACCGCCGCGCGCCACGCCGTCTGCGGCGACTTCGAGATTTCATCGGCCTCGAGCGCCGCCAGATAGGCTTCAGCGTGGGGCTGCGCGACATCCTCGGGCGCTACAGCGAGCCCATTCAGGAAATGCGTGAACCGGCACAGCGCCAGTGGGAGGGTCGGGTCCTTCGACGCCAGGACCCGCGCCCATAGAACCCGCCAGTCCGGTGCGAGGTCGTCAATGTGGCGATGGCGGGCCTTCACGATCCCCGCCCAGGCCAGCGCCGAGCGCGCATCGCTGCGTGCATTCTGCCAGCCCTTTTCCGACAGCCGCAGTGCCGCCGGCATGACCTTCGCGAGCCGTGGTTGAAGCCACTTCGGATCAGCCGGCACCTCCTCCGGTGCGCGCCCCAGTGCCTTCGAAACGCGACGCAGGCCGGAGATAAGATCGCGCCTGCGCGTTGCGGGTATTTCGGGGGAGGCCTCGAGCCGGGCGATGATGTCGGCGAACATCAGCGTGCCCGGGAGCACGAAGGCCCGGTCCAGCTTCTTCGGGTCAATTCTCTTCATCGGGTGCTCCTCGGGCGGTCACGCTCGGTCTCGGGTGGACGGGCGTGGTCAGGGGTGGACATTCGGGAAGATGATAACACGGAAAGTTCGCAACTTTCGGAGTGCGTGTTTACCCGAGGGTGGCCTAACTGCATGACATGGGTGGACATCATGGGTCATCCGGGGTCACCCCCGATGGGCCCTGCGATACTCCCGATGTGCTGTCGGAGAGATGCGCACCAACCGCCCGCCAGGCCCGATCCGGACCACATCAAGGATCTCCGCCGCGA
>SLBI01000005.1 GCA_007126375.1 Paracoccaceae bacterium
CACGAGGCGCCGTCGCAGAGCAGGATCACCGTCTCGCCCACCGGCCGGCGGAAGATCATCGAATAGAAGCTGGCGAGGTTGTCCAGTTCGGCCGGGGTGACGCCCAGCACATCGGCCGCCGCGCGCAGCCGGTCGTCCGAGACCCAGCCTTCGGCCTGCTGGATCAGCCGCAGCGCCTCCAGCATCGCCGGACGGGCGCCGCCGAAGTCGTCCATCGCCTGACGGATCGCGGCCTGAAGGGCTTCGGGCAGGCTCATCGGTCCACATCCGACATGACGAAATCGATGGAGGCGATCTGCACCACGAGGTCTGCCACGGTCATGCCGCGCGCAACCTCGGCGATCATCTGCAGATGGGCGAAGGACGGCGTGCGGATGCGGGTGCGATAGCTCTCGGCCCCGCCGTCGGAAACGATCGAATACTGCGTCAGGCCACGGTTCCCCTCGATCTGGCCGGTGGCCTCGCCGGCGGGCACCAGCGTGCCCTGCGACATGGCGAGGAAATGGTGGATCAGCGTCTCGATGTCGGTCAGCATCGCGCCGCGCGGCGGCGGCGTGGTCAGCGGATGGTCGGCCTTGACCGGGCCGCCGGGCATGTTGTCGAGGCACTGGCGGATGATCCGCAGCGACTGGCGGATCTCCTCGGCGCGGATCCAGGTGCGGTCGAAACAGTCGCCGCGATGGCCCAGCGGCACGTCGAAATCGAACTGCTCGTAGCCGGAATAGGGCCGGCGCTTGCGCAGGTCCCAGTCGCAGCCGGTGGCGCGCAGCTGCGGGCCGGTGGTGGACCATCTCAGCGCCTCGGCGGTGTCATAGGCGCCGATGCCGCGGGTGCGGATGCGGAAGAGCTCCGAATTGAGCACCATGCGCTCGTATTCGTCCATCCGCGGCGGCATCCAGTCCAGGATGTCGCGCACCATCGCGTCCCAGCCGGTGGGCAGGTCCATCGCCACCCCGCCGATGCGGAAATACGCGGGATGCATCCGCGCGCCGGTGATCGCCTCCATCACCCGGTGGATGCGCTCGCGGTCGGTGAACATGTAGAACACCGGCGACATCGCCCCGGTGTCCTGAGCCATGGTGCCGTAGAACAGCAGATGGCTGAGGATGCGGTAGAATTCGCACAGCATCACCCGGATCGTCTGCGCCCGCGGCGGCACGGTGATGCCGCAGAGCCGCTCGACCGCCATCAGATAGGGCAGTTCGCTGAGCACCCCGCCGAGATAATCGACCCGGTCGGTGTAGGGGATGAAGCCGTGCCAGGTCTGGCGCTCGGCCATCTTCTCGGCGCCGCGGTGGTGATAGCCGATGTCGGGCTCGGCCCAGACCACCTCCTCGCCGTCGAGGCCGAGGACGATGCGGAACACGCCATGGGTCGAGGGGTGGTGCGGGCCGAAGTTCAGCACCATCAGGTCGGACCCGTCGCGGGTGACCGGCAGGCCCCAGCCCTCGGGGTCGGGCTGCATGGCGGCCTCGGTCTCGGCGAAATGGGCATCCGTCATGCGGAAGGGCGGGCGTTCGGTGGCCCGCGCGTAATGGGTCTTGCGCAGCGGGTGGCCGTCCCACAGCGGCGACATCAGGATGCGCCGGTGGCTGTCGCGCCCGTCGAAGCGGACGCCGAACATGTCGAAGGCCTCGCGCTCGTACCAGTCGGCGGCGGGATATACGCCGCTCAGCGTGGGCATGCGCGGCACGGCGCCGTCGCAGGCGATCTTCAGCCGGATGTCGGCGTTGCGGCCGAGGCTGACCAGATGGGTGCAGACAGTGACGCCGCTTTCGGGCTGGCCTTCGCGGGCGCGGCGTCCGGTCTCGTCGATGCACCACAGATCGGCGAACAGGTCGAACGGCTGGACGATCTCCTCCTTCAGGTGGCGGTGGATCGCCACGGCCGCCTCGGGCGCGACCCAGAGCACCGGGAAATCCTCGGCCGTCGCCTGTCGGGCGCGGATCGCCGGGCCGAAGCGCGCGCGCAGATCGGCGACGAGATCGCCCTGCGCCGGCTTGTGGGGGGCGACGTCGAGGCTCATCGGTTCTCCGGATCGGCAAGGCGGGTCATCGCGGCGCGTTCGGCCTGCAGCCGGTCGCGGCGCGGTTCGGGGGCGAAGGCGCGCGGCACGGTCGGGCCTGGCTGCATCCCGCCGATGCTGATGCCCAGCGGCCGTCGCTCGGCCGCGATCTTGCCCTGCAGCAGCACCAGGGCATCCATCAACGCCTCCGGGCGTGGCGGGCAGCCGGGAACATAGACATCGACCGGCAGAAAGCTGTCCACGCCCTGCACCACCGAGTAGATGTCGTACATCCCGCCGGAATTGGCGCAGGCGCCCATCGAGATCACCCAGCGCGGTTCGCGCATCTGCTCGTAGAGGCGCTTCAGCGGCACCGCCATCTTGTGAAACACCGTGCCCGAGACGATCAGCAGGTCGGCCTGCCGGGGGGTGGAGCGGATCACCTCGGCGCCGAACCGCGCCTGGTCATAGTCCGGGGTCAGCGCCGTGGCCATCTCGACATAGCAGCAGGAGAGGCCGAAATTGAACGGCCACAGGCTGTGCTTGCGCGACCACGCCACCAGATCGTCGAGCCGGGTGAACAACGCCGAAAGCGCCATCGCCTCGCCCGGCGCCGGAGCGCGGGCGGCGGGGGTGAGATCGCCACTCACTGCCCGGCCTCCGGCTTGCGCGGGCCGGTCTCCAGCGCGCCGTCGAGCCAGAGATAGGCGAGCGCGGCCAGCAGCACGAGGATGAAGACGGTGGCGGCGATCAGGCCCGGCATGCCGGCCTCACGCGCGGCGATGGCCCAGGCGAACAGGATCGCCACCTCCATGTCGAAGATCATGAAGGCAACCGCGATCAGGAAATACGGCGCGGCCAGCGGCTTGGTCATCGCCGTCCCCGGCGGCGCCCCGGATTCGTAGACGCCGAAGCCCGGATGCGAGCGCTCGCGCAGCAGCCCGGCCAGAAGCAGGATCGCCACCACGAAGGCGCCGGCCACCGTGACGTGAACGAGCAGCGCCGCGCGCGGGTCGATCAGGGCAAGCAGGTCGGACATGGGCCGCGCTCTCTCCAGCGGGGGATCGGAAAAGGAAGCCGGCGTCAGCACATGGCCGCGCCGGGCGATGGCACCGACCGTAAGCCGCGCGCCTCAGGTCACTTTGATCTGTGTCAAGCATCAACACGGCGGCCCCGCCGGACCGCTGCGCCGGTCACCCCGGACCGGCACCATGAGCGATCCGGAAAACCCTTTCATGACATGGCAATGACATGTCCTTTCCGGCCGATCGACGGCCCGCGACAGTGGGCAAGGTCAGTTCCGTGCACAACGCAGCCATGCAGCAGCGTCATGACAAACTCGGTATGCCATGGCGTACGATCATGGCTCCCCGGCCCTCAGGATCGCCCTGGGGTGCAGGTCGTCGGAAAGATGCACCAGATCGGCGCGGGCACCGCGGACCAGCCGGCC
>SLBI01000218.1 GCA_007126375.1 Paracoccaceae bacterium
CGGCAGGCGCCAGACCCGCCAGAGGCTGCGCGCCCCGGCCGCGAGCGTGCCGGCCAGCGCGATGCCCAGCCCGGCAGCCCACCACTCCGGCCGGACCGCGAGCTGCCCGGAGACCGGCGCGCCGTAGAGCCCGCCCAGTGTTGCCGCGACATCCGGCAGCAGGAAGGCGGCGATGAGATAGCCGAGCGCCACGCCCGCCGCGCCGGCGAGAAGTGCAAGCAGCAGAAGCTCGGCCGTCAGCAGGGCCATCAACCGGCCGGCCGGCACCCCCAGCGCGCGCAGCGTGCGGAACATCGCGCGGCGTTGTTCGAAGGCGAGGCCGACAGCGGCATGGACGATGAAGAGCCCCACGGCGAAGGCCAGCAGCCCGAAGGCGGTGAGGTTCAGATGGAAGCTGTCGGTCAGCCGGGCAAGATCGTCCACCGCCTCGGGCGCCTCCAGCCGCAGGTCGGGGGCGAGCGTGGCCAGCGGCGGCAGGCCGGCCGGTTGTGCGGGCCAGAGCAGCAGCCGCGAGACGGCGCCGTCGGCGCCGAGGGCCGTGTCGGCATGGGCGATGTCCATCAGCACGGTGCCCGGCGGCAGCCCGGGTGCGGGCTCCACACCGGCAAGGCGCGCGGCGGTCTCGGGGGCGGCGAAGCGCCGGCCCGGGGCAGTGAAGAAGCCGGCGATGTCGCTGCCTATGTCGATGCCCCGAGGCGTGCCGGGCCCGCCGAGCCCGGCTTCTGGCGGGGCAGTCAGCGGGTCGATGCCGAGCAGTGTCACACGCTGGCCGTCGAGCGTGGCGCGGCCCTCGAGCACCGGCGTGACACGCCAGCCGGCCCGGCGCAGCGCGATGTAATCGGCCCGGTCGATGCGCGCGCGCCCCTCGGCCGGGACAAGGCGCGACAGCCGGTCCTGCCCCAGTACCGTCGCGGCCTGGGCATAGCTCGCCCGTGCCTCGGCATTGATCGCCTGCACTCCGGTGAAGAGGGCGGTGGCGAGGGCGAGGCCGACGAGCAGCATGGCGAGTTGCAGCGGGTGCATCCGCCAGTGACTGAGGAGTGCGGCGAGGACCGGCATCGCCTCAGCCCGTCGGACTCGGGCCGACGCGTCCGGCCATCAGATGCAGCCGCCGGTCGCAGCGCGCCGCCAGGCGTGGCGAGTGGGTGACCATCAGCAGCGCCGCGCCGGCGTCGCGGACGAGTTCGAGCATGAGATCGAGCACGCCGTCGCCGGTTGTCTCGTCGAGATTGCCGGTGGGTTCGTCGGCGAGCACCAGTGACGGCTGCGCCGCCAGCGTCCGACCGATCGCCACGCGCTGCTGCTGCCCGCCCGAAAGCTGTTCGGGATAGCGACCGAGGAACCCGGCGAGGCCCAGCCGCTCGGCCAGATCGGCGAGCCGGGCGGGATCGTGACGGCCGGCAAGCCGCGCCTGGAAGGCGAGATTGGCGGCGACGGTCAGCGACGGGATCAGGTTGAACTGCTGAAAGACAAGGCCGATGCGGTGGCGCCTCAGCCGCGCCCGCCCGGCATCGTCGAGCCCTGCAATCTCGGTGCCGGCGAGTCGGATGCTGCCGGCATCCGCGGCGTCGAGTCCGGCGACGAGATGCAGGAGGGTGCTCTTGCCGCTGCCCGATTCGCCCGTCAGCGCGAGGCTTTGACCGGCCGCGAGCGTCAGGCTGACGCCACGCAGCACCGCGACGCGTTCGCCGGCGGAGGTATAGCTCTTGTCGAGGTCCGAGACGGCGAGCAGCGTTGCCCCGGTCGTCCCCTCATGGTCCGCGCGCTGCCGCATTTGCACCCTCTTCCTTGCCGCGTCATCATCTATGCCACGATTGGGGCCCGGCGACATGGGGCCCGCACGACATCCGCGGCGGAGTGCCGCGCCGCAAGGAGCCTGCGCGATGACGCGACCGAGCGATGCGGAAAGCGCTTCCGCTGCCCCGGCCGGGGCGCTGATCGTCTTTCGCTGGGATCGGCTGGGGGCACGGCTGACGAGCATCGTCAACGCGCTGCGGCTGGCCGCGGATCACGGGGTGGAGTGCCGCATCCTCTGGCCGGAGGCGGCCGGAGTCAGTGCCGCGCTGAACGATCCGGCCGAACTGTTCGCGCCGGAGTTCATCGCCCGGCATTTCGGGGATCCGCAGGCCCTTGCCGCGCGGCGGCGCAAGGCGGTGCCGCTGGGGCGGGCGCTGGCGCAACCGGGGGAACTGGCGCGGCTCCTCGCCGCGGGGCGGGATGTGGCGGTGGAGATGGTCAGCGGTACGGTGGTGCTGCCGGGTGAGGATGGCGAGGCCGTGGCGCGGCGTTGTGGGGCGATCTTTCGCGCGCTGCCCTGGGCCGAAGCGCTGCGCGCGCCGATGGCGCGGCTCGGGCAAGGGCTGGCCGGCGCCACCGCCTGTCACATCCGCCGCGGCGACACCATCGCCGATGCCCGTGCCATGCAGAAGCCCTGGCCGCACAAGTTCGTGCCCGAGGAGTTCTTTCGCCCTCATATTGCCGGGGCACTGGCCGAACGGCGGCCGGTGCTGGTCTTTTCCGACGATCCGGGGCTGCTGGCGCGGCTCCGGGCCGAATTCCCCGGCCTGCGCACGGCCGATGATCTTTTGCCGCGGCCGGGGCTGACGGCGGCGCAGCGCGATCTGCTGGAACTCTACGCGCTCTCGCTTTGTCCGCGCATCGTTGCGCCGTCGGGCTCGGCCTTTTCGGCGACGGCGGCGGTGCTTGGCGGGCAGGCGCTGTGCGAGGTGAAGGCGGCGCTGCCGGCCGAGGCGCGGCAAGCCGCGCATCTGGCCTTGCTGGATCGGCTGCGCGCGCGGCCGGAGAGCTTTGCCGGCCCCGGCGAGATCGGCCAGAGCGTGCAGCATCTTGCCGGCTGGCTGGTGGAGGAGGGGCGCGGGGCCGAGGCGGCGCGGCTGTGCGCCGGGCTGGTGCAGGGCGGGCTGGGCATCGGCTTCGTGCTGGCCGAGGCGATGGAACTGACGCTGGCCCATGACCGGCCGGAGGCGGTGCTGCCGCTGGTCGATGTGCTGGCTGCGACGCCGCCCAGGCATCTGCGGCAGTTCCTGCGCTGCCGGATTGCCGAGGCGGCGGCGCACGCCCTGCTGGGCGATGGCCGTGGCGCGCGGCGGGCGCTGCTGAATGCCTTCGGAGCCGCCCCGGCCGAGGCACGGCTGCGCACCATCCTTCCGGTGCTGGCGCTGGGCGGCGCGCTGGGCCCTGACGGGTTCCTGCCAACGACGCCGGCGCTCTTCGCGCTCGATCCCCGCACCCGGGCGCTGCCCGGGCAGGGCACGCCGGCTTTCGCGCTGTTGACGCTGCTGCCGGGCGGTCCTTCTGCGGCGCTGCCGCAGGCGGGGCCCGAACCCTACTGGCTGGACTGGGAGCCGCTGCTGGCGTCCGGGTTGCTTTCCGGCATGGAGACGAAGGCACGGGGGCGCCGTTTCGCCGCGCTGCTGGCC
>SLBI01000268.1 GCA_007126375.1 Paracoccaceae bacterium
CCCGCCGAAATCGCCCGTCGCCTCGACCGCGGCGCGACGGAGGCCGACGTGATCCTCACCTCCGGCGGCGCCTCGGCGGGGGACGAGGACCATGTCTCGCGCCTCCTGCGCGAGCGCGGCCACCTCTCCAGCTGGCGGATCGCGCTGAAACCGGGGCGGCCGCTGGCGCTGGCGATGTGGCAGGGCGTGCCGGTCTTCGGCTTGCCGGGAAACCCGGTGGCGGCGCTTGTGTGCGCGCTAATTTTCGCGCGCCCCGCCTTGGCGATGATGGCGGGCGGCGGCTGGTCCGAGCCGGAGGCCTTCACCGTGCCCGCCGGCTTTGCGAAGCGCAAGAAACCCGGGCGGCGCGAGTTTCTGCGGGCCCGCATCGGCGCCGACGGGCGCGCCGAGGTCTTCGAATCGGAGGGCTCGGGCCGGATCAGCGGGCTTGTCTGGGCAACGGGTCTGGTGGAGCTTCCGGATACAGCCGCCGACATCCATCCCGGCACCCAGGTGCGGTTCCTGCCCTATTCCGGCTTCGGGCTTTGACGCAGGGCTCGGCGGGCAGGCGTCACCCCTTGCGGATCAACCAGACATGGCCGGCCCCTTCGGAAGTGTCGTCCAGCAACGCGTGCCCCGCCTCGGCGCAGAAATGCGGCACGTCAACCGCCGCCGCAGGGTCGGTGGTGACAAGGCGCAACACCGCTCCGGACGCCATCCGCGACAGTCGCTTGCGCGCCCGCAGCACTGGCAGCGGGCAGATCAACCCGGTGGCATCGACTTCTTCGGCGAATTCCATCCCGGCGGAGATATCATGTGGAAGATGGGTGTCCATGGCCGCTTCCCCAGTTGTGCCGAAAGGTCACCATATTGATCCGTTGCGGCGGCCCGCCGCGCCCAACTGTGCTCTGACCATCTGATCGGCACCCTGCATGCCCGCGCCGCATGGTGCGCAGGGCTGGAAACAGGCGGCCGATGGGTCGCGGGCCCCGACTGCCCCCGTGTCCCGCGCTGGGCCATGCGGCCGTGTCCGCATGGCCCCCACAGGTGGTCCCACAGCCGGATCACTCCGACCGAAGCGTGCCCAGGATTTCGCGCGCGGCGTCGAATTGCGGCAATTGGGCATCGGCGGCCAGTTCCAGCGCCAGTTCCAGCTGCCGACGCGCCTCGCCGTGACGGCCCATGGCGTGATACACCATCCCGAGGTGATACTGCACGAAGGGGTCCCCGGGCAGGCCGGCGGCAGCGGGTTGCAGATGGCGCAGCGCGTCATCATGGTCGCCGCGCCGGTACTGAATCCAGCCCCAGGTGTCCTGGAAGGCCGGGACCTCCATACCCCGCAGCCGGCGGGCGATGTTGAAGGCACGCTCCACACTCTCATCGTCAGCGCGATGGGTCGCGAGCAGGCTGGCAAGGTTGTTGGCCAAAACGACATTGTCGCGGTCGCGGGCATAGAGCCGCTCATACACCTCGATTGCGCCCTCGAAATCCCTTTCCCGCTCGAGCCGCGCCGCCCGCAGCATCAGGGGCATGACCGCATCGGGCGCCTGCTCCAGCACGCTGTCGATCAGCGCGGCGGCGTCGTCGGACCTGCCCTGCGCCTCCAGCAGGCCATAGAGCACCTGAAGCGGGGCCTCGGCCCCGGGAAAGCTTGCCAGCAGATCCCGATAGATGGTCTCGGCCCCATCCAGATCCCCATCCAGGACCAGCAGGCCCGCGGACAGGAACCTGAGCGTCGGGTCGTCCGGGCGGGCGGCCAGGCGCTCGTCCACAAGGTCGCGCGCCCCGTCGATCTGGCCCTGGCGAACCTGCGTCTGCACCAGAGCCGCGAGGGCGGCGTCTTCGCCCGACCCATCGCCGATCAGACCTTCGAGGAACCGGACCGTGTCTTCGGTGCGGCCCTGGCGGACCAGCGCCTCCGCCTCGAGCGCGTCGGCCACGCGCCGCGCGGCCTCGGTTTCCTGGGCACGCAATTGCCAGATGATGCGCTGCACGCGGTCCCAGTCGCCCCGGCGCAGCTGAACCTGACCCATAGCGGCCATCAGCTCGCCGTTGTCCGGAGCCCCACGCATCGCGCTGGTGAGCACCGCTTCGGCGGCATCCACGCGGTCGTCGGTCAACAGGAACCGTGCGTAGATCAGCGATTCGCGTGCGCCGTTCTCGGAGAATTCCACCGCCTGCGCGAGCCGCTCACCGGCAAGCTGGCGCTCCCCTTCGCGCTCATGCGCCCGCGCCAGAAGCAATGCGACCTCGGGGTCCCGGGGCGCCCGCGTCTGGGCGCTGCGCAGGGCGGTTACCGCCTCGCTGGGGCGGTCATCGGCGATGAGCCACTCTCCCTGCAGCTTCAGCGCTTCGACCTGCCGGGGGTCATCCTCCAGCACGGCCGCGATGATGTCACGGGCGCGCGCCTCATCCCCCGCCATGATCTTCATGCGCGCAAGGTCCACCCGGCCGGTTTCCCGCTCCTCCGAAGGCTCGGCGGCATCCAATGCGGCGGAGAGGTCGTCCATCGCCTCCTGCCGCTCCCCGAGATTGAAACGCAGGCCGGCCCCCACAACGTGCCAGCGCAGGGGCGCCTCCCCGTCGCCGGCGGCAATCCGTTCTGCAATCTCGGTCTGCGCAGTCTCCGCGTCGCGGGTGACTGAAAGGAACTCGACAAGCTGCAGAACGGCCTCCGCCGACGCATCCGGCGCATCGGCGCGGCGGCGCAGCACCGCCTCGGCCTCGGGCTGTTCGTCGGTCGCCATCAGGAATGTGATCAGCCGCCGCAGCGCGTCATCGTCGTCGGGGAACTGCTCGTGCATCTCGTTCAGCGCGACACCGAGCTCGTCGACACGCCCCAGTTCGTTGAGCGCTTGCAGCCGCATCTCGTGGAAGTTCGCGGCGCTGGGGTGTTCGACCAGAGCAGCCTCGATCCGCTCAAGGCCCCGCTCGAGCTGCGTCCCCTCCGCAAGGTCGTGATCGATGAGGATGCGCCACGCCATCCGGTCCTCGCGGAAATCGGAGAGCAGATCGTCAAGCCGCCCGGCCGCCTCAGCCGCGGCCCCTCGGTCTTCGCCCATGAGCGCGTCGCGATAGTCGAGCATGGCCACCACCAGCCGGGTCTCGGCCGCGGCGGGGTCGAGGGCCTCGGCCGCGCGCCCGTGGCGCTCGGCAACCTCCCAGTCATCCGACGCCAGGGCGATGCGGGCCAATGCAAGGCGGGGCTCCAGAAGATCCGGTTCGCGTTCGGAGACCTGATTGAATTCCCGGAACGCCGCGCCGATCTGGCCGCGCTCGCGCTCCGCCCGCGCAATGGCAAGACGTGCGTCGATGCTGTCGGGCATCAGTCGGATCGCGTTGCGCAGCTCCAGCAAGCCCTGGCTCACCTCACCCTGCTCGATCAGAGCGAGGCCACTGGCCAGATGCCGCTCGGCCCGATCCTCGCTGCTTTCGCAGGCTGCCAGCAAAAGGGCCGCTCC
>SLBI01000109.1 GCA_007126375.1 Paracoccaceae bacterium
TTCGATCTCTTCGGCGCCGCCGGGTTCACCCTGGACGGTTCCCGCTACGCGCCGGACGAGTTCGCCGCGCTGCTGCGCTCGGGCGGTGTCGGGGTGATCCCGCTGCCGGCGGGGATCTGGCTGTTGCTGGGTGGGCTGGGCTTTCTCGCAGGTCTTGCGCGCGCCCGCCGCACCGCCTGACCCCAAGACGCTTTGCCCTGTCGCCCTTGACCGGCGACGGGGTCGCAGGCATCCCTGCGCCATGGCCAGAGCCCAGGGCAGGACGGTGGCAACCCGCAAGGGAGGAAAGGGGGCGCGCCGGCGACGTCCGGTCCGGCGCGTCCTAACATGGATGCTGCGGGGGGGGATGGTGACCGGGGTGCTGATCGTGGCGCTGGTGGCGCTGTTCGGCCGGGTGGATCCGCCGCCCGGCATCTACATGGTTCAGGAACGCCAGCGGCTGGGCACGGTCCAGCGCGACTGGGTTCCGATGCCGGCGATCAGCCCGCATATGGCGCGTTCCGCCGTGGCGGCCGAGGATGCCAATTTCTGCCTCCACTGGGGATTCGACATGGCCGAGATCCGGCGTGCCATGGACGCCGGCGGCCGTCGGGGCGCCTCGACGATCAGCCAGCAGACGGCGAAGAACGTCTTCCTCTGGCACGGCCGCAGCTGGCCGAGGAAGGCCGCCGAGGCGCTGCTGACCCCAGTGATCGAGGCGACCTGGTCCAAGCGGCGCATCCTCGAGGTCTATCTCAACGTCGCCGAGTTCGACGCCGGTGTCTTCGGCGTCGAGGCCGCGGCGCGGCACTACTTCGGCACCACCGCGGCGGGATTGACTGCACTTCAATCCGCACGGCTGGCGGCGATCCTGCCCGATCCCAAGGGGCGCGACGCTGCCCGCCCCTCCTCCTTCGTGCAGCGTCGGAGCTCGGCGATCATGGACGGCGCCGCAACGATCGCTCGCGACGGCCGCGCCGCCTGTTTCGAGCGCTGACGCGATCCCGGGCCGGAATGCGCCGGGCCGGACGGGGCATTGAAATCCGCCTCTGCGCGCGGCAGGAAGGGGGGCAAGCCGAGGGGAGCCCACCGGTGCATGTGACCACCCGCCTCTATCACGTCCCGCTCTCGCCGTTCTGCCGAAAGGTCAGGCTGACGCTGGCGGAAAAGAAGATCGAGGTGGAGCTTGTCGAGGAGCGCTTCTGGGAACGCTCGACCGAGTTCCTGCGCCGCAACCCCGCCGGCAAGGTGCCGGTGATGCGCCATGATGGCCGGGTAATGTCGGAAAGCCAGGCAATCTGCGAATATCTGGACGAGACGGTGCCGACCCCGTCACTGATGCCGCGTGACGCGCTGGGCCGCTACGAGACGCGTCGCCTGTGCATCTGGTTCGACGACAAGTTCCATTCCGAAGTGACTGCGAAGCTGCTCTACGAACGCGTCAACAAGAAGATCATGGGTCAGGGCTATCCGGACTCGAAGAACGTCAAGGCCGGCGCGCAGGCGATCCGCTACCACATGGATTACCTCTCATGGCTGCTGGATCAACGCCGCTGGCTGGCCGGAGACGCAATGACACTGGCCGATTTCGCAGCCGCTGCGCATCTGTCCTGCCTGGACTACATCTCGGATGTGGACTGGCCGAGGTGGCCGACGGTGAAGGACTGGTACGCCAAGATCAAGTCCCGGCCGGCCTTCCGGCCGCTGCTGGCCGATCAGGCACCGGGGTTTCCGCCGCCGGCCCATTATCCCGATCTCGACTTCTGAACATGGAAGCGGCTGCGGCGAAGGAGAGGCTGCGGCAGCGGGCCTTGGCCGAGGGTTTTGCCGCCATGGGGGTCTGCCGCCCCGACGCCATACCCGAGGCCGCGGCCCGGCTGGACGCCTTCGTCGCACAGGGCCGGCACGGGCAGATGGGCTGGATAGCCGAACGCATGGGCTGGCGCGGAGACCCCGCCGCATTGTGGCCGGAAGCCCGTGCGGTGGTCATGCTCGCCGAGCCCTATACGCCCGCCGAGGATCCGCTGGCAACGCTTTCGCAGCCCGACCGCGCCACCATTTCCGTCTATGCCCGCAATCGTGACTATCACGATATGGCCAAGAAGCGGCTTAAACGGCTGGGCCGCTGGCTGGTGGCCGAGACCGGGTGCGAGATCAAGGTCTTCGTCGATACCGCCCCGGTGATGGAAAAACCGCTGGCACAGGCGGCGGGCGTCGGATGGCAGGGAAAGCACACCAACCTGCTTTCCCGCGACCTTGGGAACTGGTTCTTCCTCGGCGCGCTTTTCACCACCCTGCCGCTGCCTGCAGATGCGCCCGAGGCCGAGCACTGCGGCACCTGCACCGCCTGCCTCGACATCTGCCCGACGGATGCCTTCCCTGCCCCGTTCCAGCTCGACGCGCGGCGCTGCATCTCCTATCTGACCATCGAGCACCGCGGTCCGGTGGAGCCGGAGTTGCGCCCGCTGATGGGCAACCGCATCTACGGCTGCGACGATTGCCTTGCCGTCTGCCCCTGGAACAAGTTCGCTGTCGCCGCGCGCGAGACGCGCTATGCCTCCCGCCCTGATCTGATCGCCCCGCCTCTGGCCGAACTTGCCGTGCTGGACGACGCCGGCTTCCGTGCCCGCTTCGCCGGTTCGCCGATCAAGCGGATCGGCCGCGACCGCTTCGTCCGCAACGTGCTCTACGCGATAGGCAACTCCGGCGATCCGGGTCTTGCCGCCGCGGCCCGCGCGTTGACCGATGATTCCGATCCGGCCGTCGCTGATGCCGCCGTCTGGGCGCTGACCCGGCTCAGCGGCCGAAGGTGAAGCGCCGGGTAAGGATCAGCCGCACGCCCCACTGATCGCGCGCACCCTGCGCCGTGATCGGCGAAAGGGCTGCGTCGCGTTGCAGACGGTTCCAGCTGATCGCGCCCTCCAGACCCCACGCCGAACCGAACGCGTGGTGCAGCCCCAGTTCCAGCCCGACAGAGACCAGCCCACTCCGCGGCCGGAAGGCGGCAAGCCCGGTGCCGGCCAGCGCCGAGGCCGCTGCCTCGTCGGGCGTCACGCCGAAATAGGTCCGTGTGAAACGCCCGTCGCCGAAGGCTGCGCGCGGTCCCAGATGAAGGACAGTCCGCTCGCCGTGCCGCCAGATGAGATCTGCCCCCAGATCACCCGCCCAGCCGCCATGTCCGATGACGCCGTACCGGGTCTCGGCGAAGGCGCGGAAATGCTCGGTCACCCAGACGAGGCCGAGGCCCAGTTCCAGCGAGGCCTTCACCGCGTCGAGCCCTGCCAGTTCCGGGTGATCCGAAGCCTTGCGTGCGCGCATGTAGCGCAGCGCGCCGCGGGGACCGAAGCCGGGTTCGACCGGCCGCGTACTTGCCGTGCCGAGGCCGAAACCGCCGGGCAGAACCAGTTCGCGAAAGCCGAAGCTGCCGGTGGGACCGACACGGTAGCTTGAGGCGCCGGGGTAGTCGGGCTGCACCGAGGCGCCGATGCCGAGATCGAAGGTGAGCCCCGGCCGGTCGCGCGCGGCTGCGGGCAGGGCCACCGCCAGCGCAGCGAGGACGAGGGCAAAGGCCGGCAGGGTGCGACGCATCGGCATTCTCCGAAGAATCCAGGCGGTGCGGCTACAGCGCGCGGCGAAGCAGATCAAGCGGAATGCAGGCCAGGCCGGTGCGTCGCGCCGATCTGACGCGGATGTGACCGCATCGTGAGGCATGGCGGGGACGCTGGCGGTTGCCAGCACCGGTTGCTGTGGCGCATCTGAACGGTGGACTCATGTACTGGAGATGACCATGCCGCGCTCTGCGATATCCCGCCGCCACCTGCTTGCGCTGGGTTCCGCGGGACTGACCACCCTCGCCACGCCCGCCCTGGCGCAGGGCTTCACCGGCGTGATCGAAGGCGAAAGCGATGTCGGTGCCGACGCTCGGGCGCGTCGAAATATCCAGAGCTTTCGAACCCTGCAGTGGCAGGACCACTTCGACAGTCTGAGGAATGGCGCGATCCTGTGTGACGTCGCCTCGCGCGCGCTGCATTTCTGGTCCGAGGACGAGACCGTTCATCTGGTTCATCCGACGTCCGTGCCGATGACCGAGGAGTTCACCCGTCGCGGCCGTACCGAGATCACGCTGATGCGCCGCGATCCGGTGTGGATCCCCACCCCGTCGATGCGTGAGCGCGACCCCACCCTTCCGGAGCGGGTCGAGGCCGGCCCCGAGAACCCGATGGGCACCCGGGCAATGAACCTCGGCTGGCAATACTACCGCATCCACGGCATCGACAACCCGGCCAAGGTCGGTCGACCCGCCTCGAACGGCTGCTTCGGCCTGTTCAACCACCATGTCGAGGAACTGTTCGAACGATGCCGCGTCGGCACGCAGGTGGTGGTGATCTGACCGCATTATCGGCGGATGCCGCGTTGCGGCGCCGGGCCGCTCTGCTAGACTTTGCCGATGAGCCAGCGCCGCGATTCGCCCGAGCCGGGAAAACTTGACGATCCCGCATCGCCCGAGATGGGGCGGGCGGAATCGCTCCTGATCCTCGGCGGGTTGCGGCTGATCCAGCGAGGGATCCTCGTTCTGGTGGCACTGCTGACCTTGGCGGTGGCGCTCTACGACCTTTGGCTGATCTACACTTCCCGAACGATCAACCTCGCCGACATCCTGCTGATGTTCCTCTATGCCGAGGTGATCGCGATGGTCGCGGTGTTCTACACCGGCCGCGGCCAGCCCTTCGTCTTTCCCATCTTCATCGCCATCACCGCGCTGGCGCGGCTGATCGTGATCCAGGGAAAGGACATGGATCCGGTCAACATCCTCTATGAGGCGGGCGCGATCCTGCTGCTTGCCGCCGCCGCCGTGGTGCTGATGCGCGGTGGAGGCGGCGAGGGAGGCATGGGGGACGGCAAGCACTGAGGCCGGGCTTGCGCGCCGCGGCGGGGCTGCCGTATAGCCCGTGCCCGACAGGACAGCGCGGGAGCGACACATGGCCGGCCACTCGAAATGGGCCAACATCCAGCATCGCAAGGGGCGTCAGGACGCGGCGCGGTCGAAGCTGTTTTCCAAGCTCTCGAAGGAAATCACCGTCGCTGCCAAGATGGGCGACCCCGACCCCGACAAGAACCCGCGCCTGCGTCTGGCGGTCAAGGAGGCCAAGGCGAATTCGGTGCCGAAGGAGGTGATCGAGCGCGCCATCAGGAAATCGCAGGGCGGCGACGCCGACAGCTATGAGGAAATCCGCTACGAGGGCTATGGCCCCGGCGGCGTGGCGGTGATCGTCGAAGCGATGACCGACAATCGCAATCGAACTGCGTCGAACGTGCGATCCACTTTCGGCAAGCACGGTGGCAATCTCGGCGAAACCGGCTCGGTCGCCTTCATGTTCGAGCGCAAGGGCCAGATCGTCTACTCCGCTGGTGCCGGCGATGCCGAGGCGATGCTCGAGGCTGCGATCGAGGCTGGCGCCGAGGATGTCGAGAGCGGCACCGAGGGCCACACCGTCTGGTGCGATGCAACGGAACTGGCTGCTGTCGCTGCCGCGCTGGAAAGCGCGCTGGGAGAGTCCGAGACCACCCGCCTCGTATGGAAACCGTCGACGACCACCGAACTCGACCTCGACGGCGCGCAGCAGCTGCTGAAGCTGATCGATGCGCTGGAGGATGACGACGACGTGCAGCATGTCACCGCCAACTTCGAGGTCTCCGACGCGGTGATGGAGCAGCTCTGAGCCTCGACGCCTGCCCGGGCGACTGCCGGCGCCGCGAATCCGCCTGCGCGATGCCATGACGGCCGGCGCTGCGCCATGATCTCACCGCCTTGTTGTGCCGTCACTCGGCGCGCGGTGGGGGCGGTGGATCGGCCGCGGCGTCAGCGCGGCGGCTCGCCTCGAACCGGGCCCGCAGGCGGTTGCGGCGGCGGTTCTGATAGGCGCGGATCAACGGCAGGCTGGCGCCATAGACGATCGCGCCACAGACCAGACCGATGGGAATGCCGCCAAGCAGATAGGGCAGGAACACCCGGCGGAAGAACAGCCGTAGCCGGAACCAGCTGGGATCGCCGCCGGTGACGAGGGACCAGAGATTGCTCCAGAACTCCGCCCCGGCATAGCCAAAGGCGGCCATCACCTGCGGGAAATGAAGCCCCGCGCCGAGCCCCAGCATCCAGCTGCCGAGCTGCACCGAGCTTTCGACGATCAGCGGAAAGGTGAAGGGATTCCCGAGGAAGGTGCCGAGCAGGGCCGCAAGGATGTTGCCCCGGACGGCCTGTGCCGCCAGCGCAGCTATGACGAAGTGGAACCCGAAAAAAGGCGTGCAGGACGAGAACATGCCGGCAGCGATGCCGCGAGCGATCCGGTCGGGCGTATCGGGCAGCCGGCTCAGCCGGTGCCCCATGTAGCTTGCCGCACGGCGCCAGCCGCCCTTGGGATAGAAGACGGCCGCGACCAGTTCCAGCCAACTCCGCCGTTCGCGACGTCTGAACACCACCGCCCCCTCCCAGACCCGCGGCGGCCGTCAGGGCTTGCGCGCCTGATCCCGGTGCCGGGAGATCTGGGCGACGTCGCTCTCGGCCTCGAGTGCGGTCATCACGGCATGCAGATGCTCCACGTCGCGCAACTCGACCTCGACAATAAGCCGATAGTAATCCGGCTTGCGGTCGGCAAACACGAGGTCAGAAATATTGGCCTTCTGATCGCCGATCAAGGTGCAGATGCGGCCAAGCACGCCAGCGTCGTTGGCGATGGTCATCTCCAGCCGCACACCATGGACGGCCTTGTGGCGGCCCTCGTGCCAGCGGAGGTCGACCCAGCGGTCGGTGCGGTCCTCGAACTCGGCCAGAACCGGGCAGTCGATGGCATGGGCGACGACACCGCGCCCGCGATAGGTGATGCCGACGATCCGCTCACCCGGCACCGGCTGGCAGCAACCGGCGCGCGAGAAGTGCGCGCCGGGCGGCAGACCGACGACTGGCCGGCTGGCATCCACCTCCTCGCCCACCTGTGCGGCGAGTTCCGGGTAGAGTGTCTCGACCACGCGCCGCGCGGTCACCTCGGCGCTGCCAAGCCGGGCGAGCAATTCCTCGCGCCCCTTCAGCCCTATCTGCCGCGCCGCGGTCGCCAGCGCCTTGTCGGTGGCCTTGCGGCCGACATGCTCGAAGGCGACGCGGGCCAGCTCGGCGCCGAGGCGGACGAAGCGCTCGCGGTCCTCCTCGCGCAAGGAGCGGCGGATCGCTGCCTTGGCGCGGCCGGTGACCACGATGTCGATCCAGGTGGCTTGCGGACGCTGGCCCTCGGCGGTGATGATGTCGACGCTCTGACCGTTCTTCAGCCGTGTCCAGAGCGGCACCCGCAGCCCATCCACCCGGGCCGAGACGCAGGCGTCACCGATCCTCGTGTGGATCGCATAGGCGAAATCCAGCGGCGTCGCACCGCGCGGCAGCTGCACCACATCGCCCTTGGGGGTGAAGCAGAACACCTGATCGGAATACATCTCGAGCTTCACATGCTCGAGGAACTCGTCGTGGTCGCCCTCCTCGAACCGCTCGGTCAGGGTGCTGATCCATTTCGCGGGGTCCACCGCGAAGCGGTTGATCACCCGTTCCCCGTCACGATAGGCCCAGTGAGCGGCGACACCGGCCTCGGCCACCTCGTGCATTTCCTGAGTGCGGATCTGCACCTCCACCCGCTTGCCGTCGCGGCCCGAGACGGTGGTGTGGATCGAGCGGTAGCCGTTGGTCTTGGGCTGGCTGATGTAATCCTTGAAGCGGCCCGGAACGGCGCGCCAGCGCTGGTGGATTACCCCCAGGATCCGGTAGCAGTCGGCCTCGGTGCGGCAGATCGTGCGAAAACCGTAGATGTCGGAGAGCCGCGAGAAGGCAAGTTCCTTCTGCTGCATCTTGCGCCACACCGAATAGGGCTTCTTGGCCCGGCCATAGACATCGGCCTCGATGCCGTTCTTGTCCAGTTCGCTGCGGATGTCGGCACTGATGCGCTGCACCACGTCGCCGGCCTCGCGCTGCAGCGTCAGGAAGCGGCGGATGATCGAGTTGCGCGCCTCGGGGTTCAGCACGCGAAAGGCGAGATCCTCGAGTTCCTCGCGCATCCACTGCATCCCCATGCGGCCGGCAAGAGGGGCGTAGATGTCCATCGTCTCGCGCGCCTTGCGGGTCTGCTTGTCGGGGCGCAGCGACTTTATGGTGCGCATGTTGTGCAGACGATCCGAGAGCTTCACCAGGATCACCCGCAGATCGCGGCTCATGGCGATCAGCAGCTTCCGGAAGTTCTCGGCCTGCTTGGCCTCGCTGGACGACAGTTCCAGATTGGTGAGCTTGGTTACACCGTCCACCAGTTCGGCGACCTCGGGCCCGAACTCGCGGGCGATGTCGGTATAGGTGGATTTGGTGTCCTCGATCGTGTCGTGCAGCAGCGCCGTGACGATGGTGGCGTCGTCGAGCCGCATCTCGGTCAGGATGGCGGCGACGGCGACGGGATGGGTGAAGTAAGGCTCGCCCGAGTGACGCGTCTGCCCCGCATGCATGCGCTGGCCATAGGCATAGGCGTGCCGGACCAGCCTTGCGTCGCTGGTCGGGTTGTAGTTGCGCATCAGCGCAACCAGATCCTCCACGTCGATCAGCCCGGCGGCAGCGGGCCGGGCATGCGCCGCCGCGAATGCCGCGGCTGTCTCGGGGGAACAGGCCGCGCCCGGATGGTCGGCGACCCCGGCCGGAGCGTCGGGCGCGGGGCTCACCCCTGTCCCTGCGCCTCCATGAGGGCACGCAGCAGGCGTTCCTCGTCCATGTCGTCGGCGGGTGCGGCGGGGCGGTCGCGCTCGACCCCCATGAGGAGCGCCATCTGGTCCTCTTCGGGTTCGTCGACTTCGATCTGCGTCTGGAAGTTCTCGATCAGCCGCTCGCGCAGATGCCCGGCCTGTTGCGTTTCATCGGCGATCTCGCGCAGGGCGACGACCGGGTTCTTGTCATTGTCGCGTTCGATCGTGAGCGGAGCGCCGGCGGCGATCTCACGTGCACGATGGCTGGCAAGCATCACCAACTCGAAACGATTAGGAACCTTGTCGACGCAATCCTCGACGGTGACGCGGGCCATGGGCTATGCTCCCGTTCTGCGGGCGATTGAAGTAGCCTTAGTAGCGGCCCCGACCGGCCTTTGCAAGCCGATGCGGTGTGGTCTCACGGGATGGAGAGGCAGCCAGCTTCATAGCGGCCGGATGCCGGCGCATGCGGCCGGGGGCAGCGCCGCAAGCATCTGCGCGACGCTTTGGCCGGTCAGGGGGTGCACCCAATCGGCGGCAACTTCTGCCAGCGGCACCAGCACGAAGCCGCGGTCCTGCAGCCGCGGATGCGGCAGGATCAGCCGGTCCGGTATGCGGCCGATCTGCGCCTTGGCCGGCAGTTGGCGCCAGGCAGCCTGTGTCCGGGCGTCGGGCAGCACCGCCTGCCCATGCGCGATCAGGTCGAGGTCGAGCGTTCGGCTGCCCCAGCGTTGGGTCCGGTGGCGTGCGAATTCGGCCTCGACCGCGTGCAGATGGGCAAGCAGGCTTGCCGCGCTGCGCCGGGTCTCCAGCACGGCGGCGGCGTTGACATAGTCGGGGCCTGCGCCGGGTGGAAAGCACGGGGTGGCGTGCAGCCGGCTCGCTGCCACCAGTCGATCGCCCGTGCCGGCCAGTCGTGTCAGCGCGGCCGTGACCACCCCGGCGGACGACAGCCCGGCGACCGGCAGATTGCTGCCGAGTGCGATCAGGGCACGCGTTGCGGCTTGCCCCACCTTCTGCTCTTGCGGCATTGGGTTGTTCTCATGTAGTTTACAATTTAGTTAAACTGCGTCTGATCAGGTATTGGGTCCCTCATAACAAAACTCTGATAAGAAAGGGAAAAGCATGTTTTACAGGGATGAGCGCCTCGCCTTGTTCATCGATGGCGCCAATCTCTACGCGGCGGCGCGTGCGCTCGGCTTCGATATCGATTACAAGCTGCTGCGGCAGGAATTCATGCGTCGCGGCAAGCTCTTGCGTGCCTTCTACTACACCGCGCTCATCGACAGCGACGAATATTCGCCGATCCGACCTCTCGTTGACTGGCTGCATTACAACGGGTTCGCCCTCGTCACCAAGCCGGCCAAGGAATACATCGACAGCATGGGCCGGCGAAAGGTGAAGGGCAACATGGACATCGAGCTTGCTGTCGATGCCATGGAGTTGGCGCCACGGGTCGATCATATCGTGCTGTTCTCGGGCGACGGCGACTTCAAGCCGCTGGTCGAGAGCCTGCAGCGCCAGGGCGTGCGGGTTTCGGTGGTCTCGACCATCCGTTCCAGCCCGCCGATGATCGCAGACGATCTGCGCCGGCAGGCCGACAACTTCATCGAGCTTGACGAGTTGCGAGAGGTCATCGGCCGCCCCCCGCGCGAGCCGCGGGAAGGCCGGGACACCATGGTCGAGACGGCCGACGCCGCAGGAAAGTAGGATCAGCGCATCGCCTCGGTGCGCCGGTTCAGGTCGTCGTGCCAGCGGCGCATGTCTACGGGCCAGGTGCTCTTGAGGAAGGCGAGGACGGCGATGATCTCGTCGTCCTCCGGCACGCCCTCGAAGCCGGGCATGTTGCTGTCGTAGTCACCGCCGACCGGCGCGGCAGTGCTTCGTCATGACGAACAGCTGTTCGTCAGCATGGTGCCAGGTATGGCCCGTTGCGTCGTGTGGCCGAGCCGGCCGTCAGGCCCGGGCAGTTTCCAGTCGGGTTCCACTTCAAGCCGCGCGCCGTGGCGATCCGTGCATTGCGCGGCATGAATCTGTGCACCGCGGGCGGTCAAACGCGCACCGTCGTGCGGCAGGAAACCTGCCGCCGGCGCCGTGCGGTCGTGCGACGCCCGGATCACTGCCGCAACGGCGATGACCGCGAGCGCCGTCAGCGTCAGGACCCGGCGGGCAGGCATCGGCCGTGTCAGCATCCTTGCGGTCACCTTCATGCGCCGCAGATCTGCCCGGCCGGCACGGCTGGTCAAGCCCCGTGCGGTCGGTTAGGTTTTCACCACAGCCGGATGCCGGCCCGCCGGAGACTGCCACCGATGAATGCGCCCGATACACCGAAACCGTCACTGACCCTTCTCGTTGCCGCGCCGCGCGGTTTCTGCGCCGGCGTGGACCGGGCGATCAAGATCGTCGAGATGGCGCTCGAGAAATGGGGCGCGCCGGTCTACGTCCGTCACGAGATCGTGCACAACCGCCATGTGGTAGAGGGGCTGCGCGCCCGCGGCGCGGTCTTCGTCGAGGAACTTGACGACTGCCCCGATGACCGGCCGGTGGTCTTTTCCGCCCATGGCGTGCCGAAGGCAGTGCCGGCCGAGGCGGCGCGGCGGCGGATGCTGGCGGTGGACGCGACCTGCCCGCTGGTGACCAAGGTCCACATGGAGGCTGCGCGGCACCACGAGAACGGGTTGCAGCTGGTGATGATCGGCCACGAAGGCCACCCCGAGACGGTCGGCACAATGGGCCAGCTGCCCGCGGGAGAGGTTCTGCTGGTCGAGACGGTGGAGGATGTGGCGCGGCTGCAGGTGCGCGATCCGGAACGCCTTGCCTTCATCACCCAGACGACGCTGTCGGTGGACGATACCGCCGGCATCGTCGCGGCGCTGCAGGCGCGGTTTCCCGCGATCCTTGGGCCGCACAAGGAGGATATCTGCTACGCCACCACCAACCGGCAGGCCGCGGTCAAGGCGATCGCGCCGCGAATCGACGCGCTGCTGGTGATCGGCGCGCCGAACTCCTCGAACTCGAAGCGGCTGGTCGAGGTCGGTCGCGCCGCCGGCTGCCCTTATGCGCAGCTTGTGCAGCGTGCCACGGATATCGACTGGCGGGCGCTGGCGGGAGCACGCAGCGTCGGGCTGACCGCAGGGGCGAGCGCGCCCGAGGAGCTGGTCGACGAGGTGATCGACGCGTTCGCCGCGCGCTACAGCCTGACCCGGGAAACGGTCGAGACCGCAGTGGAGCGGGTTGAGTTCAAGGTGCCGCGCCTCCTGCGCGAGCCGGCATGACCATGGATCTTTCGAAGGCTGCCGTCCGCAGGGCGGTATCGAGGCGTGCCGCCGCAGTGGCGATCGTGGAGGGCCGAACATGACACCGCGGGCGGCGACGGCGCTCGGCTTTGCCGGGCTGATTCCGTTCCTCTGGGGGGCATTGACCGTGCTGGTGCCCGGACTCGGTGCCGCGGCGGCCGATGCGATCGGTGACCGATTCGTCGGGGCGCCGGTGCTGATCGCCTACGGCACGGTGATCCTGTGCTTCATGGGTGGCGTTCTGTGGGGCTTCGCCACGCAGGCCGGGCCCGAACTGCAATGGAAAGCCTTTGGCAGCGCAGTTCTGCCACCGCTCTGGGTGTTCCTGATGGTGGGGGGAACAACAGCGGCCTCGCTCTCGGCGTTGTTCGTGGGCTTCTTCGCGATGCTCTCCCTCGATCTGCAGTTCGGCCAATGGAAGTTGACGCCGCCATGGTGGATCGGTCTCAGGATCGTACTGACGCTCGTGACCCTGGTCTGTCTCGGTATCGGCTTCTTGTTCGGGCGATGAGGCGGGCGCTGCAAGGATGCGCGCTGGCCTTTGCGCTGGCGTTGGGCTGGCCGAA
>SLBI01000370.1 GCA_007126375.1 Paracoccaceae bacterium
TACTCGGCCACGCGCCGGTACTTGGAGACGTAGTCGTCCTGATCGCGGAAGGTCATCTCCGCGTCGCTCATGTCCCGGTCCAGAAGATAGCCGCGGTGGCACTCGTCGATCACGATGAGGTCGTACTGGTCTATGGGCGGCCGGTCTTCGGGCGCACGCGCGAGGACGCGCTGCACGAGGCTCTGCACGGTGCAGACATGGACCTTGGCATCGCGGTCGATGTCGCGGTCGTCGAGGCCCTTGAGGCCGAAGATGTCGGCGAAGGTCTTGGCGCCCACCATCCGGGTGGTCTGGAAGGCTCCCTCGGCCTGCTCGCCCAAAGCGCTGCGGTCGACCACGAAGCAGACCCGGTTGAAACGCTTGGCTTCCAGCAGGCGATAGATCAGGGCGATGGACAGCTTGGTCTTGCCAGTCCCCGTGGCCATGGCGACCAGCATCTCGCGGCGATCCTCCGCCAGCGCGGCCTCCACCGCCTTGATCGCGGCGATCTGATAGGGGCGGAGTTCGAAGCCGAGGTCGAAGGACCGTTGTGCGAGCGCGGCCTCCGCGGCATCGCGGTCGACCTCTAGCCGTTCGATCAGCCCGTCGGGGGTTGGCCAGCCTTCGAGCGGGCGGGCCGGGTTCGTCGCGCGGCGCAGGTCGCGGAACCAGATGCCGCTCTGGGTCCGGAACTGCGGAAAGAACGCCCGGCCATTCGTGGCGAAGGCGAAGGGGGCATGGAACTCGCCCCATGTGCCAGGCTGTTCCGACAGCCCTGCGTCGAGTCCTCGGGCATACCGCTCGGCCTGGTCGATGGCCGAGGACACATCCCGGCGTTTGCGCTTCGCCTCGACGACGCCCACGAGCGTCTCGCCCACGAACAGCGCATAGTCGGCCGGCCCCGAGGCGGTGGGCCACTCGGCAATGGCAAGGGCGCGGTTGCGCTCAGGCCGTACTCCGGCGCCGTGCCGGAGGGTCTGGCTGTCCGCCTCCCACCCCGCGAGCCGCAGCTGTTCGTCGATCAGAAGCCGTGTGTCTGCTTCGTCGAGATCGAGGTCTCTGGCCGCTGCGGTCGCTGCGGCAATGAACATGCGTGCCTGCTCGGGCTCGGCGCGCCTCTCGCTCAGACGCGCCTCGGCTTCCTCCGCCAGCGCCTCGAAGATCGCGCGCTCGTCCTCGGCAAGACGCGCGCGGTCCTCGGCCGTCTCCCGCGCCTCCTGTGCCTCCCGGGCAAGCCTCGCATGCCGCTCAGCTTCCGTCTCCGTCTCGGCAAGGCGCCGCTCAAGCTCAGCCACCATCGCCTGAAGGTCACGAGTCTCCTGCACCGCGGTCCGGGGTGGCCGGAACGCCATCGTCAGCCCGGGCGTCCCCGTCAGCGTGGCACGCAGCCATACGCCCAGACGGTGGCAGAGCTTGATGGCCTCGAAGGCATCCCGCCGGTCGTCGAAGCCGTCATGCGCGGCGGCGTTGCCCCATCGGCGCAGCTTGTGCAGGACGTCCAGAACCTCCCGGGGCGCCGTCCCGTCGACCTGCAGCCTGCGCAGGACCCCGACGAACTCCTCACCCTCGGGCACCTCCATCCCGGCCCGTTCGGCCACGGTCAGGGTCAGCCTCTCCGCGAACTGCCGAACCTTGATCAGGGCGGTGTTCGCGTCGTCCGCGAAATACCGCTCGGCGAACCTTCCAGTTGCCGCAAGCAGGGGGTCAAACTCACTCAGGTGGTCGAAATTACTCATCCGCCCCAAGGCTTGCCTAACGACAACACAGACCACAGGCCCCAGCTCGTTCCTGAGCCGCGATGAGGCATCAGGCACCGGCAGGCACAACCGAGTCAATGCTCAGAACCATGGTCGGGCTTGGGCCTTGATGTTGGTACAGAGCCTAAGCTACCGCCGATCACCGGGTTTACCGGGGATAACGGGGTAGTTGTCAGCCACTCCATAGACGCGCAGGACGTTTCCTCACCTCACACGGACGGGTGGAAACATGCCCGTTATCCCCGGCAAACCCGGAAAGCGGTCACTGCCGCACCCGATAGACCAGCGATCCGGCGTCTGTATCCCGGCGGCTGGTGAGGCGCTGGCCGTGCACAATCCTGCCCTCGCGGCGCTTGAGCACGCGCCCGATGCTCTGGGGGGATCGCACGGGTTTGTCGCCGACGATGTCTCTGAGGGCCGCCTCAAGGTCGGTTTCGCCCATGCTGGCGCGGATTGCGTCGAGCACCTGCTTCGCGGTGAACTCGGCCGAACCGAAGCGCCCTCGCAAGGCGTCGAGCAGCCCGTGCAGGGCCTCGGCCTCGGGGTCGGCGGCCTGCGCCTCGGCGACCAGCGTCATCGGATCGCCGAAGGCGGCCGGCTCCAGCACGGTGTCGCACCAGACCACGGTTTGCCGCACCAGCTCGTCCCAGGCCTCGAAGCTGGCGAGCCGGCCCTCGCCGCCCTTCACCGGCCGGGCGATGCGGGCGCGCATCAGGGTGCAGGCGGCGGCGAGCATCTCCATCCGGTTGTCGAGCACATGCATCAGCGGGTCGAGGGCGAAGCGCCGGGCAAAGGGCTGATCGGTCTCCGGGTCGATCCGGCAGACGATCACGCGGCGCGGCAGATCGCCGGCTAGCGACAGGTTGTTGCCGGTCAGGGTGAGCAGCGCGCGGTTCGGGATGCGCAGGCTTTCGCTGCGGCCCAGCACGCGGTCGACCAGCGCCTCGGCGGTCAGGAAGGCGGCGAGGGATGCCGAATCGAAGGTGCCGGTGATGTTGTCCCAGACCAGCGCCCGCGCCCCGCTGCGGAGCATCGTGAACAGCCGTTTCCGGGTTTCCTCGTCATCGCGGCCGGCGGTGTGCGGCCATACGTCCGGGCCGCGGCCTTCCATCAGGGCGCCGACACATTGGGCGAGCAGGGTCTTGCCGCTCCCCTGCACCGGGGCGTCGAAGGCGAAGGCGGGCGCGGTGGGCAGGACCGGCCGCACCGCCGCTGTCAGCAGCGCGGCGAGCATCGCCCCGCGGGCGGTGGTGTCGACGAACGGGAAGGTGTTGAACGGCCCCATGAGCGCGTCGAGCGCGGCCCGGGCCTGCGCCTCGGTGGGGTGCATGGGCACCTCGGGCACCTCGGCGCCCATCGGATCGAACAGCAGCCGGGTTGCGGCGTCATAGCCCGGCCGGTCGAGCACCGTGCCGTCCCGGCGCAGCGTCGGCCCCGTCACCACCGCGTCGAGCGGTTTCAGCCCGCGCCGCTCGCCCAGGGCGAGCACCTGTTTCAAGAGCGGCACGGGCGGGTCGGCGGGCTCCTCGACCATCGCCTCCCCGACCTTGCGCCAGCGCCAGAACTGCACGGTCTGCCCGAGGTGGTGGGCGAGCCCGTGGTCGCACAGCGGATGCGCGCGGCCGTGGTCGACAAGGGCGAGCTGCCCGCCGAAGTCGAACACCACCGGATCGCGGCGCAGCCGGTCGAGGGTGGCGTCGA
>SLBI01000089.1 GCA_007126375.1 Paracoccaceae bacterium
AACTCTATGTCTCCTTCGACAGCGCGCAGAAGCTGAAGGCCGAGGCCGGCGAACTCCCCTCGTGGGATCTGACGGCGCGGCAGGTCTGCGACCTCGAACTGCTGATGAACGGCGGCTTCAACCCGCTCAAGGGGTTCATGTCCGAGGCCGATTACGACGGTGTCGTCGAGAAGATGCGCCTCGCCGACGGCGGCCTCTGGCCGATGCCGGTGACGCTGGATGTCTCCGAGAAATTCGCCGAAACGGTCGAGCCGGGGCAGGACATCGCCCTGCGCGACTCCGAGGGGGTGATCCTCGCCATCCTCTCGGTCACCGACAGATGGGTGCCGAACAAGGCGCGCGAGGCCGAGCGCGTCTTCGGCGCCGACGACCTCGCCCATCCGGCGGTGAACTATCTGCACAACACCGCAGGGCCGGTCTATCTGGGCGGGCCGGTCACCGGCATCCAGCAGCCGATCCATTATGATTTCCGCGCCCGCCGCGACACGCCGAACGAGCTGCGCGCCTTCTTCCGCAAGATGGGCTGGCGCCGGATCGTGGCGTTCCAGACCCGCAACCCGCTGCACCGGGCGCATCAGGAGCTGACCTTCCGCGCCGCGCGCGAGGCGCAGGCGAACCTGCTCATCCACCCTGTCGTCGGCATGACCAAGCCGGGCGATGTGGACCACTTCACCCGCGTGCGCTGCTACGAGGCGGTGCTCGACAAATACCCGGCCGCGACCACGCATCTGAGCCTGCTCAACCTGGCCATGCGCATGGGCGGCCCGCGCGAGGCGGTCTGGCACGGCATCATCCGGCGCAACCACGGCTGCACCCACATGATCGTCGGGCGCGACCATGCCGGGCCGGGCAAGAATTCCGCCGGCAAGGATTTCTACGATCCCTACGCCGCGCAGGAGCTGTTCCGCGAATTCCAGAACGAGATCGGCATCGAGATGGTCGATTTCAAACAGATGGTGTTCGTCCAGGAACGCGCGCAATACGAACCCCGCGACGAGGTCGAGGAGGGCGCGACGATCCTCGACATCTCCGGCACCGAACTGCGCCGCCGGCTGCGCGAGGGCATCGAGATCCCCGACTGGTTCTCCTTTCCCGAGGTGGTGGCCGAGCTGCGCCGCACCTCGCCGCCGCGGGCGCAGCAGGGGTTCACGGTGTTCCTCACCGGCCTTTCAGGATCGGGTAAATCCACCATTGCCAATGCGCTGATGGTCAAGCTGATGGAGATGGGCGGCCGGCCGGTGACGCTGCTCGACGGCGATGTGGTGCGCAAGCACCTGTCCTCGGAGCTGGGCTTTTCCAAGGAACACCGCGACATCAACATCCGCCGCATCGGCTATGTCGCCTCCGAGATCACCAAGAACGGCGGCATCGCCATCTGCGCCCCGATCGCGCCCTACACCGCCACCCGCCGGGCGGTGCGCGAGATGATCGAAGCCTTCGGCGCCTTCGTCGAGGTGCATGTGGCCACCAGCCTCGAGGAATGCGAGCGGCGCGATCGCAAGGGGCTCTACAAGCTCGCCCGCGAAGGCAAGATCAAGGAGTTCACCGGCATCTCGGACCCTTATGAAGAGCCGCACAGCCCCGAGCTGCGCGTCGGGACCGAGGGCGTGGACGTGGATTACTGCGCCCAGCAGGTGCTGCTGAAGCTCGAGAACATGGGGCTGATCGCCGGCTGACGACGGGCCTGTCCGGGACCGGATTGATCTGGCGCAAGGCGCGGCGCGCGGGCCGGACGCAGGCTTGGGGCCTGTCACCGGTTTCCGGAGTGTCCCGTCATGCGCATGCTGCACGGCGTTCTCGCCGCCCTGTTCCTCGCCCTGCCCGCCGCCGCCGATGACGCGGGCGGCCGCTTCGCCCTCGGGGCCGATGTCTATTCGGCCGGCGGCAGCGTCGCCCATGCCGCGGCGGGTGCCGACACCGTCTTTCTCGCCGGCGAGACGGTGCGCCAGTCCGCGCCGATCGCCGGCAGCGGCCATCTCGCCGGGCGGCGCATCGCCGTCGCGGCCGCGGTCGGCGGCAATCTCTATGCTGCCGGCATGGATGTGGCGGTAACCGCCGAGGTTGCCGGCGACGCCACCCTGGCCGGCTATGCGGTGGACCTCGACGCGCCGCTGGGCGGCAATCTGCGCGCCTTCGCCGCGCGGCTGCGCATCGGTGCCCCGGTGGCGGGCACGGCGCTGATCGGCGCCGAGCGGGTCACGCTGGACGCCGCCATCGCCGGCGACGTCGCGCTCTCGGCCGAACGGGTCGATTTCGGCCCCGGCGCGCGGATCGACGGCAGCCTCAGGCTCTATGGCGACCGCCCCGAGCGGCTGGAGGTGCCCGAGCGGGTGATCGCAGCTGACCGCGTCAGCCGCCATCCCCGCGCCGACTGGCGCGGGATCGACCGCCCGGGACCGTCGTGGCTGCAGCTGATCGGCGGCTTCCTCGCCGGCGTGCTGGGCGTCGCCGCGGTGGCGGCGCTGATCGCGGCGGTGGCGCCGGCGACGCTGGCCGAGATGCGCCGGCGCATCCTGGCGCGCCCCTTCGCCACGCTGGGTTGGGGGTTCCTGACGCTTTCGGCGGCGATCGGCGCGGCGGTGGTGCTTGCGCTGACGCTGATCGGCATCTTCGTCAGCCCGGCGGCGCTGGCGCTGGCTGCGCTGGGCGGCTTCCTCGGCTATGTCGTCGGCGCCTACAGCTTCGGCGCCGGGCTGATGATCGCCGTCGGCCGCGGCGAGCCCGACAGCCTCGGCGCGCGCATGCTGGCGGCGCTGATCGGCGCGGGGCTGGCCGGGCTTCTGGCGCTGATCCCGCTTGCCGGCTGGCTTTTCGTGCTGGCTCTGGTGCTCGCCGGGGTCGGCGCGATAACCTTGCGGGTGTTCCGGCCCGCCTTCTTCGTGGCCTGAGCCCCTGCAACCGACCCGAGGAGAGCGCCATGCCCGCCAAGGACGACAAGCCCGAACCGACCGTCGAGGAGTTGAGCCGCCAGGTCGAGGCGTTGCGCGCAGATATCGCCGCCATCGCCGAGACGCTGAAGGGGCTGGGCCGCGCCGGCACCCGCGCCGCCGCCGACGAGGTCAGGGACCGGGCCGAACATGCCCGTGCCGGCGCCGAGGCGCGGATCGAGGATGTGCACGCCCGGCTCGACGCGGCGCTGGCCGAGGCCGACCGCATGGCCCGCGACCGTCCCGCCACCGCGATGGGGATCGCCGCCGGATTGGGCTTTCTCGTCGGCCTGCTGCTGGGCCGGAGGTAACCGCGTGTTCGACTGGCGCCGCCGGTTGCTGCAGGCCGGGATGCTGATGGCCGGCGGCCTGCTTCTGCTGGTGGCGGCGCTGCTGCTGGCGGCGGCCTCCTGGCTGGCGCTGGCGGCCCGGTTCGGCGCCGTCTGGGCCAGTCTCGCGGTGGCGGCCGGCTGCCTGTTGGTCGGGTCGGTCCTGCTGGCGCTGGCCTGG